>JAFDYA010000041.1 GCA_018267675.1 Bacteroidota bacterium
ATCAATACTTATACACACTCCGCTTATGTCGGTCATTCAGAAAATTAGGGATAAATACGCAAAAATTGCCGGTGGGGTTATTGGCTTTTCTCTTGTGGCCTTCATCGTATCCGAAGGGATTAATGGTAGTTTCCAAAACTTATTTGGCCATGACACCAGTGTGGCTACTGTGGATGGACAGAAGATAGATGCGCGGGATTTCTCAGACATGTCCCGAGATTATTTAAGCTTGTCCGAGTTTTTCCGGCAGGGTCAGAAATTTTCAGAAGCAGAACAAGCGCAATTGCGGCAGCAGGCTTTGGATCAAATGATCAACGAAAAGTTGATAAGCGAACAATGCGAAAAACTCGGGATTGTCATTACACCTACTGAAGAAAGAGACATGATATCCGGGCCTAATCCCGACCCGACGGTGCAACAATATTTCACCACCATCTTTCAGGCGCAACAGTATGACCCGAATATGGTGAAGCAGTTTGAGAACGAAGTGAAGACGAAAGGGGGAGAAAACCCTAAGTTGATCGAACTCGGACAACAATGGGAAGCGCTGAAGAAGTTCATCATTCGTGGGAAGCTGATGCAGAAATATGCCGGTATGCTAGCAGGATCAGCTTATACACCAAAGGCAATCCTGAAGCAAGCCAACTCAGTAAATGATATGCAGGCTTCTTTCCAATTTGTGAAGTTGCCGCTTAGTCTAATTCAAGATGCAGAGGTGCCGGTGACCGAAGCCGAGATGAAAGACTATATGAGCAAGCACAAGGCGATGTTCGAAACAGACCAGCCTACGCGTTCCTTGGAATACTTGGTATATGACGTAACGCCCAGCGCCGATGATACGGCAAAGTCTTTAGGTCTTTTAGAGTCAATTAAAGAAGAATTCCGGGGTACAAGCGACAATGAGCTCTTTGTCAACCGCAATTCTGACGAGCGTTTCCATGCCCGTTTTGTGACCAAGAAGACCTATATGTCCCCCATGGCGGATACCATTTTGAATGGTGCAGTAGGGAGTGTTTTCGGGCCGGTATTTGATAATGGAAACTACAAGTTGGTGAAGGTACTGCAGCGGAAGAGTATGCCGGACTCAGTAAAAGCACAACATATCCTCATTGGCTTTGCGACACAGCAAAACCCTAATGGCTTGTCGGATACATTGGCACACCAAAAAGCAGATAGCTTGTTTGCAGCTATTCAAGCAGGTGCCAATTTTGATACTTTAGCTAAGAAGTTCTCGGATGATGGATCAAAAGAGAAAGGGGGCGACTTGGGTTATTTCCCCTATGGGGTGATGGTTCCAGAGTTTAATGATGCTTGCTTCAATGGCAAGGTTGGTGATATTAAAGAAGTAAAAACAGCATTTGGCTGGCATATCATCAAGATCAATGACCAAAAGGATTTTGAACCGGCGGTGGAGTTAGCCACAATTACCAAAGCGCTGAATATTGGTGCCAAAGCAGATCAAACGCAATTTGCAGCAGCAAATGAGTTCGCAGGGAAGAATCGCACCGGGCAAGAATTTGATGCAAGTGTCAAAAAAAGTGGGTTGAATGTTCGGATTGCAGACAATATCAAAGCAGGCGACTTTGTGATTAATGGCTTGGATGCTGCTCGCGACATCGTGCGCTGGGCATTTGCAGCTAAGGTGGGCGAAGTGAGCGACCCAATACACTTGGAAAACAAGTATGTAGTGGCCAAACTATCAGACATCAGCAGCAATGGCCTTGTTGGCCTGACCGCCGCAACCAAAGCACAAGTAGAAGCATTGGTACGCAACGAAAAGAAGCTTAAATTACTTGCTGATAAATACAAAGCACCTCAAAGTTTGGAGGCATTGGCACAGCAAAGCGCACAACAAGTACAAGTAGCAGACAGTGTACGGGCCAGCGAATCCTTTACCAATAGCTTAGGGTTCGAACCGCGCGTTATCGGCTATGTCTTCAATCAACAGTTCCAAACTGGTACACTTTCTCCTGCAATACAAGGCAAGGAAGGCTTGTTCTATGTGAAGCTGAACAACCGAGTGGCACTCCCAGCAAGTGTAGATCCACAATCCGCCCAAATCCAAGCTACCATGCAAGATCGGCAGACAAAGAACGCGCTAGCTCAAATGCTGGATAGAACCTTACGGAAGGGTAGTAAAGTGACCATAAACCCGGCTAATATTTTCTAAAAGGGTCGTAGCTACTGAATTTTTGGAATGAGCTGTTTCGGCAAACGAAGCAGCTCTTTTCATTTAACGAGCCAAAAAACATACTATCTTTCCACGTTTTTAGTTATAGTATTTGCGTGTCTTGTCTGAATAAGTATTATCCTACCCGTTTTCTCTTGTTTTTCCTGCTACTCTTGGGTAGCACGGTTGGTTATGGCCAGTCGCGTAGCAATGCCGATAGTTCCCTGAAGGCCAGAAAAGCACTATTGGAAAGCCAACGAGCCGAACAGAAGCGAGTTCAAGACTCAGCTCGGGATGCCCGCATCCTGCAAATCCAGACCTTACGATCAAAGCAGCAGGCACACCTGGACTCTGTCCGAAATGCACGGCAACGACAAATGGATAGCCTCAAGGAGCAAAGAGCAGAAAGGGCTGCTGAATTGAAAGCAATTCGCAAACATCGAGAAAGCAGAGCCTACCGAGATAGTATTCAAGATGCTCGTGAAGAAAAGTTGGCCATAGTACGGGAGGCACAACGCGCCCATTTGGATAGTATGAAGGCGGCTAGGCAGCGCATGACAGATAGCATGATAGACGCAAGGGAGGCGGCAACCGCAGCCCGTAGGGCAGTACAAAAACAAAGGACGGATAGCTTAGCAGCAATAAGAAAATATCGAACCAGCAAACGATTTACCGATAGTGTGGCCATAGTGCGCAATATGAGGACGGACAGTATCCAAGAACGACGTAAAGCGTATACCGATAGCTTGACGACCGCTCGGAAGAATCATCTGGATTCCATGAAGGCCGCAAGGAAAGTGCTTACGGATAGTCTGGCGGCGGTACGAAAATTGCGAACCGATTCGCTGAATCTAAAACGAAAAGCCCGCGCCGAGGCAAGTGCAAAACGGGAAGAAAAACGGGTGCGAGATCAGAAGATTAAGCAAAAGCAACAAGAGCAGAAATTCAATCTGGCTCTAGAGTTGAAGATTAAAAAGAAGCGAGCGGTTTACAGTAATGAAAAAATGCTCAAAAAGAAGTGGACACCTATTCGCAGGGGTTTTCAGAATACCTACACACATTACAACTACTACTTCAACGCCAATAAGAAAATGGAAGAAGCAGAGTTGAACATGCAACGTTCTGCAAAGGATAATTGGGAAGAAACCATACCTCTTTTTGACTTTGACCCGCTCAAAGACTCAACACGCTTTGCTTCCGATATGGATAGCGTGATTCAAAAAACATCTTTGGGTATTCAAATACACGACCCACGTACCAAATGGAGTGATGACCTCTACTTGCTCCTCGGGAAGGCATATTTTTATAAAGGCGATCAGGAAAATGCTGAAAATGCCTTTAAGTATATCGTCTCAATCAACGAAAAAGCAAAGGCCGAAGCCATCAAGAAGGCAAAGCGTAAAGGAACCTACAAACGGGAAGTGCCCAGCCTAGCCACACCACAACAAACAGGATTGAATGCGGTATTGAAACGAGATCCTGCCACCAATGACGGGTTACTTTGGCTCATTCGCACCAATACTACTTACGGCGATTTGGAAGGTGCCGAATCTTTATTGGACTTGCTCCATGCGGACACAAAGTTTCCCGAGAAACTCAAAGGTAGATTGGCTTTGGAGCATGCCTACTTGGATCTAAAGAAAGAAAATTGGGGAGATGCAAGGAAGCAATTGAGTATCGTGTCCGCAGCAGAAGAGTTGCCTGTGGACCTACGCCGTCGGGCAGCCTACCTCAATGGGCAACTCTTGCAGGAAGACAAACAATACAAAGCCGCAGCAGATCAGTTTGCTATCGTGTCCGATTTGCATCCAAAAATTGATTTGGATTTTTATGCCCGGCGCAATCGTGCCTATGCATTAATGCAAAGTGGTGGCGTGCAGGCAGATGCCGTGGCTTCATTGAAAAGCATGCTCAATGATGGTAAGTTCAGGACCTACTACGAACAGGTGTATTATGTCCTTGGTCGCTTGTCTGCCAACAGTGGCGATACTAGAGGAGCTATTGCCTATCTCACAGAAGGAATCCAAGCACCCAAAAGCACCAAAAAGCAGAAAGCTATTTCTTTTGCGGCTTTAGGTGATATCTATTTTAAGCAATCCAATTACAGCCAAGCAAAACTGGCCTATGATAGCGCGGCACATCTGGCACAATACGCTACGGATGATAGCAGCGTCCAGCAGGCGGCTAGTCGGGCGGCCTTGGTGAGTAAAGTAGCTGACCCAAGCCAAGTGATCCGAGTGCAAGATAGCTTGTTGGAACTGGCGGCTATGCCCGAAAAGGAGCAGAAACTGATCGTGAAACGCTTTATCCGTGCGTATGAAAAGCAGTTGGCGGATAGCGCTTTTCTTGCAGCAAATGCAGCAAATGGAACAAGTGTTGGGAGTGGCGGTGTTAATAGTAATGATCCATCAGCACAGTCCTGGTATTTCAACACACCAAGCATGGTGCAGCAGGGGAAGGCAGAGTTTAAGCGGATTTGGGGCGATCGACCGAATGTTGATAATTGGCGTAGAGCCGCAGCCATAGCAAGGTCTGGCGCTATCGGTGTAGCTGGTGGAAGTACGGTAGGAGACGAGCTGGAATCCTCATCGGAAATAAATGGGGTGCCTACAGAAGAGACGCTATTGGGGTATATTCCTAAAACAGATGAAGCCAAAGCAACCGCTACAAACCGTTTGCAACGTGCCTATTTGGATTTGAGTACCGCTTATGCCAAGCAGTTCCATGATTATAAAAGGGCAACTGCGGCTTTGGATACACTAGAGCAACGCTGGCCTACTAATTCTTATGCAGCAGAGGCTACTTATCTACGTTATTTCATTGCCCTCAAGGAGAATAGGTTGCAAGACGCTCAAGCCTATAGCACAAAGATTCGTAACAACTATGCGGGTACAGAGTATGGAGAACTAGTCGGTGCAGCAAATACCGAAACTCAGACGATAGCGAGTGCTACTGTCAAGGTTGATGATTATTACAGCACAACCTATCAGCTACTTCAGAATCGTCAGTATGGAGAAGTCTTAGGAAGGGTACGCAGCTCCCGCCGGCAATTCCCGACCGATGAAAAATACCCCGGGCGCTTTAAAATGCTTGAAGCCGTTGCCTATATCGGTTCGGCTCAATATAAGGAGGCGGACACCTTGCTGCGCAAGTTTATCAAGGAAAGCCCTAAGGATACTTTGATCCCTTGGGCACAAGAAATATTGCGGCTGGCGCAAGAAAAAATAAAATCGGATTCTAATAGCATTAGGTTGGATTCCATAAAATTGGCTTTGACGAAGCTGAAGCCAAACAACGGAGGCACAGACAGCTCGGCCAGTATTTCGGAAAACGAAGCCCCACCCAAAGAATATGCTTATGAGCCTAATGCTCCGCACTATTTCCTATTCGTCGCAGATAAGATGGAACCTAAGGTGATGGGCATTAAGGCTGGTCTTGCCGACTTTAACATGTTCTCTTTTTCGGAGGATAAGTTAGAAACTGAAATTCTTCCAATGGCAAACGGAAAAGCATTGATTGTGGTCAAAAAATTTAAAGACCAAATGGCCGCCAAACGCTATCTGACCATGTTTAATAAGGTGCGTATGATGACCAGAGAATTTAAGCCGGATGAGTACCAGTTGATGCTTATCTCAGCAAAAAATTTCCTGAAATTGGTGGCAGAGGGGGCAATAGAACCTTATGAAACCTATTACCAAAGTCATTACAAATAGTTTCGCCTTACCCAACCTACCAATACCTTGGGGCTACCCATTGTTTCATCCGTTACCTTTGCCGGCGATATGCTAATTGAAGTCCTGAAATCCAAAATCCATCGGGTCAAGATTACCGAAGCGAATCTTAATTATATCGGTTCTATCACCATCGACGAAGACTTGATGGATGCTGCCAACTTGTTGGAACATGAAAAGGTTCAAGTGGTCGCTATTGAAAGCGGCGCTCGGCTGGAGACCTATATCATTCGTGGCACAAGGGGTTCGGGAGTTATATGTATGAATGGCCCTGCTGCCCGTCATGTACAAGTGGGCGATACGGTCATTATCATGGCCTATGCTACAATGGATTTTAAGGAAGCGAAGCACTTTAAGCCTTCTGTTATATTTCCTAAAGAAGATAACAGCTTATAAGGTTTCTGCCCGTTACCTTTAATCCGAATGACGCGCAAACGTTGGCTTACCCTTATACAGCTAGTTGTCTTTACGGCTATTGGTGGCGGTATCGTTTGGTATATGCTGGCGCAAATGGGGCCGACAGACCGAGCGGATATGCTGGCAGCCATGGAGCATACCAATGTACTATGGCTCATCCCAATATTTGTACTCTATATTTTTTCCAATTGGGCAAGAGCTAAGCGCTGGATGCTGATGCTGGATCCAGTGGGCATCCAACCCCGAACTTCTAATACTCTATTGGCAGTATTAGTTGGGTACTTGGTTAATCTAATCCCTCCAAGAGCCGGTGAGGTGGCCAAGTGTACCGTGTTGGGTAAGTATGAGAAGGTGCCTGCGGATAAGATGATTGGAACGATTGTCGCCGAACGCGGATTTGATGTGGTGTGTCTTGCCTTGATTATTGCTCTGGGTTTGTTTTGGCAGGGGGACGCTTTGGATGCCTATCTCACTGCAGAATTGCAAGGGCATACACCGAGCACCGGAAAGCTGCTGTTGCTGGCAGGTTTTGGATTGGTCTTTTTCGGGCTGTTGGCCTGGGTGTACAAAAGATATGGCCATACCAAAATCGGACGTTTTATCGGTGGACTTTGGGCAGGTTTTGCATCCATTTTTCGCTTACAAAAGAAAGGAGCCTTCCTTTGGTATAGCTTCTTAATCTGGGCAGCATATTTGGTACAGCTCCTTTGCGGCTTCTGGGCTATGCCGGCTACTACACATTTAGGTGTAGGTGCAGCACTCATGTGTTTGATTTTTGGATCGGTCGCTATCGTTGCTGCCCCAGGTGGCCTTGGTCTTTATCCATTTTTGGTTGGTAAGTTGCTGCATTCCGGGTATGCTATTGCTGCTCCGGCGGCCAATGCGTTTGGCTGGGTGGCGTGGACAGCCCTGACAGTGGCCACCCTTTTTGCCGGATTTGCAGCACTCGTAATTTTACCATTTATCAATAAGGACAGCCATGACGCAAAAACTAGACTGGATCAGTAGTAAGATACGCAACCAAAAACAATTGCAACAGCGCTGTGCGGCTTGGCGAGCATCAGGCCAGAATATTGTCTTTACCAATGGCTGCTTTGACATCCTTCATCGTGGGCACTTGGATTACTTGGCGCGTGCTGCAAGCCTTGGAAGTAGACTAATTGTTGCGCTCAACAGCGATGCCTCCGTGAAGCGACTCAAAGGGGCACAGCGCCCCGTGATTGCAGAAGCGGATAGATTGTTCGCCGTCGCCGCACTTCATGTGGTTGATGCCGTTTGTCTATTTGAAGAAGATACCCCGAAGGAAATTATCGATTTGTTGCAGCCGGATATATTGGCAAAAGGTGGAGATTATGCTATCGAGACAATAGTAGGTGCAGAAGCAGTCTTAGCACGTGGCGGTCGCGTTGAAATCATTCCCTTCGTGGAAGGGTACTCTACCACTGGGCTTATTGCTAAGATTCATGCGTTGTAGGGGGAGGCGTCGGAAAGATTTTTTGGGGTGGTCAACGCTAAATTCTCTATGTTTTATATCGGCCACACAGAAGGTCAATTGCTTGCAAGCTCAGATTAGCTGAGCTTGTCAGGGCTTCGCACTAGTTTCCCCTACATTTGCGCCAATTTTTTTTTGACGCAAATTGATGGTACGTTTTTTCCTTGTCGGCTTAGTGTTTGCTTTATTTTCTAATCCGCTCTATGCCCAAGTTCCCGTATCGACTGCTATCGACTCAAGCCTAGGGAATAATCTTGACGAAGTCATCATTCAGGGCAACCGCATCCAAATTCCATTTTCAAAAGAGAACAGAAACCTAATAGTCCTGGATAGAAGCTTAATTGCATCCTTGCCGGTAGCCTCAGTACCGGAATTGCTCAGCTATGTAGCAGGGATTGATGTACGCCAGCGGGGACCATTTGGTACACAAGCGGATATTCGAATAGATGGCGGCACATTTGACCAATCGCTCCTCCTGATTAATGGGGTGAAGATGACCGACCCTCAGACAGGTCACAACCTGATGAATCTCCCGGTAAGCCTCAATGCCATTGAACGGATTGAGATATTAAAAGGTGCTGCCGCCCGAAAGTATGGTGTAAATGCCTTGAACGGTGCCATCAATATCATCACCACCGAAGCTAAGGCTACAGGGCTTGCCGCACAAATCTATAGTGGTAGCTCTTTTGAAAGGGATACCAGCAACCAGCAGTTGTTTGGCAATGTGGGTATAGACCTCAAAGCAAATTTTGCCGGAGCGCGAACACAACAACAACTAGCCTTGAGCCATAGCCAATCCTCCGGATATCGATACAATACGGCTTTTAGAAATGACAAAATCCTGTATCAAAATAAGCTTAAGCTAGGAGCCACCCGAAGTCTTGATTTCTTGGCGGGCTATGTAAATATTGATTTTGGCGCCAATGGATTTTATGCAGCACCTGGCGATAAAGAGTCAAAAGAAAATGTGCAAACCTTTCTGGCCGGAGCGAAAGCCTACCTGCCCATAAGCAAGGTTTGGACTTTTCGTCCCCAATTGAGTTATCGCTACAACAAAGATCATTACATATTTATCCGACAAAAGCCTGAAGTGTATGAAAACATACATGAGACCAATGTTTGGGATTTGGAGCTGAATAACACACTGAATACCACTATTGGCACTTTTGGTCTTGGGCTGGAAGCTCGTCAGGAATTTATAAGTAGCAACAGTCTGGGTAAAGGCGATCGAATGAACTATGGTTTTTATGCAGAATATAGTTTTAATAGGCTTAGCAAGCTATTGGTCAATATTGGTGCTTATGCCAACTATAATTCAGTATTTGGCTGGGAGGTCTTACCCGGTATTGATGCCGGTTACAAGCTGGGAAAGCATTATCGGGTATTTCTGAATGCGGGTACCGGCCAACGGCTACCCACCTACACCGATCTTTATTACAAAGGGCCATCAAATATTGGGAATAGCCAATTGCGACCGGAGCAAGCCCAATTTATCGAATCCGGGCTACAATATCAGCAGGCCGGAGTGCAAGCCAGTTTGAGTTATTTCAGGAGAAGGACTACTGACTTTATCGATTGGGTGAAGAACGATGTAGCCGAACCCTGGCAACCCCAAAATTTTGGCATGTTGAAGACGCAAGGGCTATCCTTGGCTGCCGACTACAACCTGTCTCGGAATACGGACGCGCTCTTTTTTTGGCGGGCAGGATTGACTTATACTTACCTCCAAGCACAGAAAGAACAAGACGAGCATTCCGGGAAAATTTCGCAGTATGCTTTGGATAATTTACGCAACCAACTGATTGGCCGCTTGAATTTGGTGATCAGAAAGAAATATCAAATAGGCGTGGATGCCAAGTTGCAACAACGCTTCAACTATGATCATTTTATCCTGCTTGATGCTCGAATAGCAGCCAATTTTAAAGCAGTTGAACTGTACGCCAATTGTACTAACTTGAGTAACGTACAATACCAAGAAACAGGCGCGGTGCCCATGCTGGGTACTTGGTTAAGCTTGGGGCTGAAATGGGATTGGAGCAAGCTAGTGGCGCGGCGATAGCTGGGGCAAGGGTTTGCCGCACAATCTGAGTAAGGTATTTTGTTTTATTTTTTTGTTTGTAATTGATAGGCTCAATATTATCTTGTTGAAGTATCGTACTACAGTGCTACGCAATATTATTTCTTACCTTTGCACGAATTTTTCCGTTTCTATGCCAAAGCTTCAGTTTTTTGTTGCCGCTCTCCTCATTTCTGTATGTCTTTTTTCTTGCGGGGTATCTAAAAAGGTTGTTTATTTTTCAGATACTGCGCCGAATGATACTGCTGTTCGCTATCAGACGATTGCACCTGAGGCAGATGCGGTCATTCAACCGGATGATATTTTAGCGATCAATGTATCCAGCCCTTCCTTTGCACCGGACGATCGCCCGAGCCAGGTTTTTTTGGATGGTGGTTTGAGTTTCGGTAATGCGTCAGATAATGGAGTTGGTGGAGCCGTGAACAAAAATTCTTACTTAGTGGACAGTGCAGGATATATTGATTATCCCCGCATCGGGAAGTTGAAAATGGGAGGTCTGACGATACGCCAAGCCAAAGAAGCTATGGTAGCACAATTGAAAGACTATATTAAGCAGCCGGTAATCGAAGTGCGTATTGTGAACTATAAAATAACGCTTTTGGGAGAAGTAAGTCGCCCTGGCCCCCTACTCACGAGCAACCATAAAATGACCATTATTGACGCGATTGCAGCAGCGGGAGGTATCCCAATCACCGGTCGGATTGATAATGTCTTGGTGATTCGTGAAGTGAATGGACGGAGAGAAGAAGCACGGCTCAATTTGCACAGCAACAATGTGTTTAATAGCCCTTATTTCCGCTTAAAACAAAACGATATTGTGTATGTGGAGCAAAGCAAAGTGAAAAAGGAGGAAGCAAACACCTTCCTTCGCCTATATCTTCCTGTCTTTACTTCCTTGCTCACTTCAGCTGTAACGATCGTTGCATTGGTCAGGTTGAATAACAGATAGTACAAGACATTTCGAAAAAACCCTACTTCATTTTTTAAAGCTATACATGGACAACGAGCAAATAAAAAAATCGTTTGCAACACAGATTAATGCAAGTTTCGACTATAGGAAACTGTTAGCGGCAATTGTATCCGGCTGGTATTGGTTTGTGCTGGGTTTATTGATCACGATAACTATTGCCTTTCTTTATCTACGCTACACGACACCAATTTATAGCGTAAAGAGCACCTTACTCATTGAAGAAAAGAATGACATTAGCAAGAACGTATTGAGCAAGCTGGACCCTAGCTCTCAAAAGAGCGATGTGAACATGTATAATGAGATCTTCCTCCTTCGGAGCAAAGATTTAATAGGTGAAGCGGTAGATTCTTTAGCCCTCAATGTACATTATTATGTCAAAGGTAGGATAAAAGAGAATGAGATTTACGAAGAGTCGCCAATTCGCTTTGTATTTGATTCAGCAGGGTATATCGGGGATGGCGTTCAGGATATGATGCTTACCCAAAAATCAGAAGGAACATTTGATTTACTTGGTGAAAAATTTAAAGCAAGCGTCCCTTTTAATACCTGGACTACCGGTCCATTCGGCACCTACAAGATCGTTTATACGGATAATCATGAAGGCAAAGAAGAATATCTAAAGAAGGGGGTGCGCATTCATATGGATCCGGTTTCAAAAGCTGTTGGTGAAATCGTCGGCAATTTCAATGTTAATGTCACTGATGGCCGTACTTCCATGTTGGACCTAACTACAAACGATAACCTCCCGAGGCGGGCAATTGATTTCCAAAATGCATTGCTTGTCTTCTATCGTCGTGCCGAAATGGCCAATACCGTTGCTAGTGCCCGTAGGGTGCGCAACTTCATCAACGATCGTTTGGCTAGCCTGGAAGGGAAACTGCAAAGTGCCGATGAGCGGGTGGCAGATATTCGCCGGACTAGTGGTGTGATTGGTGAGTCCCAAGGTGCCTCCATTATTCAGGCTAAAACAGAATCGGAACAAAGAATTGAGAACCTTCTCCTGCAAAAGAGTGTTGTCGCTCGATTAAAGAGTACAGTACTTTCAGGTAATGGCGCCATTGCCGGCTTGCCAATAGACGACCCATCGCTTACCGCGCTCAATACACAATATAATACCGCCCTACTCAACGTTGAAAAGCATAAAGATGACCAGAGCCTAAGCTTGGAAAAGGAGAATGCGGAGAAGGCACTTGCTGCAATTCGTAAACGGATAGCCGATGCATCCGATAAAGTGACCGCTACTTTGGATTTGAGCTTAAAGAACGCCTATTCGAACAACGCTGAATATTCCAGCCAGTTGAACTCGGCGCCGACTATCGACAAGTCGCTAAAGGACATTCAACGGAATTATGAAACGAACCAGAATGTTTACTTGCTCCTCTATCAAAAAAGCTTGGAGAATGAAATATCTGCCAATGCCATGACCGATAAGTCTAAAGTAGTAGTTGCACCATTTTCGACAGGTGCCCCTATTAGTCCTATTCCAAGTAGGATCTACGCTTTGGCCTTATTCATCGGCATCGCAATCCCGCTATCTGTATTCTCTATTCGCGAATTGTTGAATAATAAATTGGGTAACGAGGGCGACATCACCAGCTTGACCAATATTCCGATTGTAGGCTCCATTAGTAAGAATACAAACCAAGAAGATATCGTGGTGGGCGAGACAGTCCGGACAGGAATTGCAGAACAATTCCGCTTGGTTCGTGCCAATCTGGAATTTATGGCTACAGAACGGAACAAGAAAGTCATAATGGTCACTTCCAGCATAAGCGGCGAGGGAAAGACCTTTATTTCTATCAACCTCGGTTTGACGATGGCCATCGCTTCCAAGCGGGTAATCATCCTGGAGTTTGACCTAAGAAAACCTAAAATCTCAGAACGCCTCAACATCGCCAGAGATGGCGGTATTTCTGGATTCCTTGCCGGGCTAGTTGGTATTGATAAAGTGATCAAACCCTCTGGCATTCATAAAAATTTGTTCATAGCAAATTGTGGGCCTATCCCACCCAATCCCTCTGAACTGCTCCTACTGCCGAGTTGTAAAGAGCTGTTCGACGAGCTGAACCAAATGTTTGATATCATCATTATTGATACAGCGCCAATCGGTATGGTGAGCGACTCCTTCACGCTTTCACAATTCTCCGGTACCAATCTCCTCATCACCCGCCAGGGACGCACCGTGAAAGAACATATCAAGATGCTGGAGACCACTTACCAAGAGCGTAAATTGCTCAACCCGGCCATCATCTTTAATGGAGTAGAACATCACAAACGCTATGGCTACGGTTATGGCTATGGCTACGGCTATGGCTACGGCTATGGCTATGGTTACGGTGACGGCGGCGGCTACTATGAAGAAGCTGATGACAACAAGAAGGGAAAGAGTGGCCTATTCCGAAAAAAGAAAAAATCTTTCAAATCCTAGCGAGGGAGCACTCTTCAATGAACTTGGACCAACCACATATTATCACATTTCCTTCTCACGGTGCCTCCAATCAAGGCTTCATTACCGTTGCGGAATGCGAGAAAGCGATACCTTTTACTGTAGAGCGCGTATATTGGACCTACTATACCCCCAATAATATTGAGCGAGGCGGCCACGCCCATCACGAGTTGTTTCAGGTACTCATTGCGGTTAGCGGCATCATTGACATCACCACCGAGGATAGAGCGGGCAACAAACAAACTTTCCTACTTAATAGCCCGGACAAAGGCCTGTTATTACCACCTCCTTTTTGGCATACCATGCGGTTTTCGCACAATGCGGTATTGTTGAGTCTGTGCAATATGCACTACGATGAAGCCGATTATATCCGCTCCTACGAAGTGTTTAAGGCGAGCAAATAGCAGACACTAGGACGACCAAGGTTTTTTTATGGCTGTTCGCTGAAAATACCTTTGTTTTACGTCCTAAATTGTATCACTTGAAGTTCAACAACCTCAATGTGTCCATTTCTCCAAAAGCAAAAATTGGCAAGAATGTACGCATCGGCGATAATACCGTGATTTACGACAATGTCGTTATCGGCGACAACTCCACCATCTGCAACGACTGTGTGCTTGGGGAGCCCCTCAATGGCTATTATTCCGACAAAAACTACCAACAACCAACTACGATAATCGGGGACCATGCACTCATCCGCAGTCATACCCTTATCTATGCCGGTTGCACCATTGGCCAGCATTTTTCTTGTGGCCACCGAGTGACGATTAGGGAAGGACTCAAAGCGGGAGACTTTTTTTCTGTAGGCACCCTGTCCGACTTGCAAGGCTATACTGAGTTTGGCCACTACTGCCGCTTACATAGCAATGTCCACATCGGACAACAATCAAAGATTGGACATTTTGTCTTCATCTATCCCTATGTCGTGTTTACCAACGACCCACACCCTCCTTCCAATATTTGTAAAGGACCCACCGTCGGAGATTTTACCCAAATAGCCGTCCATTCCATCCTTTTGCCTATGGCAAAGATTGGTCGCAACTGCTTGATAGGAGCCAATGCTACCGTTGGTGGCACTTTCGGAGATGAATTATTAATCGCCGGCTCACCCGCAAAAGCACTTGGCCCAATCGGTACGATTAAATCTAAAGAAAAAGAAGGCGTCATGCACTATCCCTGGATGTATCATTTCGAACGAGGAATGCCCTGGGAAGGTATTGGCTTTGATGAGTGGACTAAGAATAATCCCGATTTTCTAAAACAATAATGCAGCAGATCCGGCCATGGTACCCTTTCTAGATCTTCAAAAAATAAACGAACCCTATCGCTTGTCCTTTCATCAGGCATTGGATAAAATGATGGATGCCGGCTGGTTTATCCTAGGCAAGGCGGTGCAAGAATTTGAACACAGTTTTGCGCAGTTTTGTGGCGTGCAGCATTGCATTGGCGTAGCTAATGGATTGGATGCGCTTATCTTAATTTTAGAAGGCTACAAAGAACTAGGCAAGTTGAAAGTAGGTGATGAAGTACTCGTGCCTGCAAATACCTATATCGCCAGTATCCTAGCCGTTTTTAAAGCAGGGTTACAGCCAATTTTGGTAGCACCTAGTCTTGAGACTTTTCTGATTAATCCAAAGGAAATAGAAAGGAATATTAGCTCTAAGACAAAGGCAATTCTTCCCGTACACCTATATGGCCAGGTTTGCGACATGGCAGCCATCAACCAACTAGCAAGGCAACACGGGTTGCTCGTCATTGAAGATGCCGCACAAAGCCACGGTGCAGCTTCTTCCGGTGTACGCTGTGGTGCTTTAGGGGATGCTGCCGGCTTCTCATTCTATCCGGGTAAAAACTTGGGTGCCCTTGGCGATGCTGGTGCGATTACCACTAATGACGCACGATTGGCCGAAGCCTTGTTTGCCTTGCGCAATTATGGCTCCGAGAAAAAATACTACAATCAATACAAAGGCCTCAATTCAAGGCTGGATGAGCTGCAAGCCGCTTTCCTAATGCAGAAATTGCCCAACCTTGATGCCGATAACCAACACCGCAAAGCAATTGCTGCTTTTTATTCCGCTAAGATCAAAAATGACTTAGTCAACCTACCGGCAATGCCTAGCGAACAAGAACAACACGTGTGGCATTTGTTCGTGCTCCGTGTCGCCAATCGCCAGCGCTTTATGCAGCACATGACCGATGCCGGTATTCAAACCATGATTCACTATCCGGTACCACCAAGCCAACAGCAAGGCTATCCCGAATTGAAGGGAATGTCTTGCCCCATTACCGATACCATTCATCAAGAAGTAGTCAGCCTGCCCATCTCTAATATCCTGACAGTGGCTGATGCAGAAAAGGTAGTCGCAGCTGTGAATAGCTACCATTAAATTCGCACCATGGCTCAGCCTATCCTATCCGTCATCCTGCTTTCCTACTACAGTGGCAATAGAATCAACACCTGCTACACAAGGTTGCGCGAAGTATTGGATGCAGCCGCCATCCCCTTTGAGCTGATCGTGATGGACGACGGCTCAAAAGATGAATCCTACAACACGGCACTAGCCCTGGAAGCACGGCATAGCAATGTTCATGCCTACCAATTGAGTCGAAATTATACCAGTCATTACTCCATATTTGCCGGCCTGTCTGTATGCAATGGCGCTTGTGCCATCCCAATCCCGGATGACGAACAACAACCCTACGACAGCATTGTGCAGATGTATCGGCTATGGGAGCAAGGGCACAAAATCATTATCCCACATCGCGCCCAGCGCGACGATCCAGCCCTGAGCAAATTGTTCTCCCGGAGTTTCTACAAAATCATGAACAACCTATCGGATGTCCATTTCCCCGAAGGTGGCGCGGATACGTTCTTTATTGACCGAGAGATTATTGATATCATCAACCAGAGGATTCATCCCAAGAACACCTCAACCATTTCTGAAATTCTACGCCTAGGCTATTCGCCCTATTTCGTACCCTACAATCGCCCCACAGGAAGTAATAACAAGTCCAGATGGAGCTTTAAGAAAAAATGGAAACTGGCCAAAGATTTCTTCTTTTCCTCCTCCTCCTTTCCTATTCGTTTCATCACATTTTGTGGCGTATTTTTTTCTGTATTCGCGCTATTATTGGTCATCGCGTTTATCGTCTTAAAGCTCACCGTTACCGAACATTCGTTTTTTATTTTCAACGAAAATGTTCAAGGCTGGACCTCACTAATCATTGCCATCACCTTCTTCTCCGGCCTGATACTACTCAGCTTGGGCATCCTCTCCGAGTATATCTACCGCATCTATGAAGAAGTAAAAGACCGCCCGGGATACCTGATCAAAAAGAAATAATCCCAGATTTTTACTTGTTGCCTAGGCGACTTATTGCGAACAATCCACCCAAAAAACGAAGCGCCACACTAGCGGCATCGGTCCCATTTTCCTTTTTTAGGCCGCCATTTCCCGCTATCCGCTCATACTCCTCGTCCCCGCTTCGCAGCGGGGCCTGCGGGGTATCCGCTACTATCGGGGGCGGAGGGAGCCGGTAGCTGACGACCACCATCCGATTTCAAATAAAAATGGCCGGCACAAGGCCAGCCATCTCATTTTTTAAGTAGGGAAGACAGGGTTCGAACCTGCGACCCCCTGGTCCCAAACCAGGTGCGCTACCGGACTGCGCTACTTCCCTTTCCAAACATTTCCGACCTCTTTTTGAACTTATTCCGCGGTGAGGGAGGGATTCGAACCCTCGGTACACTTTAGGCGTACGGCAGTTTAGCAAACTACTGGATTCGGCCACTCTCCCACCTCACCGTGTCCTCTCATTTTATGCTGTCGGTCGGTTCAGCTTCCATGAAAGGACGGCAAAGATAAGGTCCCAAACCATTCCTCAAAAAACTTTTTTTCGAAGCCTTGTCGACCCGCAACAAACCCCCGTTTTGCTTACTGTTGCTGAGCAACTATTCTAATCCTTTGCCCGCGTCCAGGTAGTGGTGCGCCCAATCAGACTAATACCAATATACCCCCGGATGCCCAGTTCGTTATCATTCCGATAAGTGATGGTGCAGCTATAAGTCTTCCCATTCTTGGGGTCATAGATCTCCCCACCGTCATAAGTATTGTCCCCATCTTTTGTGAACCTACTTAGAATGGGCATGTTCATAATCGGGCGCGTCCTTAGTTTTTCCTTACTGTTCTTGATATCCAGCTTCGGCTTGCCATCCCGATTGGGCTCTTTCAACCAGACAATTTTCCCCCAGTAATACCCATCCACAGCCTTGTAGATATCAATCTTGGCACTCTTTTCTTCGTTATACCAAAGCCCCTCAAGCTTGTCTTTTTGAGCAAACAAAGGGGAGTAACACATACTCAGTAAGCTGGCCATTAAGATTAGGCCCCATCTCATTTTTGTTGGCATGTTTTCGTGTTTTTTTGTGTAGATAAATATAATGTAAATACACTGTTCTAGTACAATTCGGCTCCTTTTGCTCCTATATCTTTGCGCCCTAATTATGGCAAAGACGCGCGACCTTCAGGCTATCATCAGCCACTGCAAAGAATATGGCTTCATTTTCCCATCCTCCGAAATATATGATGGCCTAAGTGCCGTATATGACTACGGCCAGTACGGCGCTCAGCTCAAGAAGAACATTCGCGACTATTGGTGGTGGAGCATGACCCAAATGCACGAGAATATCGTCGGGATTGATGCCGCCATTTTTATGCATCCAACAGTCTGGAAAGCTAGTGGCCATGTCGACAACTTCAGCGACCCCATGATCGACAACAAAGACAGCAAGAAGCGCTATCGGGTAGATCATCTCATTGAAGCATTTACCGATCAGATCAAACAACAAAATACAACAGCAAAAAATGGCATGGACGCTGATACCATGTTGGTGCAAATGGATAGCCTGTTAGCCAATGATGATTTTGCCGGATTGAAATCTTTGATTGACGCTGCCGGTATTCCCTGCGCAATTTCCGGTACCTGCAATTGGACAGATGTTCGTCAGTTCAACCTCATGTTCCGAACAGAATTCGGTGCCGTAGCAGCAGAAGAAGGCGAAGACAATGGCGTATATCTCCGCCCGGAGACCGCCCAAGGGATTTTTGTGAACTTCCTTAATGTTCAAAAAACAGGTCGTATGAAAGTCCCCTTTGGCATCGCCCAAACCGGAAAGGCGTTCAGAAACGAGATCGTAGCCCGTCAGTTTATTTTCCGAATGCGGGAATTTGAACAAATGGAAATGCAATTCTTTGTCCGGCCCGGCACCCAAAAAGAATGGTATGAAAGCTGGAAGAAAGAACGCCTGGATTGGCATCTTTCCTTAGGGATCTCCGCCGAAGATTATCGTTATCATGACCATGCCAAGCTGGCTCATTATGCCGATGCTGCTTGTGATATAGAATACGATTTCCCCATTGGTTTTAAAGAAGTAGAAGGCATCCACTCCCGTACCGATTTTGACTTACAACAGCATCAGAAATATAGTGGTAAGAAGCTTCAGTATTTTGATAATGATCTGGACGAGGCCACAGGCAAGCCTTTTGGCAATTATACCCCCTACGTCATAGAGACGAGTATCGGGCTGGATCGTGCGTTTCTGATGGTGGTATCCTCAGCATATGAATTGGAAGACCTTAGCACTGACGAAAAGAAGGACGACCGCGTCGTGATGCACCTTCCAGCATTCCTAGCGCCCACCAAGCTGGCCATCTTACCCCTTACCAAAAAGGATGGACTACCGGAGTTGGCGCGCGAATTGATGCAACAATGTATGCCCCATTTCAGTTGCTTCTACGAGGAGAAGGATGCGATTGGAAAACGCTATCGTCGGCAGGATGCTATTGGTACACCCTTCTGTGTCACTATCGACCACCAAACCAAGGAAGATGGGACAGTAACCATTCGTCACCGCGATGCCATGACCCAAGAGCGTGTTGCCCTGAGTGCCATAAAGGATTTGGTGGCCAATGCTTGTGCATTCCCTTGCCAAAAGCCCTAAAGGGAAAATCCGATACTGGAGTAATTTTATAGCCTATTCGCATCTTCAGCATGGAAGCATTAGTACAAGAATGGGGTTTGGACGCCGGCCTGCACAGTAAAGAAGAAATTTTGGCCGCCATTGCTGCACGCATAGATCATCTGATACTGACTGATTTCATGGGCTTCATCCAACTAATGTATCGTTTGGATATTGCCGAAGATCGGCTGGCCGCCGTGCTAGATGCAGAGGATGCTGCCCACCAAGTGGCAGCGCTCGTTTGGGACAGGCAGCTACAAAAAATGATCTCTAGGAAAATGCAGCATCGCCCCCCAACTACAGAGGAGGATCTACTATTGTAAAAAATCAGCTTTAACGTGTTGGAAATTCCTGCACTTATTTACGTGCCAGTACCGCTTCTACTTTTGCGATAATATTCTCTTTGGACAAGCCATATTTGGCAAGTAATTGCAAGGGGGTGCCACTCTCTCCAAAGCTATCTTGTACCGCCACCATTTCAATTGGCTTGGGTAGATGACGACTCAATACTCCGGAGACACTTTCACCCAAGCCACCATTCTGTTGGTGCTCCTCAGCAGTGACCACACAACCCGTCTTGGATACAGATTTAATGATGGCCGCTTCGTCCAATGGCTTAATGGTGTGCATATTGATCACCTCAGCAGAGATGCCCCGCTCCGCGAGTACCCGTGCAGCCTCAACAGCCATCCATACAGGGTGGCCACAGGCAATAAGGGTCACATCGCTACCTTCTGCCAATACTTGCGCTTTACCGATTTCAAATTTTTGACCTTCAGCAGTGAAATTGGCCCACTTCGGACGACCAAAACGTAAGTACACCGGGCCTTCATGCTCGGCTATGGCAATCGTCGCTGCTTTGGTTTGGTTGAAGTCACAAGGCACAATGACGGTCATACCGGGCAGCATTTTCATCATCCCGATATCCTCCAGCACTTGGTGTGTAGCACCATCTTCACCCAAGGTGAGGCCGGCATGGCTCGCACAGATCTTCACATTCTTACCACTATAGGCAATACTCTGGCGGATTTGGTCATATACCCTTGAGGTGGAAAAATTGGCAAATGTTGTTGTGTAGGGAATCTTGCCACCAATCGTCATGCCCGCAGCAACGCCCATCATATTGGCTTCAGCAATCCCACACTGCACGAATCGTTCAGGAAACTCTTTAATAAAGGCATTCAATTTCAACGAGCCGGCAAGGTCTGCCGTGAGCGCTACTACATTTGGATTGTTGCGCCCCGCTTCCAAAATACCTTCTCCAAAGCCCGCTCTAGTTTCTTTCTCATTGAGCAAGGTAATGTCTGATAGTTGCGCCATAGTGGGCGCAAAGGTAAGATTTGAACGGATGACCGAGTCGGGAAAATGCCGACCTTGAAAAAGAAATTGTGCATATCCTGTGCATTCTTGGCAGGTGCTTAACAACAGGTAATTTGCTTGTAATTTATCTTTGGAACAAACGAGGAGCTTATGTACGAAGATGATTTTCCAGAAGATGATTTTGACGAGATGGATCAACTCTTGGCACGTTATGAGCAAGTGAAGCGTGGCGAGTCGGTGGGTATG
>JAFDYA010000042.1 GCA_018267675.1 Bacteroidota bacterium
CGTCGGCCATCTTGGGATGTCCGGCAATACAATGGATGACTATCAACGTAAGATGAATGCTCAGCTCCATCAACCGACCAACCTTACGCCCTACATTATTGAAGAACGCCCCATGAATGTCGCCCAAATGGATGTGTTCTCCCGATTGATGATGGATAGAATTATCTTTTTGGGTACGGGTATCGACGACCAGGTGGGCAATATTGTTACTGCACAATTACTTTTTTTGGAAAGTGCTGACCGTACTCGGGACGTTCAGATGTATCTCAATTCTCCGGGCGGCTCCGTGTATTCCGGCTTGGGGATATATGATACCATGCAGATTATCACCCCGGATGTGAGCACCATTTGTACCGGGATGGCTGCCAGTATGGCTGCTATCTTGATGTGTGCCGGTACCAAAGGGAAACGCACGGCACTGCGCCACAGCCGGATCATGCTCCACCAGCCGAGTTCCGCCATTGGCGGCCAGGCTACAGATATTGAGATCACGGTGAATGAAATCCGACGCATCAAAAACAACCTGTATGACATCATTTCGGAGCATACCGGTCAAGATGCTAAGAAAGTGGCCGACGACTGTGAGCGCGATTACTGGATGATTGCCCAAGAAGCCAAAGAGTATGGCATCGTGGATGAAGTATTAATCAAAAACCCAAAAAAGGAAGACAAGGCATAGCTGAAAGCTTATCCTAGAGCCTTTTTTACCAACTTTTCGTCAAAAATATTTAAACATGTCTGCATTTCAATTGTACAACAGCCGCCTCCGTAATGATGAAGGCGATGACGATGATAACGAAACGGCTAATGCCGATACAAAACATAGCCCCATGAGTATGTGGGCAAAAAAAAGCGATGAACTCTTTTTCCAGAAACGAGCAATCTATCTCTGGGGCGTAGTTGATGACACTTCCGCTAAAGATGTAGTGAATCGACTACTACTTTTGGATGCCGATAAGCCCGGTGAGGAAATCAAATTCTACATCAACTCTCCGGGTGGTGTAGTGACGAGCGGAATGGTGATGTATGATACGATGCAAATGATTAGCTCCCCCGTCACCACTATTTGTATGGGACTAGCTGCCAGCATGGGTTCTATTTTGCTCTCAGGTGGCACAAAAGGCAAGCGTCTCATCTTCCCACATGGGGAGGTGATGATTCACCAGCCTAGTCTCGGCGGCTATATGCGTGGTGTAAGCGCGGATCTGGAGATTCAAGCCGTTCAAATAAAAAAGACTAAAGAGCTTGGAGCACAAATCCTATCAAAGAATACCGGGCAACCTTATGAAAAGGTGCTGAGAGATTTGGAACGCGACTATTGGATGGATGCCGCAGAAGCTGTGAAATACGGCATTGTGGATGGAATCATGGATTCAATGAAGCCGCCAACTACTACAGGTTCCGGCAAGAAGAAATAGGCACCAGAAGACCTTATTTTAAAAAGCTCCAACTGGAGCTTTTTTCGTTTATGCGACAATAGCGCTAATGCCATCACCACTCGTACTCTCGCTCCACTCGTTCGTTTAGATTTTCAATCAGGAGATTGGTAGCAGGACACCGGTCAATATTCCCTAAATAGGTTTCGGTATAGTCGTCAAAAGGACGTTTATGATGATGTGGAAATTCGGCACAATCCACCGGCCTTATTTCATAAATACTACAGCGATTGTCAGCCGCTAAAAACTGGCAGGGTGTACTCGTGTTCACCCAATCTTTTGATTCGGCATCCTGCATCAGCCATTTTTCCTTAAATGCGGCAGTACTCATGCTAAAATGAGCGGCGATGCGCTGGATGTCTTCTTTGGAATAAGTGGGCGTCATCGTCTTGCAGCAATTAGCACAGGTAGTACAGTCCACTTTTTGCCATACTTTTTTATCCTCCTCTTCAACAATTGGTGGGAAATCTTCCGGCACTATATCTTCAAGTTTTTTTAAAAACCGGGTAAGAGCAGCTTTGTTCTTTCGGGCTCGCTTGTAAAATGCTGGAAGGTTCATGTGCGTTTGAAAGGGCTAAATGTAAGGATTGGCATCGTTTTGGATTGAAGGATTTACCGCTCCTCTTGCTGCATTAAACAAGTTCCGGCGGAGCTACTACCGATTAGATTATTGAGTGAAGTAATCCTAGGCAACATTCCACCTATTTTTGATACCGACATTAAGATGAAAATTTCCGGAACCCCCTTCTTGGTTGTACTCATTGGTATCCTGCTTGGGTGCCCTTTGTTGTCGAGGGCGCAGACTGGCGATCGTCAGTTGGCGGACTCCTTAGTGCAGGTCGCGGATAGCCTGGGAAGGCTCGGTGTTTACAATTATGATACCAGCTCCCGTACAATGGGAAATGGTGCTGATACTGCGCAACAGAAGGAAGTGACACCGAGCGTAGCGGCAGCTCCCAAAATGATAGAATATGAGCTTACCGGTGTCGTGCAGGATAAAGCTACAGGCGAGGGTATCCCCTTTGCTACCGTGTTTTTTTCAGGTACCGGTGTGGGGACACCGGCAGATTTGGACGGGAAGTTTTCGTTGAAGTTTTCAGGGCAACCCTCAGATACGCTAATGGTTACAGCAATCGGCTATAGGGGTTTTTCCAAAAAGTTTATTTTGGCTAAGGACACTCGTCCCAGTGTATTGATTGAATTAAATCGCGAGGTTGCTGCCCTGGATGAATTTGTATTTCATGCGGGTGAAGACCCTGCTATCACCTTACTCAAAAAGATAATTGCAGCAAAACCTAAGAACAACCCGGATCGGTTGCAGAATTACTCCTACAAAGTCTATAATAAGCTGGAAGTAGATATTCGGAACCTTACCCGCAAGCAGTTCGAGGCGTTGCCCATACCCATGATTAAGCAATTTGGATTCATATACAACAATCTGGATAGTACGTCCGAAAAGCAGCCCTTTCTCCCTTTTTACCTTACCGAAAGCATATCCAATTATTATTTCCGGCGCAACCCAAAGAAGACGAGGGAGTTCATTGAAGCTACTCAGGTGCGCGGGCTGAAGAATGAAAGTGTAGATCAATTCCTCGGGGCAAATTATCAAAACGTGAATGCTTACGACAATTTCATCCCCGTATTCCAACAGTCGTTTGTCTCTCCTATTTCAGACCAAGGACTTTTTTACTACAAGTATCGAATAAAAGACACGCAGACAGCCTATGGCCATCCGATAATCTTGGTTAGCTTTCGGCCCAAGCGTGCCGGCGAAAACTGCTTCTATGGCGACTTTTGGGTGGTCGACTCCAGCTTTGCCCTCCAAAGGATTTCCTTAGAAGTGCCCAAGAATGCAAACATCAATTACGTGAGTAGGGTGAGCCTCTACCAAGAAACAGCTCCGGTGCATGACTCCCTATGGTTCACAATCAAAGACAAGTTTATTGCTGATTTCAACCTGCCCTATTCACCTCGCCTTCCCGGATTTATTGGACGCAAAACAACACAATACAGCAATGTCGTAACCAATAATCGCACCATCGACAAAGTCTTGGATAATCCCGATAGCCATCGCGATGTAGAAGTTAATGATTCAGCACGGCTTCGGAACGATGCCTTCTGGGCAGCCGCCCGCCCGGACTCCCTTTCAAAGAACGAACAGGCCATTTACGATATGGTAGATACGCTCGATGGACTTCCTATTTTCCAACGGATGAAGCGGACACTCAAGTTTCTGTTTGGGGGGAATGTATCAGTCGGTCCATTGGATATTGGCCCCTATTACAATGTCTATAGTTCCAATACAATTGAAGGCTCCAGAGTCCGATTGGGGCTTGCTACCAACGAAAAATTATGGAAGGATATTCGTTTGAGTGGCTATGGTGCCTATGGGTTTAAGGACAAAGCATTCAAATATTATGCGGATGCATTTTGGATAATGAATCGCTATCCTCGGAGCTACTTATTTGCATCATATCGGCAAGATATTGACCGGAGCAACAATTATTACGACAATCAGGTGAGTGCGGACAATCTGTTCAGCAACGTTGGTAGGAAGCACGGCGTACCCCTCAAGTTTGCCGGCGTGCAGGATACTCGTTTGGAGTATTATAAAGAATATTACAGTGGCTTTTCTCATTTTCTAGCCTTTCAACATAGAGTTTTTGATCCCTATGCTCCCCTGCCTGACGGGGGTATCTTTATTGATGAATCCGGCAATCCAAGCCTGAGTACAACGGAGACATCTGTGGAGCTTCGACTACGATATGCCTATAAAGAAGTCTTTCTAGCCTCCAATTATTTTAGAAGTAGCCTAGGATCTAAGTATCCAATCCCGGAATTGCGGTTTTCTTGGGGCATACCTCACGTTTTGGGGAGTGCTTACAAGTACAAAAAGATTTCATTTTCTGTGTCCGATAAGGTCAAGATTGCACCATTAGGCTCGCTTTATTATAATGTCTTCGCCGGGCGCACCTTCGGCACTGTGCCCTACCCTTATTTGGATGTAGCCCCGGGGAATGAATTTTACTACTACAATAAGTTTGCCTTTAACATGATGAACCGATTTGAGTTTTTATCCGATCGGTATGCAGGCTTCAATATTGAACACAGCATTGGAGGGGGTATCTTCAACTACATCCCCTACCTACGAAAGGCGCGCCTGCGGCAGTTTTGGACGGCTAAGGGGATTATCGGTACGCTAAGTGAAGCAAACAAACAACTGAATTTTACACCTAGTTATCAATTCAAAACCCTGGAGAGTAGTCCCTATATTGAAATCGGCACCGGTGTGGAAAATATACTCCAACTCTTCCGGATCGACTTTATCTGGAGGGTTACGCCACAACCCTTGCCTACGGAGGAAAGACGGAAATATTTCGGGGTATTTGGTAGCGTGAAATTTAGTTTTTAACTCGGATTCTAGTTGCGGTAAGAAAGTAGCGTATTCTTTAGCATTAACTGTAGCTTCGGGAATTCCCGCTCCTTTGATCGTATGTACTGTCGTCTTGATGCAAAAGCTCATCCGGTGGATCCGGAGAAAATTGGAATCAAAAGAATCAAGAAATAGTCGAGCCACTTGCTGCATGTACCGCTGCGCTCATGTCCTGCATTAATGCGGGATTGGCTTCCAGCGCATTCCCAACAACCACAACAGTAGCACCGGATTTTGCTGCAAGATAGGCACCCTCAGCACTGCGAATTCCGCCACCTACAAAAAGAGGAGCCACAGTTTGCGTGCTCAATCGTTGAATCATCGTTTCACTAATCGGGTATTGGGCACCACTTCCAGCATCCAAATACAAAGCTTGAAGTCCAAGCATTTCTCCAGCCCAGGCGGTGCAAAGGGCAATGTCCGGTTTGTTGGCTGGTATGGGAGCTGCGTGACTCATATAGGACACTGTCGTCGGAACTCCGCCATCAACCACCATATAGCCGGTGCCGATTACCTCCAGGCCGCTGGCTCGCACAGAAGGTGCGGAGATGACGTGTTGCCCAATGAGTAGATCAGCATTACGTCCGGAAATGAGTGAAAGAAACAACAAGGCATCCGCTGCTGCTGATACTTGTGAAGGGGCTCCGGGGAAAAGAATTACGGGGATATCTGTCGTGGCTTTGAACTGTTGAATACACGCATCCAATTGGCTGTTCAATACCAAGGAGCCACCCATAAGCAAATAGTCAACCCCAGCTGTATTGCACGCAGCAGCAAGTTGGGCCATGCTACTTGGGTTCAGGTTGTCAGGGTCGGCCAAGACGGCAAAAGCCGGTTGACGATCGGACTTTCGGCGGCGTAGATCAGCTAAAATATGGTGTTTCAGGCTGGACATGAATAAAAAGTAAAGGTGCTTGCAGCGTGTATTAGCTGCAAATATATCCTCATTCCGAAGCCAATAGTAAGAATAGCACTTCAGAACAAGCTTATTGCAGAAATTGCCGCTCTTATTCCCAAATGGAAATTAATCTTTCCGGACGAAGGCCTACTTCTTCAGCGCATCTCGGATTTCCATCAGCAATTTGTCGGTACTGGATACCTCTGGCACAGCAGGTGCTGGCTCTTCTTTCTTATTCAGTTTCGCAATTTGCTTTATGGCTACAAAAATGCACAAGGCAATAATGAAAAAATCCACAATGCTTTGAATGAGGTGGCCATAGGCGAGCACATTTGCTCCTGCGGCTTTTGCTTCCTCCAAGGTTTTAAACGAGGTAGCACCATCTTTACCCGCACCCAAGACAGCAAATTTGTCTGTGAATTTGGTATTACCGGAAACCATACCAACAAGCGGCATGATAATATCATCCACAACTGCGGTAACAATTTTCCCAAAGGCGCCACCAATAACGACACCAACGGCCATATCTATCACGTTTCCTTTTAAGGCAAATGCTTTAAAGTCTGCAACAAAACCCATAGTGGATGAATTGAAAATGAGATTCAAAAATAACAGAATAGTTGGAAAAGGCAGAATAATCCAACCGGCTACTTTTTAAAACTTTGGAAACTTTATAGTCGTCAAAAGTTTTTTTAGTTTTGCAGCTTCAACAGTTATGGAGGTAGTAGAAAAGATACTTTCGGTGGCAACAGATAGCTTCCGGCAATTCGGTTTTAAGTCGATCACCATGGATGATATCGCTCGGAAATCGGGGATATCAAAGAAAACCTTGTACCAGCATTTCGCATCTAAGACAGAGGTAGTAGAGGCGGCAATGATTCGGCATCAAAAAATGGTGCAGACCGTTTTTTCTGAAGTAATCAGCACTGCTGAAAATTCCTTAGAAGGATTGGTTCGGGTGAATGCGGTGATGAGTCAAATGTTTCGGCAAATCAATCCACTTGCCATGCTGGAATTGCAACGCTATTTCCCGGATGCATACCGCATATTCCGCTCAAGACTCATGGAAAAAGATATTGCAGCAATCCGAGAAAATTTGATTCGCGGCATGGAGGAAGGGCTTTACCGACCTGGGCTTGATGCTGACCTACTCGCACGTTTTCGAGTGGAAGTGAGCCTACTATCTTTCCAGTCCGAATCCTTGCTTTCAGAGCTTCCCAATCAACACGATGTGCGGATCGGAATCATGGAAAATTACCTCTACGGAATTATGACGCCCAAAGGGGAAAAACTCTACAAAAAATACAGCGAAACCTACCTAAAGGATCTACCCAAAATATGAGCTTTTCAATCACGAAATTACTGCTAGCCGGTAGCTTGGCCAGCCTGAGCATGACCACATTTGCGCGCTCAGAACAGACTTTACGCCCCATGAGCCTTCAGGATTGTATTGATTATGCACTCCAGAATGCGGATACTTTGAAAAATGCCCGATTGAGCGTGCGTCGCCAAAAAGTACAGAATAATCA
>JAFDYA010000043.1 GCA_018267675.1 Bacteroidota bacterium
CATAGTCGTGTAATGTTCTTGCAAAGCCTGAGTTATTGTAACTCAGGCTTCTTAATTTAGACACTTAAACGACAATTTTGCCCCATGGCACACAAAAGAGACACCCCAAGCAAAGCTTCACTGCTAGTAGTAGAAGATGAAGAAAGCCTTCGCGAAGCCTTAAAACTGAACCTAGAACTGGAGAATTACGAGGTGAGTGTAGCGGTGACCGGACCAGAGGCATTGAAAGCTGTAAAGAATGAATTCTTCGACCTCATCATCCTCGATATTATGCTACCGGAAATGGACGGCCTTGCGGTTTGTGAGACGATACGAATGCAGCATAATAACGTACCGATCCTGTTCCTTTCCGCACGGAACTCGGGTGCCGATAGAGTAGAAGGCTTGCGCATGGGTGGTGATGACTACATGACCAAGCCTTTCAACCTGGAAGAGTTGCTCCTGCGCGTGGATAAACTAATTGCCAAAAACCGGAAAATACGAGAGCCGCATACGGTTGCCAATATTTTTGAGTTCAATAAATGTAGGATTGACTTCTCCGCTCATGAATGCTTGGACAAAGACGGAAATGTGCAGGAGCTCTCAAAAAAAGAAGCAGCACTATTAAAGTTACTCATAGAGCATAAAGGTGAAGTAGTGAGCAGAGATCATATCCTCCAAGTTGTTTGGGGCTATAATGTCTATCCTACCACCAGAACTATCGACAATTTTATTCTCAATTTCCGAAAGTATTTTGAGCAAGACAGCCGTAATCCCGAGCACTTCCACTCTGTAAGAGGAATCGGCTATAAATTTACAGAATAGGCTCCCTAGAGCGCGTTGCAGCCATTTTCGTTTTTTAGCTTTGCCTAGATATTCATTAAGATCCTGAGTACGTTGAACTACTCCTAAATGGCCAGAAAGTCGTCAAAAACGAACAATGGACAACTGCAACATCCGGGTCAATTGGAGCGGTAAGTTTCTTAAGAAAGCGACTCCTACTATTATCGCCTATTTTTGACGCTAATGATTTTCAGAGCTAAAGCACCCTTGCGAATCGGGCTTGCGGGTGGTGGAACCGATGTGAGTCCTTACTGTAATCGATATGGCGGTGCCGTCCTTAATGCCAGCGTTTCTCTTTTTGCACAAGCCAGCATTGAGCCAATCTTGGGCAAAGAAGTTCAATTTCATGCTACCGATTTAGGCGTTAAGGAGCAACATCCCTTACAAGAAACCCTGCCAACCAACGGGCGTTTGAATTTGGCTGCCGGTGTCTTCAACCGTATTACTAAAGACTTTGGCCCTATCCCTCAAGCATTCCGCCTGACTACATCAGTGGATGCTCCGGCAGGGTCGGGATTGGGCACTTCTTCAACACTTGTCGTTGCCATTGTAGGTGCCTTTGCCGAGTGGCTCCGGCTACCCCTGGGAGAATACGAGATTGCCAATCTTGCCTATGAGATAGAACGTGAAGACTTGAAATTGGCGGGTGGTCGGCAAGATCAATACGCAGCAACCTTCGGTGGCGTAAATTTCATGGAGTTCTTTGACCAAGGCAGAGTCATCGTGAATCCGTTGCGGATAAAGCCTGAATACCTCAATGAGCTCGAACATAACCTACTCCTGTATTTCACAGCGACAAGCAGAAAAAGTGCAGACATCATTGCCGTTCAAAGCAAAAATGTAGTCGACAACAACCAGGGAAGCATTGAAGCGATGCACCAATTGAAACATCAAAGTAGCATCATGAAAGAAGTGTTGCTGAAAGGCAATATTGACGAAATCGGCCCAGTGCTGGACTTTGGCTTCCAGCATAAAAAGGCAATGGCACCCGGAATCTCCAATGAACGAATAGACCAAATCTACACAAAAGCTTTGGCCGCAGGTGCTACCGGTGGGAAAATTAGTGGGGCTGGTGGCGGTGGTTTTATGATGTTCTATTGCCCGCTGAATACTTGTTATGCAGTACGTGCAGCCTTAGAAGAATTTGGTGGCACACCAAAGGACTTTCAGTTTGTGCAACATGGCCTACTCACCTGGACAATTTAAGCCCATGAAGCAACCGAAAAGAGAAGCAATTATTCTAGCCGGTGGCTTGGGTACTCGCCTGCGTGGTGTCATTGGTGAAATCCCCAAGTGCATGGCACCCGTGGACAATAAGCCATTTCTATTTTATTTGTTGGCGTTTTTGCAGACGCAGCATGTGGATCGGGTGATCCTATCACTCGGCTACAAAAGTGAACAAGTACTTAGCTGGCTCAATACACAACGTTGGGACTTTGTCCTTGATTACGTCATAGAAGACATCCCGCTCGGTACTGGTGGCGGGCTTCGCTTAGCTATGACCAAAGCCAGCGAAGAGCAGGTATTTGTATTCAACGGCGACACCTATCTAACCCTAGAACTGCAGCAAATGGAGCATGCCATGGGCCAGGGGAAATGCAAGACTACCATAGCTCTGAAGTATTTGGAAAATGCAGGCCGATATGGCACTGTAACAATGGATGCCCATTCCCGAATCAGCACCTTCAAAGAAAAGCAAACCAAAAGCTCCGGTTGGATCAATGCTGGTGTGTACTTAGTACACCGCACCAATTTTTTAGCCGATACGCCTTCGGGAAATTTTTCGCTAGAAACAGACTACCTGACCCCGGAAGCGTTGATGGGACATATATTTGGGCTATCGGTACCGGGCTATTTTATTGATATTGGTGTGCCGGATGACTATGCCCAAGCACAGCTAGATTTCAAGAAGAACAAGCAACAATGAAAATAAGAATAATTGGCTCAGCACATCCACTACGTGGAGGCGGTATCTCTACTTTTAACGAACGTCTGGCGCAAGCCCTTATTGCCGCCGGGCACGATGTAGCCATCTATTCTTTCTCCTTGCAATATCCGGCACTACGTTTTCCCGGAAAATCCCAATACACCCAAGAGCCGGCCCCGTCCAACAGTAAGATTCATAGTGTCATCAACTCCATCAATCCACTAAATTGGTTGAAAGTGGGGCGAATGCTAAAGCATGAAAACCCTGATCTGATAATTGTGCGCTTTTGGACCCCCTTCATGGGGCCGGCATTCGGCACAATACTTAGAAAAGCAAAAGCCAAAAACACCGTTTGCTTAGCCATTACCGACAATGTCGTAGCACATGAAAAAAAGGCGACTGATTTAATCCTGACCAAGTATTTTTTTAAGGCAATTAACCGATTTGTGACCATGAGTGCTGAGGTAATGAAAGACCTCAGAGTATTAACGGACAAGCCTTCTGTCCAGCTCTTTCACCCACTTTACGACTCCTACGGTCCTTCTGTTTCGCAAGACTTAGCCCGACGTCAACTTCGATTACCTGTTGACGGAAAAGTTGTTCTGTTCTTCGGCTTCATCAGAAAATATAAAGGTTTGGATCTACTACTTGAGGCAATGGCAGACAAGCGGATCGCCGAACAAAACATACAACTAGTTATAGCCGGTGAATACTACGGCGATCAGGCATTTTACGAGGGCCTCATCACAAAATGGCGAATAGAAGATCGTGTCCATTTGTTTACCAGTTTCATCCCTAACGAAGAAGTAAGAATCTATTTCAGCGCAGCTGATTGCGTTGCATTACCTTACAGAAGTGCTACCCAGAGCGGCATCACCCAGGTAGCGTATCATTTCGAACGAGGAATGGTAGCCACAAATGTTGGTGGCCTACCCGAAGCCGTAAAACACGGAGAGACGGGAATTGTCTGTGAACCAAATAGTAAAGCCATTGCCAATGCTATACTCCAGTACTTTGACGGAAAAGAGCTACCCCAGCTTTGTCAAAACTTAAAACGGGAAAAGCAAGAATATTCCTGGACTGCTTTTGTTGGTAAGCTTTTAAGCTTTGCTACTGAACTCTAGTCCGTTTAGGGAAAAGGTCTTTAAAAAACTTCTGTCGCTGTTGCCCCTTCCTTTGCTCCTTCTTTTTCAACAAGTCCATTGCTCCATCATTCCTGACAGCTATTTGTACGCAAGCCTGAAAGACATTCTTCCATAAAACCTGAAAGAAAGACCTAGACTGCCCGCGCAAAACATGGGTAGCAGCCAAACGTAGCGTGTCGCCCGTCATCGGGTTATCTTGAAATAATAAGAGCTTGTTGGCAACAAAGGACAAAAACAACAGGCTATGTACATCACTATCATGGGGGTCCCACTTCTTAAGGTTAAGCCTAAGATCCTGATAGGGAATACTAAATAACCCGTGTGTGCTATCCGTGTTGCCAGCAATACGCAGAAAAGCTTGCGATATTTTTAACGACTTCAATTCCGAAATTGCCAGGGCATCAACCTGATCACGAACCATTGAAGCATCAAGATCCCTGAGCGTTGCATTTACAGAAAAGGCACCTTTTGGGCTATTCAACACAAAATTAAACAGAATACCCATGGGCGCTCGGTGCATAAACCGCCCTTGAAGTACGAGATGGCAATTCGGATGTTGCGCAAGCAGTTCTTGCCGATTCGTAAAGTTGAAAAGCTGACCGTTGAGGTAGTTAAAAGCTAAGGTTCCCTGTGCACCCGTCTTTACATTCGACTCACCATAGCGAATAGTACCATTGACTATATTCACCGTAGGTATGTTGATGGCAAATGGAATCGACGCAATTCGTTGTGCCGGATAAGGGGGCAAAGCGACCAAGGAGGGATTGACCGGTGGGCGCTTGCTATAAAAGATGAACAACTCGGGCTGAGTAAGGCAAAGACTAGAAACGCTAAAGCTTTTCTTTAAAAAAATCGACTGCCAATCCAAGTCATAAAAACTAATCAACTTGGTATGGCTATTGAACAAATCCTTACGATATCCTACTGTTTCATAGAATGCCGCTTGACTCATTAGTGGGCTAATATCCAAATCGGTAATAGAAGCGGTACGCAACTTGGAGTCGAAACTAAACCGATCAAAAGTGTAGCGGTAAAGGTTATTCGTAAAGCTATACTGAGCATTTCTCAAATCAACACGGGCTGCCGCTGCTCCAAAAAAACGGGTGGTATCAAAGCTTTGGTGGGGGTAAAATGCCCAATCTTCAGCCTCGATCCTGCCACCTGTTGTTTGCAAAACATAATGCTTGTCATCCACATTTCCACGAAGGGTAATCTTGGGATGATCGATCAAAACAGACGCTGCCGATACCCGTTTCAACATAGATGTTTGGTTCATCCTTTCCGGATTGGATGCTGCGGAATTTTGAAGAATAGTAACCGAAATATTCGGCTGATAAAAAGCCACTTTCTTACAGTCGAGCTTGGTTTCCTTACTTAGTCCAGACCACTTCACACCACTTATATACGCTCGTGGTACCGATACATCCAGTATCACTTTTGGTTTTTGATTATTTACCGTTAACCGTTGTAGTACGGTAGAATCTACGACCATTCTCAGACCATAAACCGTGACCCCTTGTGTAAAAATATTGATCCGGATTCCTTCAATTGAAATGTGATACAATGAATCGGTTGCTTTTGCCGAGAGGGCGTCCAACCTTTCCCGAATCAGGTTTTTGTAATGAATAGAAAGCCCTTCACCCACACCCAAAAAGCCCAAAAACAAAATGACGACGACCAAGCCGGCATAATGCACTTTTTTATGAGGAAGACGTTTAGGCACGGCTTTAAAAGAGGAAAGATAATATTCGCTAAGAGTTGGCAAAAATCAGCTTGTAATTTTTATGTGTTTCTAACGAGGATTCGCTTGCATTATTACGAGGATAGAAATTAGCAGTTCTTGTCTTAGTCTGAGAGTTGTAAAAACGCAGTAAACCTAGCAGCTTCCGTACATTTGCGGACTTTCAAAAACTTGACTATTTATGTACAGAACCCACACCTGTGGCGAACTCAGAAGCAGTGATATTGGCAAACAAGTAACCCTTGCAGGATGGGTACAGTATATCCGGGAGAAGGGGGCTGTGTCTTGGATTGTACTAAGAGATCGTTATGGCGTTACCCAGTTAGTGTTTGAAGAAGGGCGAAGCCAGGCTAGTGTACTGGAGCAACTTAAGGGAATTGGTCGCGAATGTGTCCTTCAAGTGAAAGGTGCTGTAGTGGAGCGCTATTCTAAAAACAGTGAACAGGAAACAGGAGCGATAGAGATACTTGTAGATACGCTTAACCTACTCAATCCGTCTAGCACACCACCATTCACCATAGAAGAGGAAACCGATGGCGGCGAAGATATCCGCATGAAGTACCGCTATCTGGATCTTCGACGACCCACATTACGTCGCAATTTAGCCTTGCGCTACCAAGTGAATCGTGCCGTGCGCAACTACTTGGACACGCAAGGATTTTGGGATATTGAAACACCATTCTTGATCAAATCAACTCCGGAAGGTGCAAGAGATTTTGTGGTGCCCTCTCGGATGAATGAAGGGGAGTTTTATGCCCTGCCGCAAAGCCCACAAACCTTCAAGCAATTACTCATGGTGAGTGGCTATGACCGGTACTATCAAATCGTAAAATGTTTCCGGGATGAAGACTTGCGTGCAGACCGGCAACCGGAGTTTACCCAGATAGATTGTGAGATGGCCTTTGTAGAGCAGGAAGATGTGCTGAATACTTTCGAAGGACTGTTCAAACACGTTTTTAAAGAGGTAAAAGGAATCGAACTCACCGATGCATTCCCAAGAATGACTTGGGATGATGCCATGTGGCACTACGGCAATGACAAGCCGGATATCCGATTCGGGATGAAATTGCAAAACCTAAAAGTGGATGGCGACTATAAGTTTGAGCAACTGAAAAAAGTAGATTTTAAGCTCTTTTCTGAGGCGCAAAGCATTATTGGTATTGTAGCAAAAGATGCCGCCGAATGGACCCGCAAACAACTCGACGAACTAACCGAATGGGTGAAGCGGCCTCAAATCGGAATGGGTGGCCTGGTGAATTTGAAATGCAATAAAGATGGAAGCTTCAAGAGCAGTGTAGATAAATTCTTCACGCCGGTACAATTGCAGGAATTGGCCTCATTTTGCGCTGCATCGGCAAACGACTTGGTGCTGTTTGTGGCTGGGAATGAAGCTTTGACCCGTAAAGCAGCGAGTGAGCTGCGCTTGCATTTGGGTAATCAACTAGGCCTGCGCCAACCAAACGAGTATGCACCGCTTTGGGTGGTAGATTTCCCACTGTTGGAAGAAACAGAGGTAGAAGGTCATTGGGCAGCCCGCCACCACCCATTTACTGCACCAAAACCGGAGCACATTGCCTTAATGGATGATAAAACTCAATACAAAAACATTAAAGCAAACGCGTACGATATTGTCCTTAACGGCACCGAAATCGGAGGTGGATCCATCCGTATTTTCCAGAGGGACTTGCAGGAAAAGATGTTTGCTGCCTTAGGAATGAGTAAGGAAGAAGCACAAGAAAAATTTGGATTCCTATTGGGTGCATTTGAATATGGAGCACCGCCACATGGCGGTATCGCATTTGGGTTTGACCGCTTGTGTGCCCTACTGGGTGGGCAGGAAACAATACGCGATTTCATTGCATTCCCCAAAAACAATTCCGGTCGAGATGTAATGCTTGATGCACCTTCAGCTATTGATGCACTCCAGAAAAAGGAACTCGGACTATGATATCTTTTCAGAAAAAGGAAGGAACAAAAAAAATCCCGTCGTATGATACGAACGGGATTTTTTAATTTTTACAATTTAGTCTGGCAGCTACCAAACCTTTGCTCTCAAGCTATCCGGACGATACATCTTTTCTCCGGGTTGCACATTAAAAGCTTTGTAGAATGGTTCAAAATTGCTTAATGGCCCATTGGCACGAAGCTCATTAGGAGAGTGAGGGTCAGTAACGATTCTTGAAGCTAGCTCCTCTGGTCGTGTATTTGCTCGCCATACTTGTGCCCAGCTCAAGAAGAAACGTTGATCAGGGCTGAAGCCATCAATCTTTTCGTTGCTTTGCCCTTGTTTTGTTTTCTTGAAAGCTTCATAAGCAATCGTGACACCACCGAGGTCGGCCAGATTTTCCCCTTCCGTCAAGTGACCATTTACATGTACGGTATCAAGGACGGTGTAGTTATTAAACTGCTCAACTACCATATTTGCCCGCTTCACAAAGTTGGCGGAATCTGATGGCGTCCACCAATTTTTCAGGTTTCCATCAGCAGCATATTGCCGACCTTGGTCATCAAAGCCATGCGTCATCTCGTGCCCAATCACTGCGCCAATACCGCCATAGTTCACGGCATCATCGGCATTTTCGGAGAAGAAAGGATATTGAAGAATGCCTGCCGGGAATACGATCTCATTAAACGCAGGGTTGTAATATGCATTCACAGTTGGTGGCGTCATTCCCCATTCTGTTTTATCAACAGCCTTACCCAATTTGTTGATGCTATAATTATACTCCCAAGCAGAAGCATTGAATACGTTGGCAACATAGTCATTGGGCACAATTTTTAAGCCTTCATAAGTCTTCCATTTGTCTGGATAGCCGATTTTCTTCATAAAGCTATTCAATTTAGCCAATGCCTTTTCCTTAGTCTCCGCACTCATCCAGTCCAAAGCTTTAATGCGCTCTGCGAAAGTTTCCTGGAGATTATTTACAAGTTCCAGCATTCTTTTCTTCGCCTCCGGCTTAAAGTTTTTGTCCACGTAAAGCTGGCCAAGCATTTCGCCAACAGAACCATCTACCACGTTGAGCACACGTTTCCAACGAGGGCGTTGCGCTTCCTGGCCCCGGAGTGTGCGTCCATAAAACCCGAAATGTGCTTCATCAAAATTAGTACTGAGGTAAGGGCTCATATCCATTACCATATGTGTTTTTAGATAGGTTTTCCAAACAGGAAGTGGTGTCGCCGTAAGTTGCTTTGCAATCTCAGCGAAATACTTCGGCTGACCGACAATACAAGTGTCTTGGTTCGCTACTTTCAAATCGGCAAAGACACCTTTCCAATCAACGCCCGGAGTTGCTGTATTTAGGCTAGCAACGCTCATCTTGTGATAGACATTATAGGGGTCTCGTTGCTCCACCCGTGTCATAGACGCAGCTGCCAATTTCTGCTCCAATTGATACATCGATGCCGCATTCGCAGCTGCATTACTATCGCCCATCATCTTCATCACCTCAACCAAATATTGCTTATAAGCCTCGCGGATCTTTGTGCTTCGAGCATCATTGTTGAAGTAGTAGTCCCGATCCGGCATCCCTAGGCCGCCTTGAAAAAACTGACAGATCTGACGGGTTACATTTTTATCATCCGGAGAAATCCAGAAACTGAACAGTGGACTAAGGCCTTCAGTATGTTCTAAGGCCACTTCCTTCAGGATGCCGGCAGGATCTTTAATTGCATCAATTTGGGCAAGCTTTGCCTTCAATGGTTCTAAGCCGGCTTTATTAATGCCTGCAGAGTCCATACCACTCTTAAAGAGGTCGCCAACCATTTGTTCTTTGGTTCCAGGAGCAGCATTTGCCTTTTCTGCGGCAAGCAAAAGTTCATGCAGCGCCTTAAAGTTGTTTTCTTGAAGTTCATTGAACGAGCCCCAACGCGTTTGATCAGCAGGGATAGGGTTATTCTTTAACCAAGTACCATTAGCATAGAGATAAAAGTTATCTCCTGGCTTCACAGTGGTGTCAATGTTTGCAGGATCCAGCAGCTTCATAGCCGCCTGATTTCCCGCATTGCCGGAATCTTTGCAGGACGCTAATGCTAGCACTGCAGCGCATGCAATAATGGAATGTTTAAAATTCATCTTTTTTGTTTTGAACCCGCAAATGTAGTTTTTTAAAAACGGGAAAAAAGGGGAGCAAGTGGGGGAAATTGTGAGTAGGAGACACTATAACATTCTTAATAGAGAACTCAAGTTCAAAAAATCACCCGATCGTACAATCATTAGGTGCAAGCTTACTCAGGTTTTAACCTTGCCCACGCCGCCCCAATTCGATCACTTCACAGTCCTTGATTTGTGTCCCATCAATCGAAAAGCGAATCAATGTACGTTGTTGGTGCCAACCTTCTTTTCCTGCAGCACCGGGGTTGACGTGGAGGCATTGATATTGCTCGTCGTACATTATCTTCAGTATATGGGAATGGCCGCTGATAAAGAGCTGGGGCTGCTCCTGCTTCAATGCCTGCTTTGCACGGGGCGTGTATCGTCCGGGGTAGCCGCCAATATGAAGAAGTACCACCTTTACTTGTTCAATTTGAAAACAATTCAACTCGGGCATCTCCCGACGGAGCGGCGCGCCATCAATATTTCCCCAAACCGACCGTAGCGGCTTAAATTCTTTAAGTTGATTCCAAATTTCTAAAGAACCGAAATCGCCGATATGCCAGATCTCGTCTTGTTCTTTGAAATAGGTGAATACCTGAGGATCCAGATAGCTATGCGTGTCGGAAATAAGGCCGATTCGAGTCATCTTCAATAGAACTCGGCGAAGAACTAATTAATTGGTTGCCGCAGCCCGCAATTCATCCAGTAGGGCGTCCACCTTCTCCTTGGTTAGGTTTTCTTTATAGAACTTCCCCAATTGCATCATAGGTGCATAACCGCATGCGCCAAGGCATTCTGTCGGCTTTAAGGTAAACAAGCCATCTGCCGTAGTTTCTCCAACATTGATACCCAGCTTCTGCTTAATATACTCAATGATTTCATCACTGCCGCAAAGCATGCAAGGGCCGGTCTGACAAACTTCCAAAAGATATTTCCCAACAGGCTTCATGTTGAACATCGTGTAAAAGGTAGCTACCTCATACACTTCAATCGGTATCAGATTGAGCAAGCCGGCTACATAGTCCATCACCGGTACATCCAGCCAGCCACCAAACTCGGCTTGTGCTACATGCAGGACGGGAATGAGCGCACTCTTTTGCTTCCCTTCCGGGTATTTGGAAATTATTTGTTGAACTTCCTGGAGTTTTTCGGGAGAAAATTGAATCATTTTATTTACGAATTAGCCGACTAGTGCGAACAGTTGAGAGCTCCCTTCCGTATTGCGCTAATCATACGCTTTGCAAAAACAAATTTAACTATATCGGGTTTATCTTCTTTAATTGGGGCAAGTAGGTATTTGACTGATATAAACTAAGCATCCAATTCTCCGGCAATCAGATTCATGCTACTCAAAGTGATAATTGCATCACTAAACAGGCCACCTTTTACAATCTCCGGATAAGCTTGATAATAGATGAAACAAGGGCGACGGAAGTGACAGCGATAGGGCGACCTCCCCCCGTCGGAAACGATATAAAATCCAAGTTCACCATTTGCACCTTCTACACAAGAATACACTTCACCCTCCGGAATATTGATTTCACCCATCACTATTTTAAAGTGATAAATCAGGGCTTCCATCTTGGTATAAACATCTTTCTTTTCAGGCAAATAATACTCCGGAACATCCGCATGATAAATGCTAGGATCAAGGTCCTTCAACTTTTCTAGGGATTGCCGAATCAGGCTTTCGCTCTGCCGCATCTCTTCCATCCTCACTAGGTATCGGTCATACACATCCCCAGTTGTGCCCACCGGAATTTCAAACTTGAAATCTTCATAGGAGCTATAAGGACTGGCCACCCGCACGTCATAGTCCACACCGGCTGCACGAAGATTTGGGCCGGCAACACTATAGTTCAAAGCTTGCTCAGCCGTTAACGGCCCGGCACCGATACAGCGATCCATAAAGATCCGATTTCGGGTCATCAGTCGGTCAAACTCATCTAATGCTTTGGGCCATTCTTTCAAAAACTCATCCAACTTACGCCACGCTGTCTCGGTAAAATTCCGTTCAAATCCTCCAAAGCGTCCGATATTAGTCGTAAGTCTTGAGCCGCAAATCTCTTCATAGATTTCATACACCTTCTCCCGAAACTGCATCACATAAAGGAAGCCGGTGAACGCACCTGTATCCACACCAATCACAGAGTTGCAAATCAAATGGTCGGTAATCCGTGCCAACTCCATGATAATTACCCGGAGATAATCCACCCGCTTGGGCGTCTTAATGCCTAAGAGCTTTTCAACCGCCAATTGCCAGCCAATATTATTAATCGGGGAAGAACAATAATTGAGCCGATCGGTGAGGGTAGTGATTTGATAAAACGGGCGACGTTCTGCGATTTTTTCAAATGCCCGATGGATGTATCCTACGGTAGGCGTCGTGCGCATTACGCGTTCCCCATCGATCTCCATTATGTTTTGGAACACGCCGTGTGTGGCGGGGTGGGTCGGCCCCAGATTGATGGTAGTAGTATCTTGTGTGAGCGAATCTTCGCCCAGCGCAATATGATGTGATTTAGTATCTGCCATTGTTGCCTGTTACCATTATTTCATTAATAAAACTGACTTCCGCCGCGTCCAAACATTTCGTCGTCCTTGTCTCGGCGGGATGGGTCTTCCATAGGATATTCTTTTCGCAAGGGGAAATAATCCATTTCCTCCACATTCATTATTCGGATCAAATTAGGATGCCCCAAAAAATTGACTCCAAAAAAGTCGTAGGCTTCCCGCTCCAACCAATCGGCCCCTTTGAATACAGGAGTTAGCGATTGAATATCCGGCTGTGCCACCGGTACATAAGCCTTAATCCGAAGTCGTGTATTATCTTGAAGATTGTGGAGATGATAGACTACGCACAACTCTTCTTGTGTCCTATCGGGATAATGGATAGCGGTCAAATCTGTAAGAAAACGAAACTTCATCTTCTCATCATTATACAAGAATTGAATCACCTCCAGATTCTTTGCAGCTGGTATCGTCGCGCAAAGCATACCATAGCTTTCATCATAGCTTGCCAGCTGCTCGCCAAACTTGGTATTGAGGCTAGCCTTGATATCATCGTGAGTAAGTGCCATACTGATTCTATTGGCAGCACAAAAGGTGACTACCGTTTTTTCATTAAGAAAGGAAATTATTGAATACCATAACTCTCTAAAAGGGCTTTGTAATGATCGCTACTTCTTCTACGAAGGCTTTCTTTGCCCACCAAATCTTGAATCCGAAGAATACCTTCCAGTACGCCTTCCGGACGAGGAGGGCAGCCCGGGATATACACATCTACAGGGATGATTTGATCAATACCCTGCAAGACAGAATAAGAATCAAAAATACCACCACTAGACGCGCATGCACCCATAGCCAATACCCAACGGGGTTCTGCCATTTGTAAATACACTTGCTTGACTACCGGTGCCATCTTTTTTGCAATGGTACCCATCACCATGAGCAAATCACATTGACGGGGTGTGAACCCCATTCGCTCCGAGCCAAAACGTGCTAAATCATAGTGGGACGCAACTGTTGCCATAAACTCAATGCCACAACATGAAGTGGCAAATGGTAAGGGCCACAACGAATTCTTCCGTGCTAAACCAACAACTTGATCAAGCTTTCCGGCAAAAAAACCCTCGCCATAATGCCCTTCAGGCATTTCCGGCAATTTGGGATTGGTATTAAACTGTACTGGACGAGACATTTTATGATTTAAAATTTTACATTCAAGGCAACTTCTAGGAATAGGGTAGGCAATACTATCAGACAGGCTCCTATTGACCTAAGCTGAATCAAATTTGCGGCGATTAATCTTCCCATTTCAAAGCACCTCGCTTCAGGATATACACAAACCCTACTAGGAAAAAACTCACAAACAAGAGTACCGCCAGAAAGCCTTCCTGCCCCAATGCTCTAAAATTAACCGCATAGGGATAGAAAAATATTACTTCAACATCAAACAACACGAACAAAATAGCCACAAGAAAGTATTTGATCGCCATTGGTTGACGCGCATTGCCAATACTTGGGATACCACTTTCAAAATTGACCAACTTATCGGAGGTCGCTCGCTTAGGGCCAAGCAAGTGAGTCACGCCCATCATTACGGCCACAAAAGCTACGGCTACACCAATTTGTAACGCAACCGGAAAGTAATCTACAGGAGTATTAAAAGTAGCCTGGAGTAAGGAAATAGACATAACGCGACTGAATGGTTCTGTGTAACAATAAACAAGTGTAAAGGTACAGGCAGTAAAGGAAAGTTTCAGCCTGATGACAAAGGTTTTATCCAATTGCGCCAAAGGAAGTCTTTATTTTGTGGCCTCAGCCATATCGTTACCGCTTTTTTCTGTGCACAATAGGACTAAAATCTTACTCTTCCGCTGGTTGCTTCGCCTGACATGGCTGCCTTCCTTGCTTTTTGTTTTGCCCTTTGCACTATTTAGAAAGCGGCTCAATTCTGTTTACGTATTCTTTTTTGACCGCTATTCTCTGGGTGGCGCACAAAAAGTTCATTTGGATATTCTGGAAAGCCTGGAAGGCTATAACAAATCAGTCTTCTTTACCCGCCACTCGCCCAATACCGTGATGCAAGCGGCGTTTGAAGCAACACCCAATACTGTTTGTTCCGACATTCATTTCTGGTGCGACAATCTGCTCATCCGCCTTTTCAGTGTACATTTTTGGGCATTTTACCTCAATCGACACAAAGGTCTAGTACTGCTTAGCGCCAACAGCACCTTTTTCTACGACCTACTGCCCTGGCTACATGCAGACATTTTCAGAATAGAATTGCTGCATAATTTCACCTACGGGAAGAAAGGAATGGAAGCTTTTGGATTGGCCAATTATGCTTACCTCGACTTGCGCCTCACTGTAGATGCGTTTACCCAACAAAACATTTGGCAACAGTATCAAGAACATCAAGTGCCGGATCATTTCAAACAACGTGTATTAAAAATTGAACCCGGAGTGGATGTAGCTCCTGCCAATGCCTCTAAACAGCAAAAGCCTTTAGTGGTGCTATATGCAGGCCGATCGGGGGCTCAAAAAAGAGTCTGGCTCATTGACCAAATTGCAGCCCTTTGCTACAACCATTCCTTGCCGGTAGTCTTTCATTTTGCCGGTGATGCTGAGAATGATTTATCCCAACTCGTCAAGGAAAAATCGGTGCTACATGGTCAATTGAGCGACCCAAAACAAATGAAGGTGCTCTACCAAATGGCGCATGTCGTAATCCTCACATCCGCCTATGAAGGCTTTCCGATGGTCATAAAAGAAGGGATGGCTAATGGCTGCATCCCATTAGTGACAGCACTCCCTGGCAACACAAGCCATCTACGAGAAAAGGAAAATGCCTTACTCATATTTGAAGTAGCCGAAGAAGATGCCGTAGTTCGGGAAGGAATCGCCCAAATCAATTGGCTTCTTGAAAATGCAGCCGCCCGAAAGCAACTTTCGGAACACTGCCATCAATACGCCGTCGCACATTTCTCCAAAGCCCAATTCATAAAGCAATATCGCGATTTGCTACTCCAATGTTCCGAAAAGGGCGCAAAGCAACACCATCACCCATTAGACCTGACCCGGATAAAGCCGTAGCGTTTCCTTGCTGCAAATTGCCCCCTTCAAAATCCGGAATTCAATACACCTCAAAAGGTCGTTAGCCATAATTTTCTAATGGCGGCGATTAGAAAATGTGGGGGCAAATGCTGCTACAGTATTAAGTTATTATTGAAAAATAGTTGGTAAAAATGGGGGTAAGAAAATCTTACAAAGTAATCGGACTAGAACTTTCCGGAGTTAATACACAAAGCGAATGCTTTACTGAGTCTTGGCACTTCAAAAAAACTTCCCATACTCCGACTACCTAAAATCCTAATTATCATTTTAGTTTATTGAAACGAAGTAATTTGTCCGTAGGACAATATCTGATTAACCGCAGGCGGATAGCCTGTGGTAGGTGCGATAGCACAAAACAACTGCCCGTAGGGCAGCACTCAATTAGTCTGTAAGAAAGTACTGTTCGTCAATGTCAATTCCATTATCTGCGATCAATCTGCGATATTCGTCCTTAAACGTTTCGTTTTTATGATGCTCTCGCTGGTTTTTGATGTACGCTATCACAATGTCTTTTTCTTGATAACGAATAGTGAAAGCTCCATATTTTTCACCCCATGATATAAAATCCGGGAACTTATCTTTATTAGTTTTAATCCACGAATTAGTAGAAGTTTTAAGTTCTTTTACAAAATCAGCAAGTGCAATAGTAGAATGAATACCAACCAAAATATGTACATGATTGGGCATTCCGTTGATACGATATAAAAATGATTTTTTATTTTTGATATATCCCCAAATATATCGGTACAATTCTTCTGAATATTCGTTTGGAAGAACATCATCACTGTATTTTGTGCGTATGATGATATGATGTAATGACTGTATGTAGCTCATAGTTTTGTATTGTACCGCCCTACGGGCGGAGCTTGTGGCTGGTTTCCTTAACTCGTAAGATAAATCTTACGGTAAATCATATATTGTCCTACGGACTAGGCTTTTCCAAAAATATGCTTTTACCCCCAAAAGGTCGTTAGCCATAATTTTCTAATGGCGGCGATTAGAAAATGTGGGGGCAAATGCTGCTACAGTATTAAGTTATTATTGAAAAATAGTTGGTAAAATGGGGGTAAGAAAATCTTACAAAGTAATCGGACTAGAACTTTCCGGAGTTAATACACAAAGCGAACGGTTTACCGAACTTTTACACTTCAAAATTTCTTCTTGAGTCCAACCCGATTAAATCCTATTGACCTTTTTGGGATAAATGGTACCCCTATCTCCTTTTCATAAAAGAGCCCAATACATTCCGTACCAAAGCGTTTCCGGCCGTGCGCATCATGCTTTTGACTACCGTGTTGTGGAGCAAAGAATCCCAAAAGGAAGGAGCTTCGTCAGCTTCTTTGTTTCCTTTATTTCCATCGGAAGCTCCTGCTTCTACCGCCGTCGTAGCCGCCTCAATCTTTTTGTTAAGTATTTCAAACGCACTATCGCTGTCCAAGGTCTTATTATACTTTGGCACAAGCACAGAACTATTCACCAGGCTTTGAATTTCCTGAGGGCTAAGGATATCCATTCGGGAACGAGGTGGCAACAACATCGTCTGAACTAAAGGGGTAGGGATGCCTTTCTCATTGAGTGCCGTAACAAGCGCCTCCCCAATTCCCAACTCAGTAATGAGGTCCTCTGTCTTATAAAATGTAGTCTCCGGATAATTGGCAGCTGTTTGTACGATTGTCTTCCGATCTGCAGCTGTAAATGCTCGTAGGGCATGTTGAATTTTCAGGCCAAGTTGGCTCAGTACGGAGGCCGATACATCCATAGGGTTTTGTGTACAAAAGAAAATGCCCACAC
>JAFDYA010000044.1 GCA_018267675.1 Bacteroidota bacterium
ACGGATAAAGCCGAAAACGGCCAGTTCCCTTCCGGCCAGTGGGGCGGGGCAAACGATGACCTCGCCATACCGGGCACAACAGGCCGGCCGCACCGACAGCGATGGTTCCGGTTTAATATATTCTCTTTCCTACCAATCAACCTGGCACCTGTTGCTGCAAAGCAACCGGTGTTTGCCTATACCACCCCAACCATTACTCAAACAAACCGTATGAGACAAATTCTACAAATTGTCACGACAAAAAACTTTAAAACTGCAGTTAGTTTATTTAACAAGTGGCAGTTCAGGTTATATCCAGCCTATGCTACGTTATATAAAAACGTTCAAAGCGCTGTGCCCCGTGTAAAAACAAGAAGGCCGATGCCTGCTTTTTTTGCTATAGCGGCATTACTACTTACTTTAAATGGTTACTCGCAGGTAAGTAATTACACTGCCAGTGCCAGCACAGGCACTTATGCAGCTCTGAGCGGCGCCGGAATAACAAGTACCACAACGTTGACCAACGGTACAGCAGATGATGGTAATGTAGTTGTCAATCTCCCTTTTACATTCAGCTATAACGGAACAGCATATACGCAAGTTACCGCAAGCACAAACGGGTGGCTTGGAATGGGTTCAACTACGAGCAATGATAATAATAATACCAACATGTTTGGTAACGGTACACCACCCAATCTGGTAGCAGGGTGGTGGGGAAATTTAAATCTTAATAGTGGAAATAGCGGGAGTTTCAAATATGGCTTGACTGGGACTGATATCTTCACAATGCAGTTTGATCAATTTTCGGGGGCAAGCGGCGGGAACCCCAGCTCTACACTTAAAGTGCGTTTTCAGATTTCACTATATGGCCCCAACAGTTCAAGCCCGGGAAGAATCGACATATTATTTGGATCAACGACTGGCGCTGTAACAACGGGGAGAGTTATTGGGATAAAAAGCCAGGCAAGTACTACAGCTTCATGGATAAATATGTCAAGCGGTACAGCGAGTACTTCTTCAACTTCCGGAGCTGCTGCATTTCCAGCTAATGGTACATTATATACATTTTTACCGCCAGTTCCCCAGGTTTCAAATTTCAGTGGCAATACAGTGTGCGCAAGCGGCACTGGCCAGCTGACTGTTACGACTAGTAGTGGGGCCGGGCCTTTTACTGTTGTATATAATGATGGGACTTCCAATCAAACAGCAACAGCAGTTGTTTCGGGAACTGCTTTTAATGCAAACCCCAATCCCTCTGGCACAACAAACTACACACTCGTGTCTGTCAAGGACGCAAATGGTGTTACACGATCAACTGGGTTTACAGACAACAGTGCCACCATTACAGTTAACCCTGTTATTACCGGGAATTCGTTGAGTGGCGCATCATCGGTATGTACGGGTTCATCACCGGGTCAGATAACAGGTGCGCTTCCAACTGGCGGTTCGGGCACTTACACATATGCATGGCAAAGTAGTACGACGAGTGCCACAACAGGATTCGGCACAACGATAAGTTCGGCACAAAGTTTTACACCAGGTACGCTAACACAAACTACCTGGTACAGAAGAACGGTTACATCAGGTACTTGTACAGATGTTTCTTTAGCAGTTCAAATAACTGTAAATCCATTGCCACAAAATGCTGTAAATAGTTTTAACGGCAATACAATTTGTAATGGTGGTATCGGAGGAACCGGACAGTTAACATTAACAACATCGGCTGGCACAGGTCCGTTTACAATAGTATACAACGATGGAATCGGAAATCAGACTGCAAACGGTGTAGTCTCCGGTACTCCATTCAACGTTGTGAACAATCCAACGACTTCGACTACGTATACTCTGGTTTCAATCACGGATGCAAACGGATGCGTAAGAACTACAGGTTTTGGAGATGCATCGGCAGGAATTACAGTAAATATATTACCATCTATTTCAGGCCAGCCAGTGGCTTCTCAAGTTAAATGCTCTGGTCAGTCAGCAAGTTTTAGTGTGACTGCCACAGGGACGCCTTCGCCGACATACCAATGGCGGAAGGATGGCAATCCAATAAGCGGGGCCACAGCTGCTACCTTTACTATTCCGTCAACTGCTGTAGCAGATGGAGGTAATTATGACGTTGTCATAACAAATAGTTGCGGAAGCGTTACATCAACCGTTTCGGCTCTAACGGTTAATCCTAAGCCAACTGTTGATGCAATTTCTAATCTTACATTCTGTAATGGTTCATCCAGTACATTAGTTTCATTTGCACCAACAACAAATTCCGGAAATGGAAACCCGGTGACTTTTAATTGGACTAATGATAATATTAATATTGGGCTCGGAGCAAGTGGTGTTGGTAATATACAGCCATTTGCTGCCACGAACGGCACACAAGCGCCAATTTCGGGCACGATCAGCGTAACTGCGACAGATAATATTACGGGATGCGTTAGCGCTGTCAGTACATTTACAATAACTGTAAATCCGAGTCCTGCTGTCCTTAATCCACCAGGTAATCAAACAGTTTGTAATGGGAAGCCAGCTTCGATTACATTCACGGGTGCTATAACTTCTTTTGATTGGTCTTATAACTCATCGGATCCAGGCGATAATATAAACATAGCTCCTGGTCCTGGTACTGTGAATGGAACCGTATGGAATTTTACTGCTACAAATACCGGTAACGTGCCATTGACGGCTCATGTTACAGTAATTCCTCATTTCAGTGGTAATAGTGTAAACTGTAACGACGGAGTTCCTGTAAACTTTGATATCACTGTAAACCCGAGTCCGTCTGCATCAGTCATTAATACAACACCTCAAACTATTTGTTCGACCGGCTTTGTAGATTTATCTGCAAATACACCCGTAGTCGGTACAGGATTATGGTCTGTTTCCGGTCCAAGCAACAGTGCAGGTCAATTTGATGATCCGACTTCACCTACGGCGAAATTTACACCTGCTGGCGGATTCGGTATTTATACGCTGACCTGGACGATCAGCAATTCACCTTGTAATTCATCTGCATCTTCGGTTGTTATTACAGTGAATCAATTAGTAACAAACCTCGCTGTTAATGCTGCTCTTTCATCGCTATGCGATGGATCCGGTACTAACATAACGGTTGCAAATTCAACACCGGGTGTCAGCTATCAATTGAGAAATGATCTTGACAATAGTGCAGTTGGCAGCCCGGTATTGGGTACGGGTGGAACTATTAATCTGCCGACCGGCACATTAAACACGACAACTACATTTAATGTGTACGCAACAGTATCTCCTTGCGGTAGCATACAGTTAGATAACAAGGCAACGGTTAATGTAAACCCGAACTTGCCAGTAAGTGTAACGATCAGCTCAAACGATGCAGATAACATAATATGTTCCGGAACTTCGGTTACGTTTACTGCAAATGTTGTTAACGGGGGCACGACTCCTGCTTATCAATGGAAACTAAATGGAGCAAATGTTGGAACAAATAGTGCGACATTTACTACCTCTACTTTGACCAACGGGCAGACAGTTACTTGTGTGGTGACCTCAAACGCAACCTGCGCTACTGGTAGCCCTGCGACAAGTAACGGTATAACTACCACAGTAAATGCAACTCCCCAGGTATCTTCATTTACTGATGCGGCTTTCTGTAGTGGTTCGCCTGCACCGATAACTCTCGCGTTTTCTTCAGGAACAGCGCCATTCCAGATAACTTATACTGCAGGACAAGGCCCATCACCGGTAACTCAGACGGGAGTTGCCAATAACGTTGCCTTCAATACCACTAATTCATATACAGGCACCGCAAACATCACCCTCACTTTAACGAGTGTTATTGACAACAATGGTTGTCAAAGAACAACTGGATTTACAGATGGAACAACAATATTGAATGGAACGTTGGCTCCGGATGTAACCAGCTTTAGCGTGAGCAATTCAACAGCACCTTGTGCGAACGGCACATCAACAGTTACAGTGAGTTCAACAACCTTAGGTGGCAACACACAATACGCAATCGTTTATAGCCTCAGCGGTAGCAATACTGCAACTAACCAGACGGCAACATTTACTACTAATAATGCGTTTACAAAAACCGGATCTTTCAATACTATAGCCTTGGCAAATAGTGGAACCACAGTGATTACTATTACCTCGATTACCCAGGTTACAACGGGTTGTACCACGGCTA
>JAFDYA010000045.1 GCA_018267675.1 Bacteroidota bacterium
AGTGTCCAAAACATATTTTAATATTAATTACTTTATTAGATAGATTGCGGCAAATGTAAAGGAAAAGCATTAGTAATGGCCAAAAAAATATTTCAAGGTCTTTTTTTGTGGAAATGCTGTGTTTTACCCCGCTGTTATTTAATTAGTCGTCTCATCATTTTCATGGACGAGTTCATGTCGGCGGGCAAAGTTGCACCAATGGCAGCTTTCGTCGCCACATCCGTGGTCAAATTCTTGATTCATGATGCTGGTATAAGCTTGTTTCATCTGTTGTCGTACTGTTTGCTCATCTTGCTCGAAGACGGGAATGTTTTTTACGATGTATTGTTTTGTCTTCTTGCTTCGTTCCAGGTATTCGAAGGTGCCGATTTTGAACGGGTGTTGAAAATCGCCGGAGTTTTCAAGAAGTAATTTGTAGAAGACCATTTGCCGCCAGTAGTCGCCACCCTTGGGGTCTTTATCGTTTGGAGGATTCAGATTGGAATTGGTGTTACTGTCTGCATTTCCCGTTTTGTAGTCGATCACTTGCAGCCCATCGTCGTGGAAGATGATCTTATCAATTTTCCCTACTACTGGTACACCATCCAGGAAGAATCGTTTCACAGAGTATTCAACAGCCACATTCTTGCTCCATTGCTTGCTATTTGTTTTGTAATAATCGGTGAGTAATAGGCGACCTTGGTCTAAGCGGCGATTGTAGGCTAAATCACTAAGGCCGGCGGCTTCAAAATAGAATTTCTGTTCAAACCATTTAATCAATTCTTCCAAACTTGGAAATTCCTGATTTCGGCGAAGCATTTCTTTGAAAAATAGTTCTAATGCTGCGTGCACGGCTGAGCCAAATACTAATGCTTCTCCTTTCAAAAATGGGACTTTGAGTATGTTTTCATAATAGAATGCCAGAGGGCATTTCAAATATTTAGACAAGCTACTGTAGCTCATGTTGAAGCTTTGTAAAGTCTGGTTGATGCTTGCTTTGTTGATCAACTCTATCTGTACTTCGGGTATCGGTGACATGGCCCAGCTCAGATTCTGGATCATGTCTTCTTCAGAGACCATGTAGTGTTGTAGGTTATTTTCTGCGGAGATTTCATCAATGAATTGAGAAGTTTGTTTGGCGCTACCCTTTTCGTCATGGAGCGCATAAGAGATTTGGAGTGCTTTTTTCGCCCTCGTAACTGCCACAAAAAACAAACGTCGGTACACTTCTATTTTCGGCGAGTCGTCGTCTTTTTTCGCAGTTCCATCTTTTAGAGAAGGCGGGGTGAAGGTGTCGTATTGGGTGCGGGAGCCTTCCCAGCCATCTTTGGTGACACCGAGGAGGAAGACGTATTCAAACTCAGTACCCTTAGCACTGTGTGCAGTAATAAGCCGAACGCCATTTTCTTGTTGGATCACATTTTCATAGGGCAGCGGCAGTTGCTCAATTTTCATTTTTTCCAGGATCAACAGAAGTTCATCTACCTGGAAGGCGGAGGTCCGGTGAAATGTTTGCTGTACAAAACTGAAGAAGGTGTGTAGGATTTGCAGGTCTTTTGCCGGTCGTTTGTTGTGTAATAGATATTCTATGATGCCGCTTTCGTAAACAATTTTTTCTAAAAGTAGCGGTAGTGAAAGGCTATTCACACTCTGGATCCAATTGTCGAAGCATTTGCCCATTCGGTATAGTGCCGCTACGGAGTCCAGATTGAGTGATTCGAGTAGGAGGGGTTGTGCCAGAACGAGTCGCCAATAGGTCTTGTTTTCACCACGTTGCGCACTGATATGTAGGGAGAGTTTAGCTAAGTCGATTGGTGAGATACCGAAATAGGGAGCGTGCAAGATTTCGAATAGCAGTGCTTCGCCGGAGAATGGTTTTTCCCGCTCTGCTTGCAGGTATCGGAAGATGTAGATAATGTTTTCGATGAGCGGGTCTTTCAATACATCGATTGGTTTTTTTACGATAAAGGGGATGCGTTTTCGTTCTAAGAGATCCTGAAGAAAGCTAGCATGTTTATGCATTCCGTAGAGCACGGCAATGTCCGAATAGGGAACTCCCGATTGGTGGAGGGCTTCGATTTGCTGTACGATATCAGCTTGCTCTTGTAGGTTGTTTGGGTAGCTTCTAATGCTTGGCTGAATGTTGTTTTCAGGAAGTGCAAATCGTGGATTTTTGGCCTCGATTTCCTTGTTAAGTGTTATTTCGGTCACTTGCCGAACGAGCCGTTGCTGGTTGTTGGCGATGCTCGTCATAGCTAGGTCCAGAATTGGTTGGGAGGAGCGGTAATTCTCCGTAAGCACGACCACCTTGATGTGTTGCTGGTAGCGTTGATAGAACTCAATAATATTTTTTACTCGTGCCCCTTGAAACTCGTAGATGCTTTGGTCATCGTCGCCAACTACAAACAAGTTTGGGTCATCCCAGAATTGGGTAAGTTGGTAGAGCAATTCGCTTTGCGCGCCATTGGTATCCTGGAATTCGTCCACCAGGATGAATTGGAATCGCTCCTGATATTGTTGCAGGATGGCCGGGTTTTGATCAAAGGCTCTTAGCACCCAAAGAATCATATCTTGGAAGTCATAGCGGCCTTTAGACACTAATTGATCCATATATTGATCATAGAGAAATGCGGCAGCTCGGATTCTTTCCAGTTTCTCTACTGCTGTGTTATAGTTCGTTTGCATTAGGTCCCCTTTGTTATAATTCCCGAATTTCCTTTTGTAGTACATCTCCGGATCATCTTTGAGCGAAGCGATGTACTTATCAATTTCTTCAGAAATGCTTTGGCTGGTACGCGCTTCTTTTTTCATGTATTCAAAGAGGCGACTAAGTGCATTGCTGTCGTGATAGACACTACCTGCCAGACGCTTTAGGGTGTGGGTGCTTGGTAGCTTATCAATGATTTCGTGAATCGTTTCTATGCGCTCCAAATCGCTTAAGGGTTGCATACTCCCCTTTCCAAAATACTCCGGATTGCTTTGTATCACTGTATTGCAGAAGGCGTGAAAGGTGAAGATTTGAACCTTGTGCGCCAATGGTCCGATTATTTGCACCAAACGCTTGCGCATGGCGTGAGTGGCTTCGTCGGTATAGGTGAGACACAGGATTTCTTGAGCTTGCACTTGCGCATCCGAACGGAGTAGCTGTGCAATACGCATGGAGAGGACTTCTGTCTTTCCGGTACCTGGACCGGCAATAACCATTACTGGGCCGTAGATGGTATCGACAGCTGCTTTTTGTGCAGTATTGAGCTTGTTGTATCGGGTTAGGAAGGCTAATTCTTCTTGTTCTGTACGCATCCCTCAAATTTAGCCCAGATTGTAAAGTAGTCTATCAACAGCGATGAAATACGAGTTCAAATTTGTTGCTACTGCTTATGGAATGAAGTGTACTAGCTTCGTTTGCTATAGAAACCTATAGAAAAGCTTGGCTTTACAGAGGTAGGTATAAAGTCGGAGATTCTCTGTTGTGAAATCCTTATTTTGAGTAAGTCGGATAACACATTTGTATCAAAGCGAAATGCTCCGAGATATTTTAGATGACCTAAGAATATCCTAGCTAGTTAAATTTCATAGACATGGCCTTCTTCTGTTGCTTCCACTGCTGGGAAGATAGGTGCGGCTTCTCTAGCGAATTCCGAAACATCTCGGTATCTGGAAGAATAATGACCTAAAAGTAATCTTCCGGCTCCGGCATCTTTAGCGAGTTGGGCTGCCTGCGCGGCGGTGCTGTGGTAGCGTTCTGCGGCACGGGTTTCATTGTCGCTCAGGTAGGTACTTTCGTGGTACATCATGTCCACTCCCTGGATATGTTCTAGAAAAGAATGGGTGTAGCGTGTGTCTGCACAAAAGGCATAACGTTTTTGTTTTGGTCCGGCGGTGGTTAGTTGTTCGTTGGGAATAACGGTGCCGTTTTCATCAATATAGTCTTCACCATTAATCAATGCGTTGAAAAAACTCTTTGGTACGCCGGCCGCAGTTAGCTTGGCAGGTAATAGTTTTCTTGTTCGGGTCTTTGTCGTAACTAAGAATCCGTGGCATTGAATTCGATGCTCCACGGGAAAACAATCCACCGAGAAAAGCTTAGTGTCCACCAGGCGAGCGGAGCCTTCCGGTAGTGCATGAAAGTGAAAGGGGAAGGCGTGATTCGAGTCAGCGATGCTCAGCACAGATTGAATTAATGCTTCCAGAGGAGCCGGTGCATACAGATGTAGTGCTGTGGTTCTCCCCAAAAGACTCATGCTATTGAGCAGGCCAAAAATGCCAAAGTAATGGTCGCCGTGAAGGTGGGAAATGAAGATGTGGTCCATATTCCGCCACTTGATGCCATATTGTTGCATCCGCACTTGTGTGCCTTCTCCACAGTCGATCAGCAAGTCTTTCCCGGCAATGGAAACTGCTTGCGCTGTTGGGCTACGGCCAAAGGCAGGTAATGCAGAATTGTTTCCGAGAATGGAGATTTTCATAAATCTTGAAACTGCGAATCGGGAACCTAAAGGAATCAGATAAAGATAGCCTTTGATTACAAATACTAGGCCAAGCTTCTTTATAAAGCTGGCTTCTATTCGGGTTACAGTCCTAACGTAGTCTTTACTTCTTGCAGTATTTCTGCGGTTTCTTCTTTATTATTTCCTTCTACATAGATCCGTAATACAGGTTCGGTACCGGATGCGCGGAGCATGACCCAGCCTCCATTGTCGAGGTAGTATTTCACGCCGTCTATATTCTCAGTATGACTAAAGCTGTACTTCCCAAAACTGCTGTAACCCCCTGCTGCTGCGGTGTTGATGATGCTTTGCTTTAGTGCTTCATCAAGATGTAGATCATTGCGGTCGTAGAAAAATTCACCCACGACTTCATATACTTCGGCAACCAATTCCTTCATGGTTTTTCCGGTTTGCGCCATGAAATCAAGCAGAACCATCCCGTCGTAAATTCCGTCTCGTTCCGGGATATGTCCTTTTACAGCGATGCCGCCACTTTCTTCTCCGCCCACCAGTACATCATCCTGAATCATGACTTCGGAAATGTACTTGAATCCAATTTTGGTTACTTCTAGTGGAAGGCCATAAGCTTCACACATTTTCTTAACTCGGTTAGTTACAGAAAAGGCTACGACCACCTTTCCGGTCAAGCCTTTATACTTATGTAGGTAGTGGATGAGGAGTAGGATGATATGATGTGCGTCCACAAAATTTCCGTCACCATCATAGAGGCCAATGCGATCGGCATCGCCGTCGGTTGCAAGGCCCATTTTTAATTCAGGACTTTGTGCTAGTGTCTCGGCAAGTTCGCTGAGGTGTTTGTCCAAGGGTTCTGGTTGACGACCATGGAAGCCGGGGTTTTGTTCGCAATGCAGGAGTACAGAATTGGGGATGATTTGTGGAATCACATTTTGGCCGGCACCAAACATGGCGTCATAGGCAATTTTAGTTGCAGAATTGTTCAGTTTACCAAAATCAAATTTCTTTTGGATGTAGGAGATGTATTCCTGTTCTAAGTCAATCCAGGAAAGCATTCCCGTTTGTTCCCAATATTCCGGACTTTTCCCCGGTATGCTCACTTCATCAGCAATTAGTGCCTCTACTTCGGCAATTGTTTTTGTAGTCGAAGGGCCGCCATGTGGGCCTTTTAGCTTAAATCCATTGTACTCCGGGGGGTTGTGGGAGGCTGTGATGACTACACCCTGGCTTGCCTGGTGTTGCAGCACGCCTAAGGAGACCATTGGTGTACTGGCGAATCCTTTTGGCATCAACACTTTGATACCGGAATTACAAAGGATATCTGCACTAGTCTCTGCAAACATTTTACCACCAAAACGGCAGTCATATCCAATAACAACAGAAGGAGTTTGTCCCTTGGGGCTTGTGTGCAAGAGCCAATCCGCTAGTGCTTTGGCCACTCGTGCTACGTTGTAAACTGTATAGTCTTTGGCTATGATTGCCCGCCAGCCGTCAGTTCCGAATTTTAGTTTTTCCGTTTGCATGAAGAAGAGGATTTCAAATGGGGATGGTATGGGTGTGACTTCGAAAAGGCACAAAAAAAATCCGGCGAGTTACTTACATCGCGCCGCTACAACCATACGCCCTTGCTGCATTCCTGCCCTGGGGGATTAATAGGAGCTGGCCGTATAAGACTCGCCGGGTTGCAAATGTAAAGGGATTTTTTTGTTCTGGATGGAAGGAAATTTTGGGCAGCACAACAAAAAAAATATGACCTACTAAGATGGCGAAATCGGGCTTAAGCTGTTGTAGGAATTCCTTAAGGCGACAGGGCTGAGTTAGCAAAATGTCGCTTAGGAACCTGCTCTCTTAATGTTCGCTTACTTTTGCAGCCACTTAATAGACACGCATGAAACTAGTAACCTACTCGTCCAATGGCAAGGAAAAGCTTGCCTTTTGTCTGAATGATCAGCTTTTCGATACACAAACGGCACATGCTGAACTAGCAGGGACGCTAGCAGATGCGTTGAAAGATTGGGATTCCTTTTCAAGCTTAGCCAAGCAAGTTGAAGCTTCGATAAAGTCCGGCGCATTAGCTGTACCGAGTACCATTTCCCTAAACGAGGCTACTGTTCTGGCGCCCTTACCTCGCCCGGCATCTTGCCGAGATGGGTATGCTTTCCGTCAACACGTTGCTGCTGCACGGCGCAATAGAAAAGTGGAGATGATCCCTGAGTTTGACGAATATCCTATTTTTTACTTCACCAATCATAATGCAGTCCAAGGTCCCGGTGAAATACCTGTAATGCCGGACCATTTACAGAAGTTAGATTTTGAATTGGAGGCGGCTATCATAACTTGCAAGTCCGGGCGCAACATCAAAGCTGAAGAAGCAGATGAATACATCGCAGGTTACCTTATCATGAATGATATGAGTGCACGCTTACTTCAGATGGAGGAAATGAAGCTTAATCTGGGGCCTGCAAAAGGAAAGGATTTCTGTACAGTTATCGGCCCCATGCTAGTAACGCCGGATGAGCTGGAAGCCTATCGGATTGCCCCCAAGCAAGGGCATGTCGGGGCTACATACAGCCTGAAAATGCGCTGCTGGGTGAATGATGTATTGGTGAGTGAAGGGAATATGGGCGACATGGATTGGACTTTTGCAGAGATCCTGGAACGCTGCGCTTATGGTGCGAATATTCAGCCTGGCGAAGTGATTGGCAGTGGAACGGTCGGTACTGGATGTTTTCTGGAGTTGAATGGTACCGGCTTGCTGAATGACCCTAATTATAAAGTACAATGGCTACAAGTGGGTGATGTAGTGAAGATGGAAATTGATGGGTTGGGAACATTGGTCAATACCATTGTTGCTGAAGCTTCGGACTGGAGCATTCTAGCACAAAAGAAGCAAGCCCAATAAGCCTTAATATTTCTACTTTTTTAAAAAACTTGAGAAGATGAAAGTCGGTGTAATTGGTTCAGGTGCTATGGGTACCGGCATTGCGCAAGTTGCAGCCATGGCAAGTTGTGTTGTCGTTGTTTACGATAATAATTTGTCGGCATTAGACAAATCAAAAGCTAGTCTTGACGCGACTTTTGCAAAGCTGGAGGGTAAAGGGAAATTGCCAGACGCAAAGGCGGTGATGGCGCGGCTCAGCTTTACCAATAGTCTAAGTGGTCTTGCAGATTGTGCCTTGGTTATCGAAGCGATCGTGGAGCATTTGGAAGTAAAGAAGCAGTTGTTTGCTTCGCTAGAAGCGCAGGTTGGAGAAGGGTGTATTCTTGCAACTAATACTAGTTCCCTGTCGGTTACTGCAATTGCAGCTGCATGTGTTAAGCCGGAGCGCGTGCTTGGCTTACATTTTTTTAATCCTCCACCTCTGATGGCTTTGGTAGAGGTGGTGCCTGCTATTCAGACCTCCCCGGAAGTGGCAAAGCTTGCCAATCAAATTATGATGGACTGGGGTAAGACTCCGGTTATTGCTAAAGATACTCCTGGCTTTATTGTGAACCGAGTTGCGCGCCCGTTTTATGGTGAAGCACTACGAATTTATGAAGAAGGAATAGCGGATATAGCCACAATCGATTGGGCTATGACTACTTTCGGTGGGTATCGTATGGGACCCTTTACCCTTATGGATTATATAGGGCATGATGTGAATTATGTTGTGACCGAGACTGTATTTACCTCCTTCTTTTTTGATCCCCGCTATAAGCCTTCATTTTCACAAAAGAGATTACTCGAAGCAGGCTGGTTGGGGCGTAAGTCGGGCAAGGGGTTTTATGACTACTCAAGTCCCGAACCGCAAAAAACGGCTATTGAAGATGCAGCCTTAGGGCTGGAGATCGTAGATAGAATCAACGCCATGTTGATCAACGAAGCGGTTGATGCATTGTATTTGAAAGTAGCTACTGCAGCCGATTTGGAATTAGCGATGACAAAAGGAGTTAATTACCCGCAAGGCTTGTTGGCACTTGCCGATTCTTGGGGTGTAGCTCGGGTGCTAACGGTTCTGGATGAGCTTTATCGGAAATATGGAGAAGACAGATATCGCGCCTCTGCATTATTAAGAAGAGCGGCAAGTGAGGGTGCTACTATATTGAATTAAGGTAAGCCAATTTCTGCGCGGCAATGTTTTTTAAGTGCCTCTATGGTATCGGTTTGATAACCGCGCATCATATCGTTGAATACAGGGTATTTTGCTACCATCTGCTCTACAAAACAAGCGCAGTATTTTTTACTCTGTTCTTCAGAAATCTGTGTCCTGGCTTGTGCCAGACAGTCGTCGCGTAGTTTATTCTTGTCATCTTCTGTCCAGCCGCCGGCACAGCTACAAAGTAAAAGACAGAATGTAGGAAGTACAACAAAGGCTAGCTTTTTCATCACTGTAATATTACGAATAATGAGGCTAGTTTTTATTTCTTCGCCCCGATAGGCTGCGCATTGCCTACATTCGCGCCGGATGAACCTGTCGGTTTTACAAGGTTTTTATAATGATGATCCCCGCCTAAAACAGCTTGCGGCTGCTCTCTCATTGCCTAATACTAGGTTTCGTGCTGTTCTAGATGGGCTTCGTGGCTCAGCAACCGCTTTTGTAGCCACAGCTGTCTGGGCACTTTCTGAAGGCAATCATGTATTTGTCTTGTCCGACAAGGAAGAGGCGGCCTATTTTCACAACGATTTGGAGCATCTAACGGGAGCATTGGATGTGTTTTTCTTCCCTGATTCTTTTAAGCGAAGTGTACTGTATCCTGAGTTGAACAGTAGTCATGTGATGCTGCGTACTGAAGCACTTTCAAAATTGAATGGTAAGCGGATTAATAAGAAGATATTAGTTACTTATCCAGAAGCACTGTTTGAGAAGGTGGTCAATGCATCATCCCTTGCTACAAACATGATTCAAATCCGGGTGGCGGAGCTATTGAAGCCGGATGAGCTAATGGCTAAGTTTGTTGCACTCGGATTTAAGCGGGAGGATTTTGTGTATGAGCCCGGGCAATTTGCCATGCGCGGAGGTATTTTGGACATTTATTCTTTTGGGAATGAGCATCCATATAGGATTGAGTTGTTCGGCAATGAAGTGGACTCTATTAGACTGTTTAATCCTGAGACCCAACTATCCGAACGAAAGTTGCTTTCGGTAAGTATCCTGCCAAATATTGAGACAAAGTTTGAAAGTACTGAGAAGATTTCCTTACTGGATTATTTGCCGGAGCATACCACTTTCTGGTTCAAAGACCTTGGCTTTGTTTATGAAAAGATAGCGCAAATGCAGGCGGATCTCCCTGATGAACTCGTGCTTCGGGATCCGGAAGAAGATGATCCTTCTGTTGAAAGGCGAATTTTAACTCCAAATGATTTTGAACGAGCAGCAGAATGGTTGGATAAATTGAAACGCCGTCATTTGTTGGAGTGGGCAGGAAAGTCATTGGCGACCTATGTTGCCGATGCACCGCCGGTGGTGATTCCGTTTGCAACAGAAGAACAACCTTCATTCAATCGGCAGTTTGATTTACTACGACTTGATCTAAAAGCTCGAAGTGAAAAGCAGTACAAGCCCTTTGTTTTTGCAGAACAAGCCAAGCAATTAGAGCGCTTGCGCAGCATATTTGAAGATACCAATGCTGCGGTTGATTTTGTACCCATCCCCACATCAATTGCTAAGGGCTTTGTTGATCACGACCATAAGCTTGTCTGTTATACCGATCATCAGATTTTCCAACGCTATCATAAGTATGCCTTAAAACAAGCCTATTCAAAGGGTAAGGCGATTACTTTAAAAGCACTTCGGGATTTGCAACCGGGTGATTATGTCTCCCACATTGATCACGGTGTTGGGCGTTATAGTGGCTTGCAAAAAATAGAGGTGAACGGGAATATGCAGGAGGCGGTTCGGATAATTTACAAAGACAATGATGTCCTGTATGTAAATATCAATTCACTTCACAAGATTTCTAAGTTTACCGGTAAAGAAGGTACCCAACCTAAGGTGAATAAATTGGGCTCGGATGCTTGGGAAAAGCTGAAGAACAAAACGAAGAAGCAGGTAAAAGATATTGCTGCCGATCTGATTCGCTTGTATGCTAAACGTAAAGCCAGTAAAGGTTTTGCACATTCCCCGGATACCTATCTCCAGACTGAATTAGAGGCTTCATTTTTTTATGAAGACACTCCGGATCAGGCAAAAGCAACGGCTGATGTGAAGCGAGATATGGAGGCGGAGGCGCCGATGGATCGCTTGGTTTGTGGAGATGTCGGGTTCGGTAAGACAGAAGTAGCCATTCGAGCCGCATTTAAGTCTGTGGTAGATGGGAAGCAGGCAGCTGTGCTGGTGCCGACGACAATTCTTGCTTACCAGCATTTTCAGACGTTTTCAGAACGGTTGAAGGATTTCCCCTGTACGGTTGATTACCTCAATCGGTTTAAGTCGGCTAAAGAAAAGAAGGAAACCTTGAAGGCCTTGGAGGAAGGGAAACTAGATATTGTCATTGGCACCCATGGTTTACTTGGCAAGGAGGTGAAGTTTAAGGATCTTGGTATTTTAATAATAGATGAAGAGCAAAAGTTTGGTGTGTCCGCCAAAGAAAAGCTTCGGGAGCGGAAAGCAGCTGTCGACACCCTCACTTTAACCGCTACACCGATCCCTCGCACGCTACAATTTTCTTTAATGAGCGCTAGGGATTTGAGTATCATCAATACAGCTCCTCCTAATCGGCAGCCTGTCCATACCGAGGTACTTACTTTTAATGAGGATATCATTAGAGACGCGCTTTACTTTGAAACTGAGCGAGGAGGGCAAGTTTATTTTGTACACAACCGGGTGCAGAGCTTGCCGGATATGATGAGTAAGTTGAAAGCGCTTTGTCCGGACTTGAGCTTTGTAATGGCGCATGGGCAAATGGAAGGCCATAAGTTGGAGCAAGCGTTAGCTGACTTTATCGCGTACAAGTATGATGTGCTGTGCTGCACCAATATTGTGGAAAGCGGGGTGGATATTTCTAATGCCAACACGATAATCATCAACAATGCGCACCATTATGGCTTGTCTGACCTGCATCAGTTGAGAGGACGAGTAGGACGGTCGAATAAAAAGTCGTTTTGCTACTTGATTGCACCGCCTTATATCACGCTGCCGGATGATTCAAGGAAGCGGCTACAAACACTAGAGCAGTTCAATGAATTGGGTTCAGGTTTCCAGATTGCTATGCGAGATTTAGACATCCGTGGTGCGGGTAATATGCTTGGTGGGGAGCAAAGTGGCTTCATTACTGATATGGGTTTTGAAATGTATCAGAAGATTTTGGCCGAGGCGATGCACGAGTTGAAATCAACGGATTTTAAGGAGGTGTTTGCTGAGGATTTGGAGCGGAAGAAGGACTTCGTGACCGATTGTACGGTGGATACTGATCTTGAAATTTTGATACCGGACAGCTATGTAGAGAATATTACCGAGCGGCTGAGTATCTATACCCAATTGGATGATTTGGACAGGGCTGAAGATGTTGCAGTGTTCAAAGAAATGTTGGTAGATCGATTTGGTCCTATCCCTCCTCCGGTTGAAGATTTGTTTATTGCCCTTAGCTGCCGAAAATTGGCGAAAGACTTGGGTTTTGAAAAGTTGATTCTAAAGAACAGACAACTCAAGCTTTACTTCATTTCTAATCCTGAATCGCCATATTTCGAGAGTGATACGTTTAGCCGCATCATGCAGCATATCCAGACGACGGCAACTCATAAAGCACGGTTGAAGCAGGTAGGTACCAATTTCATGTTGCTGGCTGATGGCTTCATGACCATGAAAGATGTGCTCTGGTTCCTGGAAGGAATGGCATGAGTTCGGCAGCAATAGCCCTTTTGCGGCAAATCGAGTGGGTAGGAATAGTCCTTCGTGCAGTTGCGCTACACTAATTCACCATCTTCATTGACCACCATTGACGATACCCCTTCCGGTAGGGCTTCCAGGCCTAGTGTCGGGATGACTATGTCGGCGCCAACAATGTCGCGGAGTGCAGGCAAGGCATCTGGCGAGTTGATGCCCAAGTAATCCATAAAACTTCTAGAAGTCGCATAGATCAGGGGTTTCCCAATGGCATCTTCCCGACGACCGGAGATAACGATTAGTTCTTTTTCCAACAATTTTTGGATTGAATAGTCCGCAGAAACCCCCCGGATGAATTCTATTTCAGATTTGGTGATCGGCTGTTTGTAGGCAATGATAGCCAATGTTTCCATTGCTGCTGCAGAAAGTTTTCTGATGTGTTTATCCCCGTTGAGTTGTAGTACCGTCTTGTGAAAAGATTTTTTAGTAAGAAACTGGTACCCACCTCCCACTTCTTTTAATGAAAATGGGTAGAAATCTGCTGCATATTTCTCTTGTATAGCTGCGATGCAAGTAGGAATGCGTTCTCCTTCAATTTCTTGCTCCAAGGCACTACCAAGGTAGTCAATAAGTTCAATCTGGGTGAGTGGGCGATCTGCAGCAAATATCAAGGCTTCTACGTGCGGCATCAATTCTTCGATAGTCAATCCCATAGTCTTTTGTCGGTTTCTCCGACCGAAATTAGCTTGCTTGTCGGTGCTGGCTAAAGAAAGAATTGCACAGATGTGGGTAAATGTATTAACCCTGTATCCTTGTAGAAAA
>JAFDYA010000046.1 GCA_018267675.1 Bacteroidota bacterium
CAGCGGCCGCAAACAAGGCATCAGCGCGGATCAATTCTGCACCAATCTTCTTAGCAAATCCGAGATTCATGACCGGCTGGCTGGCGCGTTCCAGATATATTTGTCTTGAAGGACTTAGGATGATGTGAAGGCCAACGATTGCATCATGAATTGCACCAAAGCTAATACCCGCGCCATGTGTACCGGTTGCCGTTGCTCCGGCAATTGTCTGGCCATTGCTGGCGCCCGATGCCGGAAGAGAACGATTTCGCTTGCGCAAGCGATCATTCAATTCCCAAATACTACAGCCACATTGTGCAAAATAAAGCTGATCGGCAGCACCAATATAATCCGCTGCAACGCTCCCCTGCCCTATGGGAAAACTATAGTTCAATAAGCGAGTATTGAGCAAAATACCCGGAGTGGCCGAGATAGCGGAAAGCGACCAATTGCCGCCTAGGGGCTTTATAGGAATTCCGCTGGAGATGCTTTCCAGGAGCAGCTTCTGGATTCCTTTACTGGTATCGTTATAAGTAGCCAAACTATTGCCTGTTGGCTCATTGTTCAAGTCGTAATAGTCCACAATATCTTGGCTTACCGTGCCGTGAAGGTTCTGCCATTTGCTTGGGCCGTGTTTCACAATTATCATGACGTAACATTTGAATTGTTGTAGGGAAAGAATGAAGGATAGCTACAGCATCCTTGTTATCCGGACTAACGGCTACAGCTCCTCGGAATCCGGATTACCGCAAGGTTTGGAGCATTTCCAAGAAACCCTTACCGGGCAATAGATACCGAGGGTGGCAAGGGTGAGCAGGGTATTCCCGAAGTTGGTTTTAATAACGACCTCAGAGACGCCGCCTAATTGTAAATCATCGCAGTTCTTAGGACGAAGTACTTGCGGCTTCACCATCAATCCCCAAAAAAGTGAGTAGGCATGAATCGTAGTTTCTTTGGAATAGTCGGTGCTGCTTTGCGCTTTAGTCGCTAGTTTATAACTATAGCAACTGGTCAAGGATAAAGTACCGGCTAGGAAAATTGGGATTGCCCAATTTGAAAATTTAGAATAGAACGGCATAGTAACATAGGGTGGTTTCCCTAAAATTAACCCATCAAACACAAGATTCAAAAAATCGGCATTTAGACTATACGCTATCATGCAAAAAATCTCAGGGCCAATATGCATCATTTTATGTAGCTTACAAGCAATACAAACACTATAGACGACTATGACCATCCCAACTAAAACCCTTTTAAGTTTCGGCTTTGGCATTCTGCTCGGTGCTTCCATTTTAACCTTTGTTTCCTTCGACAAGAGCGACCCGGGGCATGACTTAATAGAAAAAACGAGTGATGGAAAATTGCAGTACAAATGGTTTGCGCCGGACCCTCCTAAGAGCATCACATTTGCCGGGGAAGCTGCGCCGCTCAATCGTTGGGAAGTAAAGGAGCGACTGGATCGGGAGGTATTAGTCAACTACTATGCCCACAGTTCCCTTTTGTATATACTGAAGCTCAGCACCCGCTATTTCCCATTGATTGAGCAACGGCTCAAAGCAAACAACATTCCTGATGATTTCAAGTATCTCTGTGTTGCCGAAAGCTCATTGCAGCACCTCACCTCTCGGGCCGGTGCTGAGAGTTTCTGGCAATTTCTGAATGCTACCGGCAAACAATATGGGCTGATCATCAATGATGAGGTAGATCAACGGTATGATGTGGCCAAAGCAACAGATGCAGCCTGCAAATATTTCCAAGCGGCCTATAACAAATTTGGTACCTGGACAGCAGCCGCAGCATCTTACAATTGTGGTATGGGTGGGTATAATAGCCAAGCAAGCTTTCAAGGCAGTACCAACTATTATGACTTATTACTCCCGGAAGAAACGAATCGGTATGTCTTTAGGATTCTTGCTTTAAAATACCTCATCAGCAATGCCAAAAAGATGGGGTATATCCTAGAGCATAATGACGAATACCAACCCTTCAAGACCAAAGACATTGAAGTGACGGAAAGTATCGCTAACCTCAGTGAATGGGCACAGGAAAATGGCACCAGTTACAAAATGGTCAAAATCCTAAACCCTTGGCTCAAAGCCCGCAACCTTACGCTACGAGCCAATGACACCTTTCAGATTTCAGTACCGCTCACTGCTGCAGCACAATATTGAACGATGCTCAGGAAAACTATTGCCTTTCGCATCGCATAGGCTAGTCGGTATGCTGGGTTTAGGATTGCAGATCCTAGGTAGGTAGAAAGTCTGCTGGAGCTTTATTAGTTTTAATCGCAAGACTGAGTCATTATGCGTTGGTTCCGAATTTTTCCATTAGCTATTACGGTTGGGCTACTTTGGCTCTTACATCATCCAATGGGTAAGCTACCGGCATTGGCTAAAATCATTGACCCTGTGAATGGCGCTTTAGCTGCTGCCGAGGACGTACAGGAAAATTTCAATAAAAACCTTAAGCTAATCGGCATTCAAGCACCCGTTCAAATCTGGATGGAAGAGCGACTAGTCCCCCATATACAGGCACAAAACGATCATGACTTGTATTTTGCACAAGGCTATATCCACGCCTATTTCCGGCTTTGGCAAATGGATATTCAGACGCGCGCAGCGGGTGGCCGAGTGAGTGAAGTAGCCGGCGAAAAAGCAATCAATTTTGACCGTGGGCAACGTAGAAAAGGAATGGTATTTGGCGCGGAGCGATCGCTTGCTGCTATGGAAGCCGAACCAAGAACTAAAGCCATGCTGGACGCCTACCGAGACGGAATCAATGCCTTTATTCATTCGTTGAACTATCGGCAGCTCCCTTTAGAATACAAGTTGATGGGCTTCTATCCCGAAGACTGGACTAATCTTCGTACAGCACTACTCATGAAGTACATGGCCGACGACTTGACGGGTAGGACCGATGACATTGCTTATACCCAACTCCGCGATCAATTAGGGCAAGATCAATTTGACTTTCTTTTTCCGGAGCGAAAACAGGGAAACATTCCAGTAGTGCCACAAGGTACTAGATACGAACCCGCCTCGCTCCAAGCACCACCGGCTCCTTCGGACAGTGTGTGGGCTCATTTCCCTCAAAACACAGAAACGGTTACGGCAAATAAATCTGAGACAACGCCCAAGTTTATGGAAATGTATGCACCTGCTGATGCAGCTACGGGTATCGGCTCCAACAATTGGGCCTTATCAGGAAGTAAAACTCAATCCGGCAAGCCAATCCTTTGCAACGACCCCCACTTAGGGCTCAACCTGCCCAGTCTATGGTTTGAAATGCAACTCAGTGCCCCCGGCATCAACACCTATGGCGCCTCGCTACCCGGTGCCCCGGGCATCGTGATCGGTTTCAATGACAACATCAGTTGGGGACTCACCAATAACTATCGCGATGTAAAAGACTTTTTCGAAATCAAACAATTGGACGAACACCATTATCAATTTAACGGGAGTGCCAAAAACTTTGAACTAAAGATTGAAACCATCAAAGTAAAAGGCCGAAAGGACCTTCTCGACACGGTACGCTATACCCTTCATGGACCGGTGATGTATGATGCAAGCTTCCCTGACGAGACCCATAGCAACAAACAATTGGCATGTACCTGGATGGGGCACCGTGGGAGTAATGAACTACTAGCCGTTTACCTTTTGAATCGGGCAAGGGACTATGCTCAATTTGTCCGCGCTATTCAAAATTTCCAATGCCCGGCACAGAACTTTGCTTATGCCGACGTTGCGGGCAATATTGCCATTTGGGGCCAGGGCCAATTTATCAACAAATGGCGTGGGCAAGGCAAATACGTCATGGAAGGGATCGATAGCCAAACCCTTTGGGGTCCGGACATTCCAAGGTCCGAAAACCCCCATGCCTTTAATCCTGCTCAAGGCTATGTGGCGAGTGCCAACCAACAGGTTACAGACAGCAGCTACCCTTATTGGTACAATGGAAGTTTTACCGAATGGCGCAGTTGGGAAATCAATGAGAAAATACTGGGCTCCAACTCCCCACAAACCCAACAAAACACAGGTATAGCTGCCCGCAAAATGACGATAACGGACATGATGACGATTCAAAATAACAACGATTCAAAACTTGCAGACGAAGTCTTAAACGTAATTGACACCATAAATAAAAATGCACTAAAAAATTGGCTGGGCTCTTGGTCGGGTACCATGCAGGCATTGGATAAAAACCCTACTGATTTCCATATCTTCTGGAGTATGCTCTATCGAGATATTTGGCAGGATGAATTTCCCCAAGCGCAGCACAAATGGCCATCAACAGAGCGAACAGTACAACTTTTGCAACAAGTGCCTAAGTCCGACTATTTTGACGACAAGAACACGAGCCAAAAAGAAGGACTGAGCGACCTGGTTCAAAGAGCGCTTCTTGAAGCCGGTGATTCCTTGAAAAAATTAAAAGCAGAGAACAAGTCGGAATGGTATCTGTTCAAAAACACATCGCTCACACACCTTGCAAAACTTGGTCCCTTCTCTTATGAACATTTGAAAATTGGTGGCTGGGGCAATACTATCAATGCGGCATCCGGCAACCATGGCCCTTCCTGGCGAATGATTGTAGAGATGGACACCCACCCCAAAGGCTACGGGGTCTATCCCGGTGGACAGAGTGGCAACCCGGGTTCGCAACACTACAGCGACTACATCAACTATTGGGTGGAGGGGAAATATTTCGAGCTAAACTTTCTACCACAAGGCACTTCAAAAAATCCATTCCGCTATGCTTGGACCATGGAAACCGGAAAATAATTGATTCAATCGCTTAATAAAAACCACCATGATGCGTCTTGTTATTTCAATAATTCTTACAACCTGTTTTGCCGGCATTGCTGAGTGGTATGCACCTTGGTGGGCAGCTGCACTTGTTGCCGGAATTGTAGGCTTGTATCAAAGCACTACCGCCAAGGCATTCCTCGTAGGCTTTTGTGGCATCGGGCTACTCTGGCTTGGCTTTGCTCTTTGGCGAGACCTCCCCAACCAACATCTACTCAGTGATAAACTCGCACAACTTTTCAAGCTGCCATCAGGGCTTTGGTACCTCTTGCTGACTACTATCCTTGGCGGAATCATCGGCGGGCTGTCGGCCTGGAGTACCGCACACATGAAACGACTACTGCACAGCAAACAAGAATAAGTTTCTGATTTCGAAAAATAAATTTGGCCGGTAACGTTCAACCCTTATTTTTGCAGCCCAATTCAAGTGATTCTAAGCATTGATTTACTTGATACGGGATGAACTCGTAGCTCAGTTGGTAGAGCAATACACTTTTAATGTATGGGCCTTGGGTTCGAGTCCCAACGGGTTCACGAAAAATGCCACCGCTAATGGGTGGCTTTTTTATTTATTTCGGGCACATTTACGGGCTTTCCCCTCCCATCTTGGCACCCTATCGTGATGCCAAGCCTGCCCCCTCACTCGTTAAGCGGGAAGGATTTCCAATACTATTCGGCGCACATCATTAAACCCAATTATTCAGTTTACGTATATTACCCACCTTTCAATTTAATTACAGTTTCCAACGGGGTCATCAGCACCTGACGAGACTTTCTTTGTTACTTGCCTAAGGTAGTTTACACCTATTCCGGCAGCACACTTGGCCTAGGTAGCCTCGTGTGGGACTGGGGCGACGGGCATAGTAGCACCGTAGTTTCCGGCTTTAGCACTCCCATCTACCATACCTACCCCAGCACGGGCAAACAATATCAAGTCTGTGTAAACGTGTATGGCTTCTGCGGCTCCGGCCAATATTGCGATCTTTCCGCTCCGGTTTCGGTGAATTCCGCGCTCTGCACAGCTTCCGGGGCATTCTTGTATCCTAATCCGGCTCAAGATTTAGTGTATCTCAGCAATGCTGAGGGGGCAGAGATGAGCATCCAAAACTATTTGGGGCAAACACTCCATAGATTTACCATTACTTCAAAAAAAGAGCAAGTCAAAATATATGATCTAGCTGCCGGGCTTTACCTAATGCAGATAAAACATACTGATGGGCAGCGGGAGGTGTTGCGCTGGACGAAGGAGTGAGGGGAGCTGATTATTAGAAGAAAAAAGCCACCGGAATTTCCGACGGCTATTCAAAAAATCTAATAAACGAATCTGAAGTAGATTTACCAAAATGAAACTAAGATATCTCCCGGACCTCCATTAGGACCTACAGATACCTTAACCATCCCACAGCCCACCACTAGAAAAGACCCCGAAGACGGCATGCCAAGA
>JAFDYA010000047.1 GCA_018267675.1 Bacteroidota bacterium
ATCAGCACTAATGCCTTTGTTTACAAGATATTGTTTCACAGCATCCGCACGACGTTGGGAAAGATCCAAATTGGTGTACGCTTTAGCCTTCATGTTGTCGGTATGGCCTTCAATATCAGCAAATAAAGAACCGTCTTCCTTCAAAAGCTTTGCAACCAAATCTAAAGATTTGAATGAAGTCTTCTTAATTGTAGCTTTTCCGGATTCAAAATAAATAGCCTTTGCTGCCTTTTCCACTTGATGAATCACTTCTGCTTTCACTTCAGGGCAACCATCATTTGTTTTGGAATAAGCATCTGGGCATTTATCCACCTGATCATTGAAGCCATCGCCATCACGATCTGGGATTGGGCAACCACCACGATCTGCCGGGCCGGCCACATAGGGACACTTGTCCTCATTGTCTGCAATACCGTCCCCATCAGTATCCGGACAGCCCTTAAACTGAGCCACACCAGCAACCAAGGGACAATGATCATCCGCATCACCAATGCCATCACCATCAGAGTCGGGACAGCCGTCAAATTGAGCCATACCCGCGATTGTTGGGCATTTGTCCACAGCATCTTCGATACCGTCACCATCCATGTCTTTCACTTTGGCAGCGGCAATGATTTCAGGAGCCCAGACCTCAGCTTTCGGCTCTTTGTAGCCCGGCTTGTACCAATACACAAACCCTATTGAATGCTGGAGGTGGTTTTGGTCATGGCTAGTAGCTGCCACTTTATACGCTGATTCCAAGTTTAGGAATAGATCATGGTTCTTAGTCAGATTGAAATTAAGACCGGCACCCAAAGGCACAGTAGCTCCAAAATAAATGGGATGATGGCTACCGGAAATTCCTGCAAAAAGATATGGAGAGCAGAAATAGGCTTGCTTATCGAGTATATTAAAATTGAAGCGGGCATCCAGCTCCATCAATAAACTTACGTCTTTTGTAGCACCATATTGCCGACGAGCGATATATGCCTGATCCTTACTTGCTTCCGGGTAATCCACATTACCGGCAGATATGCCCAAGTTTAGGTCAAAATGCTTTCCGAAGGATTTCCAGTAAGTAACGCGAACCATTGGATGGTATCGAAAAGTATTCTTACTGCTGGTATCCATCAGTCCGGTTTCCAAATTATTGACTACCGTATATTTATTATCAGTAAGGTACTTTCCTGTTTGCGGACCATAAAAATCATTTGCTCCGAAATGAATACCAATGCCATCTAATTGGGCAAAGGATATATTGGCGAGCAATACGCCAAGAATTGGTAGGATAACTTTCTTCATTTTCACTGTTTGAATGATTTATAATTATTGAGCCCACCAAACTGGTGTAGTAACGGTTAATGAAATTGCGTTTGGATTAGTGGTGCGTTCCTGTTGGGACATTGGGAAGCGACCTGGTATTGTAGGATAAGCTGCCCCCGGATTAGGTGTCAATGCCGGCATTTTTGTTCTCCGATAGTCATTGTACGCCTCAGTCTGTCCGTACATCGCAATCCACTTTTCATACATTACCCGGCTCAAGGTAGTAGTACCGGCAGTATAGGTAGCAATATTTGAACCACTATAGGCTCCACCGCTCACCTTGTCCGCAGATGCTTCAATTGCATCATTTAGGGCCGTAGCCGCTCCTGGGTCAGCCATTCTAGCCTTCACTTCAGCTTCAATAAATTTAGCTTCCATAAAGGTTACCAAAGGTGTTGCTAAGTCTGCACCCCCTGCCAAATAGGATCCAAAAGGACTGGCATTTGTAGAAGTAGGATCCAAAGCACTGCCTTTTACACCTCCCATTCCTGTACTATCAAAATAGTAGTAAAGACGCAGATCATTGGGGCGCTTCTTCATGGAATCTACCAATGTTGCGCAAGCAAGGATGTAATTAGTCCGTTCATTCTGGAAAGCATACCATTGATTTTGGCCGCTGGATGGGTCATGGGGTCCCATAGCATCTTCGCTAGCAGAGGAAATCCCGTTGCTTAAGGCTGCAAGGACGGCTGCTTTATCATAACCGGCCTTATTGCTCAGGCGATTGAGGTACCGAGCTTTCAAGGTATAGGCCATTTTTGTCCACATTGTCGGGTCGCCAGCATAGATCATATCAGCATCTGGCGTTTCCAAGTTATCGCCGGGTGCCATTGCCAACTTGACGATTGCATCGTCCAAAAGTTTTTGAATGGCTTGATAAATCGCTTCTTGTGAATCAAAATGTGGGTACAAATTGGCATCCCCGGCTAATGCTTCGCTGTAGGGAACATCACCATAAATATCGGTAGTAAGCCCGAGATTCATAGCTAGCAAAATCGAAGTAATCCCATCATAGTATGGGCGATCTGCTCCGAAATTTTTCTTTAACAAGACACAGTTTTCCATGGTGCTGTATAGTTGCGACCAATTGTTGTCCTGCTCGAGTTGCGTTATGGAATATTCCTGAGCTTCTTGACCTTGCCCCAAATTAGTACCCACATGATGCTGAACATAGATGGAGCCAACACGATTGATATCGCCTTCAAAGGAATTGATTGTCGCAGCTTCAATCTCGGTGAGCATGGTGGAAGGCGTTCCCATAGTTGGGCTGTTCGGATTAATGAACAACTTGTCTTTGCCTCGGCAACCAAAAAGGGTAACCGCCAATGCTATAACTATTGATACTTTTTTCATGGATTATTAAATATTCTAGATGATTATAGACCGAGCTTTAAGTTAAGTAGATAAGATTTCACACCGGGATTATTGAAATAATCATAACCACGCAATGATGATGTTGCACCGGTAAGACTTGTTTCAGGATCTACACCCTTGTACTTAGTGAACAAGAGCAAGTTTTTACCGGTAAAGCCAACTTCAAAGTAATCAACAAAATTGTGCTTCTTGCCTTTATTCAAATTGAAGCGATAGCTCAGGTTAACGGAACGAAGGCGTACCCAGCTTCCATCTTGAATGGCAGCTTCTGCTGCTGCGTTGGCATCGCCCTGGAAGGTTTGATAATAATAAGTGCCATTAACTTGAGTAGTATTCTGCTTGCCGGCATTCGGTGTTCCGGGTTCATAGATACCGTCTATTAAATAGCTCTGTTCCCGATTCACACTTTCGCCGCCTACACCCAAGCGATTAAGCCGTGCCCAAGTACCGTTCCATATATCGCCACCATGGCGGATATCCCATAGGAACGAGAAGCTTAAGCCCTTATAAGTCAAATTGCTTCCTAAGCCCATGGTCCAATCCGGATTAGGATTACCAATTGCTTTGGCTACCTCACTCTTAATTACTTTACCATTAGCATCTACTAAGAGCTTACCGGTTGCGGAATCCCGCTCCCAATAGGTACCATAGAATACACCAACTGGCTCACCGACTATAGAATAAGAACCAATATCAGAGAAACCACTTCCTACCGAAACATTAGAAACCTGCGGGTTGATGGAAAGTACTTTGGAACGATCCAACGTGAAATTGCCGAACAAGTTCCATCTAAGATCATGTGTTTTTACAACATCAACACTTAAGGCCAATTCCAAACCCTTATTTTCACTTACGCCACCATTGGTATAGTAATAGCTAAACCCTGTGGATGGTGCAACGGGCAATGAAATGATATTATCCAAAGTCTGTTGATAGTAGCCAGTAGCCTCAAAAGTCAAACGATTTTGGAACATTCTCAATTCCAATCCAAGTTCCTTTCCTTGTACGTGCTGTGGTTTAATATGCTCATCGACCATCACATTGCTTGGGCCAAATCCTTGATTCCCCAAATACGGGAAGCCGATACCATTGGTAAAGCCGTCGGTGATAAATGGCTGCGTGAAGGTGATGTGATTCAAATAACCAACCGGACCAGTACCCGCATCGGCATAAGCCAAGCGCAATTTACCATAATTCAAGACAGAATTCTTGGGCAAAGCATCTGAAAATATCCAAGACAAGTCAGCATTTGGATAAAAGAAAGACTGTCCGTTTCTACCGTAAGATGACGTCCAGTCATTTCTGCCAGTTGCGGTAAGGAACAACATATTTCTATAGCCCAAAGTCATTTGACCAAATACCCCCTGACCACGATCGTAGCTCTCCAAGCTACTAGCATACAAATCATTGGTATTAGTCAATTGGTATATGCCGGGTATCTGAAGATTACGCCCTCTTGAAAAGGTACTCTGTCCGCCATTGTAAGTATAGTTGAACCCGAGCAAGCCAGAAAAATCTACATCCTTTGATAATTTATGGTCATAGTTCAAGATCAGGTCATTGTAAATCCCCATGTTGCTGGAGTTGTACAAATTAACTTGCCCCATTCCATCACTGTTATCATTTGCTAATGAAGACA
>JAFDYA010000048.1 GCA_018267675.1 Bacteroidota bacterium
CGAGCGAAAATACTAGTACAAAAGCGGTAATTATTCTTAACAATCTCATAGGGCAGCCCCCAAATTTTGCGCAAATGTACGGGGTCGCTGCGAAAAATAAAATTGGAAATAAAATCTTCCGAATTGAAGCAGCACCAAGCTTCTTAAAATGTAGTAATAATCAACTATTTAAGGGCTGAATAATTTTTGAATTAACATTGCCGGGACAATACAAATTTACCCACTTCTCTTTGCCAAAGGCGTACAATCTTTCCAAGAATATTCACTAAAATTCAGTTTACCCCAGCTCCATTCAGTACTTTTACTGTTGCATATCCCCCATTATGTCAAAAGAAGCCCGTATTGGACTATTTGTCGCCACTGCTGTTCTGGTATTTTTTGCCGGTTTATATTTTCTGAGAGGTTCAAATATCTTCTCTCCAACTTACCGTTACCATACTTTTTTCGACAATGTCCAGGGGCTTCAACCTTCGGCGGCTGTGCAAATTCACGGCCTGAAAGTGGGAAAGGTCGCATCCATTCAGCTCAGCGAAAGCCAACCTGATGGGAAAGTGGAGGTCACCTTGGAAATTTCAAAACAAACTCGTTTACCCAAAGGAACTATTGCCAAATTAAGTTCATTGGACTTGCTTGGAAACAAGGGAATTTCGTTAGAACTTGGGAATTCAACCGAAAAAGTAGAAGATGAAGCACAACTCCCCAGCACGATAGAAGGAGGTCTTATTGATAAGCTTTCCGTGGAAGCTACGCCAATGCTTCAGGACATTCGGCAAGTGGTGAATAGTATTGATTCTGTTTTATCTAGTGTCAATCAAATTTTCTCCCCGGAAATGCGTACCAATTTGCAACAGTCCGTGGCTTCTCTAAACACGACAATGGATAATTTCAAACAACTATCCGCTAGGCTCAACGCACAAAGTAGCGCAATTGAAGGGGTGATTAATAATGCCAATGCAATTACCAAAAACCTGGCACAGAACAATGACAACATTTCAAAAACCCTGAGTAACTTAAATACTTCGACGCAAAAACTAGCGAATGCACCTATTGAAGAGGCTATAAAAAAAGTGGACGCATTGGCGGCTAACCTGAATGAAATCGCTACTAAAATCAACCAAAATCAAGGTAGCTTGGGCTTGCTGGTCAATGACAAAGAATTGTATCAAAACCTCAGCAAAACTGTGGAAGAATTGGGCCATCTTTCTGCCGACCTAAAAGCCAACCCTCGACGTTATATTAACCTTACCATTTTTGGTAGGAAGGCTCGTGTTGGGGACTAAACTATCTTCGCGCCACTTTCTGCGCTGTGCGATCTCCATTATCATTCCTATTTTTTGGTATTAGCCTCCTTCTGTTGTTTGCGGGGAAACAACAGGCAATGGCTACTCCTGCAGATTCGTCAAAAAATGTTATTGTTAATATTCTATCTGCTACAAATAGCTACGGGATACAGACCGACACGGGTTTGTTGCAACGACTAGTTGGCAATGTACGCCTGCAACAAGGCAGCACGACAATGAGCTGTGACAGTGCCTATTTGAATCTTGTGACTAATAACATGGAGGCCTTTGGCAATGTCCAGATCATACAAGCAGGCGGTACGCAGGTAAATAGTGATTATCTGCGCTATCGGGGCAACCAAAAATTAGCTTACCTCAGCGGAAATGTATCCTTAACAGATGGGAAAAGTAACCTCTGGAGTGAAAACCTTAGCTATGACTTGAATAGCAAAATTGGCACCTACCAGGATGGCGGCACGTTAGAGAGCGAAACAACGACGCTTTCCAGCAAATACGGTAGTTATAATACCCAGACTAAAGATGCTCGTTTTCGTGGTGATGTCTCCGTAACCGATCCAAAATATGATGTCACTTCAGAAGACCTAGGCTACAATACAGCTACCAAACTGGTCAGCTTTTTTGGCCCCTCCGTTGTAGTCAACGACCAGAGCGAACTCCGCACCAGTAGCGGCACCTACGATTCCAAGAATGAAATTGCCCATTTCAATACCCGCTCCTCTATGCAACAGGATGCACAGTATATCGAGGGGGATAAATTAGACTACAATCGAACTACCGGATTTGGCCAGGCGAATGGCCAGGTGATCGTGATTGATACCGTAAAAAAATCTACCCTTTGGTGTGGCTTTGCAACCTATAATGAGCGAAGCCACCAGCTTTTTGCAACGCAAAACCCCGTATTGCTTTCCGTAAACGGACAAGACAGTCTGTACATAGCCGCAGATACTTTTTACTCCGCTCCGGAAAAAAAATTAGCTGTAAAATCTTCCACCAATCCGACACAAAAATCCAATACTACAAGGGAATCAAAAGAGGGGATTGCTAAAGAAAATACAACCCAAAAAAAAGTTGAACAAAACCAATCCAAACTAAGCAATGACAGTGCCACCGCGGATAGTACGGCTCCAAGATATTTCATTGGCTACCACCATGTGCGTATTTGGAGTGATTCACTGCAAGGTGTTTGTGATAGTATTTCGTATTCTCAGCGCGATTCTTTAATGAAAATGATGGGCAATCCTATTGCCTGGAGTAGAGAAAGCCAAATCACCGGAGACACCATTCTGCTCTATACGGATAGTAGCAGCGTGCGAAAATTATTTGTACCCAACAATGCACTTTTAGTTTCCCGCTCAGGACCCGAAAAAGCGCAGCTCTATGACCAAGTACAAGGAAAGACAATGACCGGATATTTTGTAAAAAACAAACTGGAAAAAATGGTCGTTTTCCCCTCTGCGGAAAGCATCTATTATTCAAAGGATGATCATGGCGCTTACATCGGCGTAGTGCAGGCTGAAGGGGAAAGAATGACTGTATTCTTTGAAGAGTCCAACATCAAAAAAATATTGATCGAGCAAGATCCCAAGCAAACCCTCACACCAATGAATAAAGCCAATCTCCCGGCTATGCGGCTGAGTCGCTTTAAATGGTTTCAGGAACAACGTCCAAACAGTAAAGAAGAACTATTTCAATAAGCCAGCAAAAACCTTACTGAACCATAACACAAGTAAAAACCTAGAAGAATGATTGTTTACAAATTTGGTGGCGCCTCAATAGCTACACCGGAACGGATGCAGGCACTTTTGCCGATAATTAAAGAAGCGCAGCATGAAGTCGTAGTTGTTGTATCGGCAATGGGTAAAACCACCAACGAACTAGAAGAAATTGTACAAGCAGCCTGTAACAATAAAGCCCATGCTCATGAGCTGGCTCATGCACTTGAAAGCAAGCACCTAGATTATGCAAGTCAAATTCTCTCACCAGAAAACTACTCCGAAGCGAAGCAAATTTTAGCTCCATTTTTCACCGAATTGCAGTGGGCAATAGATGATGCCGACAGGGCTCGCTTTGATTATAGCTACGACCAAATTGTTTGTATTGGAGAATTGCTGAGTACCCGAATATTCTCGCTATTTCTTGCCCAGGAAAATCTGATCAACACATGGATTGATGCACGAGCACTGATCCGGACAGACGACACCTGGCGGGATGCACGTGTTGATGTAGCTTTCACAACCGCTCAGGTAAAAGTCCAACTTACCCCATTACTAGGCAGTGGCCAAAGAGTAATCACACAAGGGTTCATTGGCGCTACGGACAACAACCAATCTGTAACCCTGGGTAGGGAAGGATCTGACTATACCGCTGCCCTGCTGGCCTCAATGCTCGGCGCTACTTCTGTATCTATTTGGAAGGATGTCTCCGGATTAAGGAACGCCGACCCCAAGCTCTTCCCGGATACCGTTCAAATCCCGGACATCACCTATCATGAAGTGATTGAAATGGCCTACTATGGTGCCCAGGTGATCCACCCAAAAACAATCAAGCCGCTTCATAATGCAGGGATACCACTTTATGTAAAATGCTTCCTAGACCGGACTGAACGAGGGACTATCATTCATGCAAATGATACACAAATAGCCTATCCACCTATTATTGTCTGGAAACGGGAGCAAGTCTTACTTCAGGTAACGACACTCGATTTCTCTTTTATCACCGAAGATGCACTCAGCTTCCTTTACGACACTTTTGCCCGGCTCAAAGTGCGCGTGAATATGATCCAGAATGCTGCCATTTCCTTTATCGCCTGTCTTGACAATAGGCCTGAAAAAATTGAGGCTGTTATTAAGGCACTGAGCCCAACCTATAAGATAAGACGAAATGAGGATGTCAGCCTTTTGACTATCCGGCACTATACGCCTGAAATCCTGTTTGGGATGACCATGAATAAGACGATACTTCTGGAGCAAAAGACCCGGAATACGGTCCAGGTGGTTATGATGTAAGAAACACATCTGTTTTCAACTCGAATTTTGCAGTAGTACGCTACTGTGAAATTCGAGTCAGATACTGGCTAGCTGTAGCTTGTGGGTTATTTCTTGTACTTGATCTTTGTAAGAAGCGTCAGTATCCATCAGGTTCTCCACAGTTTGGCAGGAATGGATCACGGTGGTATGATCAAAGCCACCAAAATGCTGACCAATATTCTTGAGCGAGCTTTTTGTAAATTTCTTTGCCAAGAACATAGTGATTTGGCGGGCTTGTACTACTTCCCTTCGGCGCGTTTTAGCCAGCAGTCGATCATAGGGCAGGTTGAAGTAATTGCAGACTAGTTTCTGAATATTTTCGATAGTCATTTCCCTAGCTGCCGTCTTTACAAAATTCTTCATCACCCGCTTAGCTAGTTCGATATCAATCTCTTTCTTATTGAGCGTGCTTTGTGCTAAGATGGCAATTAATGCCCCTTCTAGTTCCCGAACATTTGTTTGAACATTATAGGCGATATACTCAATCACTTCCTGTGGCATTTCTAGGCCTTCATGCTGCATCTTCAGGCGCAGGATGGCTTGTCGGGTTTCAAATTCAGGCGTTTGAATATCGGCGTTAAGCCCCCAACGGAAACGGCTTAGTAAACGTTCTTGCATCCCTTCCAAATCTTTGGGTGCCGTGTCGGAAGTCAAGATGATTTGCTTACCACTTTGATGAAGATGGTTGAAGATTGCGAAAAAGACATCTTGAGTTTTTGCTGCGGGAACCATAAACTGGATATCGTCCACAATCAAAACATCTATCAACTGGTAAAAGTGGATAAAGTCGTTTACTTCATTATTCCGCGAATGATCAATAAATTGATTGATGAACTTCTCAGCACTTACGTAAAGTACACTTTTACGAGGGTGTTTCTGGCGCACCTCGTTGCCTATTGCCTGTGCCAAATGAGTCTTACCACATCCCACACTACCAAAAATCACGAGGGGATTAAAGGCAGTAGTACCGGGTTTTTGCGCTACGTGTGCGCCAGCACTACGCGCCACCCGATTGCAATCGCCTTCTACAAAATTGTCAAAGGTGTAACTGGCATTGAGCTGTGGGTCAATAGCTACCCGCTTTAGGCCGGGAATTGAATAAGGATTCTTAATGGCAAAAGGATCCTTCATGCTGAGCGGAAGCTCAATAGCATTGCTCTCCAACGCCACTCGCGAATGAGTACTAGCAGGTACTTTTACGGAAGCCGGATTTTGGTGGCTTCTACCTTCCATCATGATTCGGTATTCTATCTTCCCTTCTCTTCCCATCACCCGCCGAATCGTCTTGCCGAGCAGCTCAACATAATGCTCTTCCAACCATTCATAAAAAAACTGAGAGGGCACTTGGAGGGTTAGCACATTTGCTTCCAAGGCTACTGCTTGAATAGGCTCAAACCAAGTCTGAAAAGTTCTTTGTGGGACATTGTCGCGTATGATATCCAGACAACGCTTCCAGGCTGCTTCCCAGTCCTGGAGTGTATCTGCGGGGTTAATACTGCTTTCGCTTTTCATCAATACTTTATCGTTATCGAGCCGAAACTCACTAAAAAATCTTTCCCAAAAGAGGCGACAAATCCGCTGATCCAGTCTTCTCTCTACCTTAGAGAAACTTGAACCTTATCTCAAATTCCGTGCTAATAATTCGGGATTCCTATCTACCAATTTTGACAGCTTGCTGGGTTTTCTTACAGAACATGTGTCCTCATAAAAACTTCGCAAAGACAAGAACGAAATTGCCCCCATCCTGTGTAAAAAAAAAATCCTCAACCTATTGTTTGTTTCGAAACAACCACAGTGTGGGCATTCAAAGCAATGGCATTTCTTTTGCTATCCAGCTCAAAATCGATTCTTCCTAATCTCAACCCAGCCCAGCCCACTTGATTAACCAAAACATCCTTCCCTTTTCGATTTTTAACAATTGTTGGGTGGTCAAGGAATGTATGTGTGTGGCCGCCAATAATTAGATCAATCCCGCTCGTTTCCTTAGCTAAGACTAGATCACTTACTTTCCTGAAATTGTAATGATAGCCCAAATGAGAAAGGCAGATAATCAAATCACAATGGTGCTTTTTTCGGAGTTGATCCGCCATATTTTGCGCTATACGCAACGGCTCTAAATAAACTGTCCTCCCGAATGCTTCATCCGGCACTAAGCCTTTCAATTCTATCCCTAGCCCAAAAACACCCACCTTAATATCGCCTTTCTTAATGATTGTATAGGGGCGAGTCTTTCCTTCCAGTGGCGTACCTGTGAACTCATAATTTGCGACTAAAATTGGGAAATTGGCCAGATAGAGTTGCTTCGCAAACCCTTCAATACCGGCATCAAAGTCATGGTTTCCCATCGTGGCAGCATCGTATCCTAGGGCTGTCATTGCTTTGATCTCCGGCTCGCCCTTGTATAAGTTAAAGAAGGGAGTGCCTTGAAAAATATCTCCGGCATCCAACAACAATACGTGCTCTTCTTGGGCTCGGATAGCCGCCACTAGCGCTGCTCTCGCCGCTACTCCCCCCTGCCCTGCATACTTGCCTGCATCATCTCCGAAGGGCTCCAAATGACTGTGTACGTCATTGGTATGAAGAATTGTAATCTTAGTCGTCTTGGTCTTGCCTGCCAGTGCATCATAAGGAAAGGAACCAGCCAACAAAAGACCGCCGCCCAAAGCCGCCTTTTTCAAAAAATCTTTTCTAGTCAGCATATCGTATTCTTTGGTCTAAAACTGGGTGAAGTGCTTTGCCCTCCCGCTCCATGGAACTGAGGTACTGAATCAAAGCATCCCGAATAAATATGGTTGTGTTTCGCTTCTTTTGTTGTTTCAAAACGTCGCAATTGTCACCACCGTTTGCGATATAATCATTCACGGCAATCTTGTAATACCGGGCAGTATTTACTGGTACTCCGCCAATCAAAACGCTATCCGCCTTTTTGTCTTTGATAATAAACCTAAGCCCGCTGACCGGCCAGCCTCTGTACGCCGCCATGTGATCACAGAACTTAAGCAAATCGCTCCCAGAAATCTCGATTATTGTGAGCATATTATCAAAGGGCATCAGTTCGTAAATCTTACCTCGAGTAATGGCGCCTGGTGCGATGTAGGGTATCCGAATCCCGCCATAATTCCCAACAGCAGCTTCCACTTTAGGGTCCACATTTTGGCCTGCACGAAGTGTTGCATCTGCCAGAAAATTCCCTAGTGTACTTTCAGGCTGCGCCTTGGTGAGCGGAATGTCAGTATGCCCCAATACTACATCCATTTGCGTATCCACACCTTTCTTGTAGGGGCGGAGTAGTGCCACAATTGACGAATCCTGCACTTCCGACTTGTTGATTGCATATTGTTGCTCCATATGGCTGGTAACCAGCATTGGGCGCGGACTACAGGAAAATAAAAAGCAAACAAATACGGCTGGGAGAATTAAAAATTTCGGGACATTCATGGGCATTGAGATTAACGTAATCCTGTGTTTGTTTAGAAAACCCTTCAAAACCTTTGCCAACAACCTTGCTGGGCAAGCTCCAGAGAAAAAAATAGCCAATCCTACGACTGGCTATTTAAAATCATTTGCTCGCATAAGCTTAAAGTGGGCGTTTTGGATCAAATGCTTCCAACTCATTGGCCACAGCCGTGAGGAAGGATGCACCCAGCGAACCATCTACAATGCGGTGATCATAGCTCAGACTTAAGTACATCATGTGCCGAATAGCAATCACATCACCATCCTCCGTTTCCAAAACCATCGGACGCTTCTTAATTGCGCCTACTGCTAATATTGCTACTTGGGGCTGGTTGATAATTGGTGTACCCATCAGCGAGCCAAAAGTACCCACGTTGGTTAGTGTAAAGGTGCCGCCCGTTGTATCATCTGCCTTCAACTTATTATTTCGCGCAGCGTTGGCCAAAGCATTTACGTCTTTTGTAAGGCCGAGCAAATTCTTCGTGTCGGTATTTTTTAAAACAGGGACAATCAAGTTGCCATTGGGTAAAGCCGTAGCCATACCAATATTAATGTCCTTCTTGATGATGATATTTGTCCCATCAACACTTGCATTTATCATGGGCTGCCGCTTAATACAGGCGACAATAGCCTCAATAAAGATGGGTGTAAAGGTTATTTTCTCCCCATACTTCTTTTCAAACGCATTCTTGTTCTTGTTGCGCCAGTTAACAATATTGGTCACATCGCATTCTGTAAATGAGGTAACGTGGGGTGAAGTGGCTACGCTCCGTACCATGTGTTCGGCAATGAGCTTACGCATCCGGTCCATTTCAATAATCTCCACATTGCCGGAACTTGCACTTGCAACAGCAGAAGTAGGAGCAGGAGCTGCAATGGGGCTTACTGCAGGTGCTGCTACCGGTGCTGCCGAAACAACCGGAGCTGATGCCGCAACAACACCAGTACTACGGGTAGCAACATAATTCAGAATATCTTTCTTGGTAACTCTACCTTCGGCTCCGGAGCCGGATATAGTTTCCAATTCCGCCATGCTGATTCCTTCCTTGCCTGCAATAGTCAACACCAAAGGAGAGTAAAACTTATTGCTACCAGCATTTGAAGAAACGGGTGCAACACTAGCTGGTGCGCTTGGTGCTACCACAGGAGCTGCTTGTACAGCCGCTGCCAGAGCCGGTGTTGGGCTTGCTGCAACCGCAGCGCCGCCAGCTGCATCAATCCGGGCAATAACAGTACCGACAGGCACTACATCATTTTCTTTAAAAAGGATTTCGGTAATTGTACCGGCAGCCGTTGAGGGAACTTCACTATCCACCTTGTCCGTCGCTATTTCCAGCACCGTTTCGTCCATACCAACAGCGTCTCCGGGCTTCTTTAACCATTTTAGCACAGTGGCCTCCATGATACTTTCGCCCATCTTCGGCATTACTAAATCTACAATTGCCATAAATATTTCTATTCCCGTCTTTAGGAGGGAAACAGCGACAAAAATAGCTTCCTTAACGGATTTTTTCAGTAGTTCATTTGAATTTGTCTAACTATCCAACTAATAGCCACAGTTTGCCTATTTGTAGAAAAATGGCAGAACAAAGGCTGGGATTGATATGGAATTGATGGGAAAGTGCATCTTTGAAGAAAGTCAGTAACCGGCAATCTTGAAGCACACGACCCATCATAGTCAATTGAGCGATGAAGAACTGCTCCGCAGATTCAGGGCGGATGGTGATAATATTTGGCTCGGACATTTATTACAGCGTCACACCCTACTCCTTCTTGGCATTGCCATGAAGTATCTTGGCGACAAGGATGCCGCTGCCGACGCGGTACAGCAAATATTTCTAAAAACCCTTTCGCAGCTCCCTAAAGAACCCATCAACAATTTTAAAGGTTGGCTTTATATCATCATGCGCAACCATTGTTTGCAGCAACTAAGGGATCGAGTTCGGGTGATTGATGGCAGTGTTTTGGAAAATACTGCGTCTGAAGATGTCGCCAACTTAGAGGAAACAAAACTTAGAGAAATAAGCATAGAAGAAATGGAGGCTGCGCTTCATTCGCTTGCCACAGAGCAGCGGATTTGCATTACAGCCTTCTACCTGCAACGAAAGAGCTATACCGAGATTATGGAACAATACGGCTATAGCTTTGCTCAGGTCAAAAGCTATATTCAGAACGGGAAACGGAATCTTAGAATTATCCTTTGCTCACTTCCAAAAAATGCATCACGATGAACGGACACAACGAAATATGGGATAGTGATCGCAATCGGAAAACCTCCATCAACGAGGCGCAGATGAAGGCCTATTTGGAAGGGACTCTATCTAGGGCGGATCAACGAAAAGTAGAGGAAATGCTTAGTCTGGACGGTGCAGAAAGCGACGCTTTAGAAGGATTACAAAAACTGACAAGCACGGAACGAACTGTACTACAACAACAGTTGAACTACACGCTACAAAATGCCTTGCGAAAACCCAGAAAACGCAGGCGAGGCTTAGCTTCTCAACGCTGGAACCTCTTGGCAATCCTGCTCATTTTGGGTCTAGCTGTGGTTGCAGTACTTTTTATTATTTGGAATGGGAATCGATAAAAAAGACCCCCACATCTACTAGAAATGTGGAGGATTGTAAAACCCAGATAGGTTTGGTAAACTATCGATATTGCGTTGTGACCAACATAATCACAACTATAAAAAAAATCACCGGTTATATAAGACTCCACGTCCGCCACGAGAAAGAGTGCGTGCGGTGGGGGTAAAGGCGGCACTCCGATCTGAAATGGCTAATTCACTGCTCGTTGAGGATGCGCCGCCTCCGCGAAGTCGGATTCCAGCAGAACCAGAAACTTCACAGGTGCCGGAGCAAGTTGTCGTATTCGAGGTAGTAAAATTACCCTCCATTCCCGGCCAAAAGCCCGCCCCTCCTACACTCAGCTTTGCGTTCCCAGATGCAGCAATTTCGCCATTTCCATTTGGTACATACTTACAAGACCGCCCGGCAACACTCCCTAAATGTATCATATACTCCTCAACATTACCACTCAAATCCATAACCCCATAATAACTTGCTCCACTAGTGGTTCGGTTTGAGCTAGCTGTTGCAAACACACCGGTTCTTAATACATAATTTGAAGCTGTTGAAAGATAAACCGCATTCCCAAGAGTTGTCGAGCTATTTGAAACATACTCATTTGCAGTATTGGCATTTGACACCGCAAAGGCAGTCGATGTGATTTTATTGTTACCCCAAGCAAATTCACCAAAATTTGCTGCATTTGCGCCCGCGGAGCTTGCACCACGACAGATATACTCATAGCCGATCTCCGACATCGGAGCGAGTCCTGCCCAATCTAAATAGGCTGCAAGATCCATCCAATTTAGATAGCTACAAGCCTTCCATTCGCCATCTGATGCTTCATCAAATACATTATTACCATTGCCATCAAGCCCAAATGTTGCCGGTGTATCAAGAACTGCCGGCTTGGCTATCTCAATATAGTATCCAAAACTGGAGGCACTTGCACCCTGAACATTGGTACCCTTTGCACTTGTAACCGCCATATTTACCCGACTACTTTGCTGTAATGAATCCAAAGTATTCAAAAAGTCACGATATCCTGCTTGAGAAATTTCATATTTCATACACCAAAAGTTCTTAAAAGTAGGAAAAGGATCAAGACTTCCGAGCGGACTGGTAGTTTGTATCGTATCGATTGAATACACATAAATACCATCAGTTTCCAACTCTGCATCGTCTAAACTATTTGCATCACACGTAATAGGTATAACTGAGCTTGTTGTAGCTGTATTATCCGCATAATGCAATGCATACGATGACTCTTGCGTTCCATTACCATCTCCTAGGAAAGGCCGAAAAGGAGCCGTAGGGATATAAACCATTTCAACTGCGAAAGCCTTAAGATCAATATCATAGGGCAAATTGCTCACTACACCTAACTGTATGTTGGTCACGGATATATTGCCCGTCCCTAGGTTTGCCGCACTACGATATATCACTGCACCGGTCTTGTAAAAATTACTGGTCTGATAAACACTAAAACCAGAGGGTATCACGTTGTCGCTTCCGGTTAGGTTTATGTGTTTCCATTGTCCCCCAGGAGCTTTATACTTAAAGAACACCCAAACCCCGTCATAATTCGCCGGCCCCACGTTGACCCGCCAGCTATTTTCCCAAGAAAGATCAAACTTCACCGTGATGTCACCCGGACCATTATTAACGATACTAACATTGGAAACCTGAACATTGTTTGCATAGCTGAAGCTGGTAGCCCCAATTGTAAGGAGCATAAGAAGTAAAAAACGTTTCATAGTAGTATTAGTTATTGGTTTAGAATTATAGTGAAATATTGTACGGGAATATCCTTACTGAAAAGCATCAGAATATAGGCTCCTGCAGGATTTCGGCTTAGATCAATTGCGGTCTTCTCCCCGGTCACCGGAGCACGCAAGAGCAGCTTCCCATCTCGGGAACTAACTTGGTAACTGTAGGCTGAATAGTCCGTCACATTCATCAAGACCAAGCTCAGCCTGCCGCTAGTGGGATTGGGATAGGCTGCAAATGCAGGCGCAGCCTTATCTTTTCTCAGCTTGGCGATGCCGGAATAGCTGAATTTGCCTTGCTTTTCTACTAGTTTCAAACGATACAAAAGCAGATCAGTAGGAAGCTGCCACGCCCGAACATCCGTGAAGCGATAATCCAATTGGCTAACATCAGGATTCGGTGCAATTGTCGCAACTAAGGAATAATTCAAGCCACCGTCCTCACTCCGTTCCAATTCGAAATGATCCAAGCCCTCCGCCCAATTTACCTGCCAAGAAATGAGCGCATCATCATTAAACCATTGGCCGCTAAAATTCAAAAGACTTATCGGTAGCGGAAAGGATGAATTTTGACGCAACTTGATACTCATATCAAATCCATCATTGGCACCGCCGGTATAGATCTCGGGGGAGCCATTTTGCTTGGCAGCAGGCGTCAGTGTGGCCATGCCGTCATTGACCCCGCCAAAATAAATTTCCGGATTACTATTCTGTGCAGTCGCTACAGTTTGGGCAAAACCATCATTGGCACCGCCAAAGTAAATTGAAGGGTTTAGGTTAGCATTACTGTTTGATGTACTTCCCCAACCATCATTAGTGCCACCTAAATAAATTGAAGGGTTCCTGTTTTGATTCAGTGTTGCTCCTGAAGCAAATCCATCGTTGGTGCCACCGTGAAAAATACTGGGTGTTTCATTCTGGCTAGAGACGAGCACCCCTGAATGGCCATCATTGCTACCTCCTCGGGCAATATTTGGTGTTGCATTCTGGGTACTATAGCTTGCATTTGAAAACCCATCATTACTACCACCGCGGTATTGCGCTGATGTTGTCAGCGGGCAAACAAAAATTGCTGCGACTATATAGGTTTTAAAGTTCATGCCGTTTGGATATAAATTCAAAACAAGTGAATCCATACAAGACTAAACAAACAAATAGCAAGGTAAAACAATGCGTACTTTAACAAAAATTTTTTTGAAATTTATTTAATTACTCAATATAGCGAAAAGCATTTCAGTATATTATTTAAAGGTAGATACAACTAAATGTTTGGAGCGGTAGCGCAATGCCATATTCGGATATCCGACGAAGCCCCGTTTTTGTTTTCGTAAGTTTGTCCCGCTCCACTTTATGAGCAACATTATTATGTCCCTTCCACAGTTAAAAAATTACGCAGAAGGCGCTTGGCGCATTTCAGAAAAAAGCGGTGAAACCCTACACAATGCCATTACCGGCGAAGCCATCTATACCGCTTCCTCGGATGGGTTGGACTTTGGCGCCATGATGAATTATGCACGGCAAGTTGGCGGACCACTTTTGCGCAAGCTTACCTTCCAAGAGCGGGGCAGAATGCTCAAAGCACTTGCACTTTACTTGATGGAGCGCAAAGAGTATTTCTACACTATTTCTGCGTTAACTGGTGCTACCCGAAGCGATAGCTGGGTGGATATTGAAGGAGGGATCGGCAATCTTTTTGCTAATGCAAGTTTGCGGCGGCAATTTCCGGATGAACGCTATTATGTGGACGGTGATGCTGTGAAGTTGGGCAAAAACAATACGTTTATTGGCCATCATATTATGGTGCCTCGGGAAGGAGTGGCCATTCATATCAACGCCTTCAACTTCCCGGTGTGGGGTATGCTGGAAAAAATCGCAGTAAACCTACTTGCGGGGGTGCCGGCAATTGTGAAACCAGCAACACTCACCAGTTATTTGACCGAGGCAGTGTTTGAAGAGATTATTAAGAGTGATATTCTGCCGGAAGGCGCGCTGCAACTGATTTGTGGCTCAGCGCGGGGCATTTTGGATACTTTAGAAAATCAGGATATTGTCACCTTCACGGGATCTGCCAGTACGGGAAGAATGCTAAAAAGCCATCCCAAAGTTTTGGAACAAAATGTGCCCTTCAATCTGGAAGCCGACTCCTTGAATTGTTGTGTCCTCGGCCCTGATGTTTCGCCCGACAAACCGGAATGGGATATTTTCATTAAGGAAGTAGTCCGTGAAATGACGACGAAAGCCGGGCAAAAATGTACTGCCATTCGCCGCATCATTGTTCCGGCTGACAAAGTAAAGGACGTACAAATTGCATTGGGCAAGCGATTGGCCAGTACCACCATCGGCGACCCTGCCCTGGAAGGTGTAAGGATGGGGCCTTTAGCCGGCTTAACACAGCGGGAAGAAGTGAAAGAACGCATTGCCGAATTATCGAAAAGCCAAGAAATCGTAATTGGGAATTTGGATCAATTCGAGGTGAAAGGAGCAGACAAGAATAAAGGTGCCTTCCTGCCTCCTATTGTGTTTCTCAACCAGCACCCATTTGACAATAAAGATGTGCATAGCATAGAAGCCTTTGGCCCGGTGAGCACCATTATGCCTTATGACACTCTGGATGATGCTATAATGCTTGCCAGGATGGGGGAAGGTTCTTTGGTATGCTCCATAATAACAGCTGATGATCGGGTGGCAAAAGATTTTGTACTCGGCACAGCCCTAATGCACGGTCGTATCCTCGTGCTGAACGCAGAATGTGCTAAAGAAAGTACCGGGCATGGCTCTCCAATGCCCATGCTGATCCATGGCGGGCCGGGTCGTGCCGGAGGTGGGGAAGAGATGGGAGGAAAGCGAGGTGTACTCCATTACCTGCAACGAACCGCCATTCAAGGAACGCCGACTACGATTTCAAAAATCACCAACGTCTATCAACAATATGGCAAGCAAACGGAAACGGATGTCCATCCATTCAAAAAATATTTTGAAGACCTAGAGATTGGTGAGACCTTGATCACAGCGAAACACACAGTCACGGAAACAGACATCACCAACTTTGCGAATGTAAGCGGGGATAATTTTTATGCCCACATGGACGCTACTTCTCTTGAGGGAACCATTTTTGAAGGCCGCGTTGCTCATGGCTATTTTATCCTATCAAAAGCAGCAGGGCTATTTGTTGATGCTAAAAAAGGGCCTGTTCTTCTAAATTACGGCATCGATGAAGCACGGTTCACAAAGCCGGTTTATCCCGGTACAACAATTGGTGTCCGGCTCACCGTGAAAGAAAAAATTGGTCAAGAAAAACGGAGTGAAGAGGATATAGCAAAGGGTATAGTGAAATGGCTCGTGGATGTGTATGACCAAACAGGTGAAACGGTAGCAATTGCCACAATTCTTACGATGGTAAAGAAGCGCAATCAAGATTAAGGCCCGATGATTAAGGTGATCGCCATCTTGTTGCCGGTAGCATACGTGTACTACATTTTCTTTTATCTCCGAAAACGGATAAAACCCGGATGGGGTGCCCGTTTCCGTTATCTTGTCTTTGCGATTCTATCCTTTCTGTTTGCCGCTTTCCTTTTGAAATTTTTTGTAAAATAGGCAGCATCCTTTCAGACTACTTGAGCTTCAAATACACTGGCAAACTCTTGAATCAAAATTGCCTTTACTGCTGTTTCATTTACTTCATGGAGTAGTTCTTTGTACATAGAAGTTACGCCTTTGTCCACGATACCGCAGGGCACAATATGACCAAAATAATTGAGGTCGGTATTCACATTAAGTGCAAAGCCGTGCATCGTTATCCAACGACTACAACGCACGCCCATGGCGCAAATCTTCCTAGCTCTCTTCGGGTCATCTGGGTCCAGCCAAACTCCTGTAGCTCCGGGTAGCCTTCCTCCTACTATTCCATAATGAGCCAAAGTCCGGATAATAACTTCTTCCAAACTACGCATATAACGACCTAAGTCGGTATAAAACTTTTCCAAGTCGAGCATCGGATAACCCACAATTTGCCCGGGGCCATGATAAGTAATATCGCCACCACGATTCGTTTTATAAAAACTCACATTAAGCGCCTTCAAACGAGTATCGTTGAGTAACAAATTCTCCATGTGCCCACTTTTACCCAAGGTATAGACATGGGGATGGCTACAAAGAAACAAATGATGTGCTGTACTGGGGCGCTCTGTCCTTTCCGGCTCCGGCGTATTGTTCCATTCCTTCTTGATCTGCAACTGTTGCGCCAATAGGGCTTCTTGACGGTCCCAGGCCTGCCCGTATTCAATCGTGCCCCAATCTGCTAATTCAATTTGCTCCAACGATTCTGTATTCATACGCCTGCAAGTTACATCCTGTCGCAGGCAAAGAATCCCCCATTCCCTCCCCCGTTATTAGAATATCTTGTCAAGGTTTTAACGCCCATCAACCTACAGTTGACCCCTATGATTCACCTTACCGGTATCTTACAATTCATGAAAAAGAAGGTTCTGATTCCCCTTTTAGTTGTGGGCGCCTTAGCGGGCTTCTTCTCCTTTAAATATATTAATGCTGACGATAGTGATGCTGTTGCTAGCACCGAGCGAAAATCCGTCATTATCAGTACGGTGATGAACGCGATACAGAATGCGCACTACTCCCCACGTCCGGTAGATGATTCGTTCTCCAAAGCCATTTATAATAAAATGCTGGACAACCTAGACTATGACCGCAAACTCTTTACCCAGCAAGACATTGACAAGATAAAAGACGAACAATTCCACATTGACGATGAGTTAAAAATGGGTAGTTCCGAGTTTTTTGACCGGCTCAATAAACTCTTCTATACCGTAGTGGATCGGGCAGATAGTTTTCAGAAAGAAATCCTGCGCAGCCCATTTGACTATTCCAAAAATGAAACCATTGAAATGGATGCAAACAAGCTACCCTGGCCCAATGGCGAAGTTGCGCTAAAAGAGCGCTGGCGGCTCTACCTCAAGTACCGTTGCCTCAGCAGATACATTGATTTGAAAAAAGACCGCGACGCACTAGCTGCAAACAAAGACAGCGCCAAGGTGGTCAAAAAAACCGATGCACAATTGGAACAAGAGGCAAGGGAAAGTATTGCAAAAAACCAAGAAAGATTCTTTAAGCGCCTCCGGCAATTTGACGACAACGAGCGTTTTGGGCTTTATGTAAACACAATTGCAAATTGCGAAGACCCGCATACGGACTATTTCGCACCCAAGACGAAGAAAGACTTTGAAATTGCTATGTCCGGCTCATTTTATGGTATAGGCGCACAGCTAAAAGAAGAAGATGGTAAGACAAAAATTGTGATGATTATCCCAGGCTCACCCTGCTGGAAGCAAGGAGAACTAAAAGCCGGTGATATCATCTTAAAAGTAGCGCGAGGCAGTGGCGCACCATTGGACATTATGGGCTACGAAATTGAGGATGTAGTGGACAAAATACGTGGGGAAAAAGGCACAGAAGTACGGCTCACCGTGAAAAGTGTAGATGGATCCATCAAAGTAATTCCAATTATTCGTGGTGAGGTAAAACTTGATGATACCTTTGCTAAGAGTGCCGTATTTAAAAGCAAATCCGGCCCCGTCGGCTATATCTATCTGCCCGAATTCTACGCCGATTTCAACCACATCAATGGACGACGCTGTGCGGATGATGTAGCCAAAGAAGTGATCAAGCTAAAAAATGCAGGGGTTACCGGTATCATTCTAGATCTTCGCGGTAATGGCGGCGGTAGCCTTACCGACGTAGTGGACATGGGCGGCATCTTTGTGAACCAAGGCCCGATGGTTCAGGTAAAAAGTGCCAATGCTCCTGCTTCTACACTAAGCGATCGGGAAGATGGCACCCTTTATGACGGGCCAATGGCGATCATGGTGAATGCCGGCTCTGCTTCTGCATCTGAGATCATGGCAGCTGCCATGCAGGACTATAAGCGTGCAATTATTGTGGGGACAACCACCTTCGGCAAAGGCACGGTACAAAAAGTGATTGAGCTTAGCGACTTCATGAATCCCGTAACAAGAATGAAAATGGTGGGACAGCCGCCCATTGGTGCCATAAAACTGACGGTTCAGAAATTCTACAGAATCAATGGAGGATCTACACAATTGCGTGGTGTTACACCCGACATTATCCTGCCCGATGCCTTTAGTGAGCTGGACATGGGCGAGCGGAAAGACAAAGCAGCTATGCCTTGGGACGAAATTGCGCCGGCTCAATACACACCGGTCAACGATGTAAACACTGCATTCTTAAAAGCAGCATCTGAGAAACGGACAACTGCAAATCCGGTATTTGAAATCATCGCAGAAAGTGCAAAGAAGCTCAAAAAACAAAGAGACGACAATGTCTATTCGCTCAACGAAATCACCTTCAAAAAAGAGCTGGATGACGCTGCTGCACTATCCAAGAAACTGGATGAACTGCAAAAGAAAGCTACGCCAATACCTGTCGTTAACCTAAAGGAAGACCTGTCCGCAATAGATGCTGACAGTACAACCATTGCGAAAAACAAGACCTGGCTTAAGAACCTTCAAAAAGACATTTACATTTCCGAAACAATCAACATCGTAAATGACATGCAGGTTCAAAAGGGCAAAGTAGATGCAAAAATGGGTAGGCGATAAACAGTATTAATTCGTCTTGGACTATCCATTTGGAATAGTTGCCAAAATCATTGCCCATCCCATGCTGCAATCGATTATTTTTACGCACTCAATACAAATTAAAACTCCAGAATCATGCAAATTCCAGAATCCCTGAAATACACAAAAGACCACGAATGGGTGAGCGTCGACGGCGATATAGCCACGGTAGGCATCACCGATTTTGCCCAACACGAACTAGGGGATATCGTGTATGTGGACATCAGCGCACTCAATCAAGCTCTGAGTGAGGGTGACGTTTTTGGTTCGGTAGAAGCTGTGAAAACAGTTTCCGACTTGTTCCTACCGCTTGCAGGGACGGTGACTGAAGTGAACCCTGCATTAGAAGCCAATCCTGAATTTGTCAATCAAGACCCTTATGAAAAGGGCTGGATGGTGAAGATGAAATTGGCGAATCCCGGCGATGTGAGCAACCTTATGGATGCTGCAGCCTATGCAAATCATATCAACTAATCGATTCAGAAAATAATGCCCGGAAAGCACAACCAATGGGCGATTCGACTGGCCGTCCTATGGACGGCCAGTATTTTTATTGCGTGCCTATGGCCGGGAAAAGAACTACCCAAGACCGATGTTCCTTTTGCGGACAAATGGACTCACTTTGTCCTCTTTGGAGGCTTTGCCTGGCTCTGGCTTCGCGCCATTCCCAAAGATGGTCGTCTCTCTTGGCTACTCAGCATGACAATAATATCGGCTGCTGTTGGTGTGTTGGTGGAATTTCTGCAATACGCCTTTCCCATACTCGGACGAAGCGGCGATAGCTGGGATGCCCTAGCAGATGCAGTCGGCGGCTTGTTGGGAAGCCTTCTTTTTGGCCTCTTTTTCAAACACCGGCTCTTAAGAAAAAATAAGGAATGACCGCCTATTAGTAGCCACTTTCCCCTGCCAGCCGCAACATTTATTTCAGTGTAAATACCAAAAACCGAAAAGGCTTTTATATCTTCACAATCAACTTTATTTTTGTCCGCCAACAACAACAACACTATTTCATCTTTCCTCCATGCGCTATCTCCTAATCCTTTCTGCAATTCTTGTACTCGGTACCACTTCCTGCAAAAAATACGATGATGGCTTCACACATGCGCTAGTGATTTATGGTGGTGATATGACCACCAATGGTTGTGGCTATTTGCTGCGTTTGTCCAATGGTACTTTTGTAAAACCGATCAACTTGGCTTCCAACTACCAGCAGGATAGTCTCGGCGTATTAATCAAATACAATACTACGGGCGAGAAAACCAACTGTGTGCCACAAAACCCTTACGATAAGGTGAACATTAGCGAAATTAAACGCGACTTCTAGTCATAGCTCTTTAACGTTTCCCAAAGTTTACGGTAAAGCTTCCCCGCTATATACTTAGCGTACTTTTGGTGCGTTAATTCTTTTCTTTTATGAAAAAAGCATCGCTCCTTTTGGCTTTCAGTTTTCTATTTTGTTTTACTGCAAGTCAGGCTCAGACTGTCTATAATAGCAGTGGCCGACGTAGCCCAATGAAGAAAAAAGCCGACAATGGCTTTGATGTTTCTAAACTTGTATTTGGTGGTGGCATTGGCTTTCAGGTGGATCAGGGCGTACTCGGCTTTAGTGTATCGCCTATTCTAGGGTATCGTATCACAGACAAGCTTAGTGCGGGTCTAGGCTTAAGCTACCAATTAATTTCTGCCAAAAATTACATCCTCATCAATGACCCTAATACAGGGGCACAGACTGCTTATGATTACAACGCATCCATCCTCACTCCGAGTGTTTGGGCACGCTATGTAGTTTATGAAAACTTCTTCGTCCAAGGTAGTGCAGAGCGCAATTTCCAAAGCTTCACAGATGTGCGCTATGACCCGAATGGTAGCGGGCAAATACAATCTTACAAACGAAAATATCAAAGTAATGCGGTGCTCGTTGGCGGAGGATTCCGGCAGCCCATCACGGCCAACTCTTCCTTTGTAGCAATGCTTCTCTTTGACCTGATTGGTGATAAATACAGCCCCTATGTATCTCGGCTGGACTATCGGGTTGGATTCAATGTAGGGTTTTAGGCACGGGTTGTCTCTATTGGCGCCCCTGCTTTGCTGAAAGATTATTAGCGCTTAACTAACCCGAAAATATTCTCTGCATTCTGGAAATTCGTCTTCCATTTCCTTATACTTAAAACCCAGATTTTACAGTAACCAGTTTCCTGCAAAATCTGGGTTGAGGGAGTTGCTTCGTCACTATTCCCCCGAATTGATACCTCCCAGCTTAAAGTGCTCGGTAACTAATACCATTCGGCGATTCACCAACCGAGATTGTCTTTCTGACTGTCTGTTTTGCTAGATCAATTACGGATACTGAATTGGAAAAACTATTCGTTACAAAGGCAAGCACACCATCATCACTCAGCACAACGCCGTGTGCGCCAGAGCCTACAATAAAGGTCTGCACTGCTTTATTATTGTTGAGGTCCAGGACATAAACTTTATTGGAGGGATTGCTCAATTCACCTTGATCACAAACGAACATGTATTGACCGTCCGGACTAGGATAAAGCTGTATTGGCCCTAAAGCACCAGGTGGTAAGGGAATCCTCGTAATCGTCTTATTCTGGATGTCATATTTCACCACTTCCTTGGTATCAAAAAGGGTAACATAAACGTATTTCCCATTCGGTGCAATTGCTGTTTGCACGGCTGAGCCGCCTAAAAAGACATCTTTTACTTTCCCATTGGTCACATCAATGATCGTTAAGCTTTTCGTACCCATGCTTGCAACATAAAGGAAACCATCATGATACCGTAGGCCATGTGGATTATGGCCACCTCCCAAGATAAACCGAGTATCCACTTCGAAGGTCTGAGCGTCAATTTTAACCACCTGACTAGCATCTCCTGCAACGACGTATGCATACCTAGAACTATCGTCAAGAACAACATGAGCAAGGTGCTGACTAGTGCCAATATTTATTCTTTTAAGGACGCTATCCCCCCGATTGGGGTCTAGCACGACAACCTGTTCTACCATTCCCATATGATGTGCCATTGCGGAAACCCAAACCGACTTGCCATTTGGAGCTACCTGTACGTTATGAGGCATAAGCGGCATGGTTGTCCCGGGTTCACTAATTGAAATCGAGCGAACAACCTCGTTAGTTCCGGAATGAATCACCGAAACACTGCCCGACTCCTCCTCTGCCACATATACCAAGCCGACACGCTCCTTCGGAGTGTCATTACTTTCTCCCTTTTTACAAGCGCCGAAAAAGAACGGTAGTAGGAGTACTGCACAGCCAGCCATGAAGCCTTTCCGAAACTTAGCGACAGATGATATTGAAATTCTATTCATTTCTTAAAACTATAATTGTGCCAAAACTATATTCTGTCCGCTTCGAAAATGATGATACGTATTAATAAGTGCAGAAAGAAACATGAGTGTTGTCAGAGCTGGTCATTTGTAGAAATAATGAAAGCAGCTTTACCCTAAGCGTTGCAAATCCTCCTGCACTACATCACTGACTACCCGATAGGGAATCATTCCGGTTTTCAAACCCAAATGAAGTGAATTGATTTACTACTCTCCAACACTGTAAAATGGCAAGCTATTTCTTACGAAAAAATATAAAAAAACCAAGACTACGACTCCTCCGGCTCGGGTAACATGGCTTCTTCTCGGCTCAATTCCACCTGTTTTCTGGTGGGCAATAAAATGAGTCTTAGTGTGGTATCATTGGTGAAATAAGCAATAGCCCAATTGATAAATATCATCAGTTTATTCTTTACACTCAAGATGAGCATGAGGTGTAGGAACATCCAGGTGAGCCAAGCAAAAAGTCCCTGAAAACTAAATTTTGGAAGGTCAACAACAGCTTTTCTTTTCCCAACGGTGGCCATAGTACCGGGGTTCTTATACAAAAATGCACGCGGGGCATTGCCTTTGGCTTCCTGCCTAAAATTAAAAGCCAGATTCTTGGCTTGATTTATTGCCACATTGGCCAGCTGCGGATGTCCTTTGGGCCAGGCTGACGTCTCCATATAACTAATATCGCCAACGGCATAGACCTTGGGCAATTGCTTAACCTCGTGAAATTCATTAACAGCGATCCTATTTCCCCGGACAGTTGTCCATTCCGGAATACCCTTAGGAATATTACCGGTGACACCTGCAGCCCAAATCAGCGTATTGGTTGGCAGCGTTCGCCCATCAGTAAACTGAAGTAAAGAGCCATCATAGTCTTTGACCAAGGTATTCAACCAAAGTTGGACACCCAGTTGTTCTAAGTATTCTTTTGACTTTTGTTGTGCAGCAATGCTCATATTGGCAAGAGCTGCGTTTGCGCCTTCAATCAAATAGATATTGAGCTTGGAAAAGTCCATGTCCGGATAGTCCCTAGGAAGAATGTTTCGTTTCATTTCTGCCAAGGCTCCGGCAGTTTCGACACCTGTGGGGCCTGCGCCAACTACGACAATATTCATGATCCCCTGCAGCTCAGTTTCCGAAGCACGAAGCGCATCTTCGAAATTGAGTAAAATTCTATTGCGCAGGGCAATGGCTTCTGTGGTACTTTTCATCGGGAACGCATGTCGTTCTATGTTGGCATTCCCGAAGTAATTTGTTTTACATCCGGTAGCAATGATCAAGCGATCATAGTCAAAATCTCCGGCGGTTGTGGTGATCACCTTTTGGTGTTCCCAGTCCACCTTGACCACTTGAGCCACCCTAACGTGGACATTCTTGCGGTGTTGAAATACCTTTCTTAGCGGGAAGGAAACCGCACTTGGCTCCAGCCTTGCCGTAGCCACCTGGTAAAAAAGCGGTTGGAATTGGTGGAAGTTGTACTGGTCGATTAAAGTAATGTGCGCATCACTTTTCACCAAATGTTGCGCCACCTGCAGTCCGGCAAAACCGGCACCAATGATCACGATTTTAGTCTGAGCCATGATACCGCTAGGCGCACAAAAAGCAAGCCGACAATTTCCAAAAAGCGGAATAAAAAAAGTCCGAACCTCGGCATCAGTTCGGACTTAGTTCACTTTAAAAATCTAGCTTAACGTGCAATATTAACCGAACGCAACTCCCTGATTACCGTCACTTTAATCTGTCCTGGGTATTGCATTTCGTTCTGAATTTTTTCGGCGATTTCGTAGCTCATTGCACTACTTTGTTCGTCATTCACTTTATCTGCTTCTACGATCACTCTGAGCTCTCTACCTGCCTGAATGGCATAAGCCTTCTCAACACCTTTGAACGCCATGGCTGTGCTTTCCAAGTCCTTAAGCCGCTGCAAATAGCTTTGCATCATTTCCCGACGTGCGCCAGGCCTTGCACCGCTTATCGCGTCACAAGCTTGTACTAGTGGAGAAATCACATAGAGATATTCAACTTCCTCGTGGTGAGCTGCAATAGCATTGACTACAGCTGGATTCTCGCCATATTCTTCTGCCCATTTAGCCCCAAGCAATGCATGGCTTAGTTCGGACTCTTCTTCCGGCACCTTTCCGATATCGTGCAACAGACCAGCTCTTTTGGCAAGTTTTATAGCCTTTTGCCCCATTCCCAATTCGGCTGCCATAATAGCACACAAGTTGGCAGTTTCTTTGCTATGCATCAACAGATTTTGGCCATAAGAAGAACGGAACCGCATCCTTCCAATCATCCGAATCAATTCTTTGTGCATACCATGGATACCCAATTCAATGACGGTACGTTCGCCAATCTCCATAAGTTGATCGCCCAAGGCTTTCTTGGTCTTTTCAACTACTTCTTCAATCCGAGCTGGATGAATCCGACCATCTTGGGTCAATTTTTGGAGGGAGAGCCGTGCTATTTCCCTACGGATGGGGTCAAAGCAGGAAAGCACAATGGCTTCTGGGGTGTCATCAATTACCAGATCCACGCCGGTGGCCGCTTCTAGAGCTCGAATGTTTCGTCCTTCCCGACCAATGATTTGCCCTTTTATTTCATCGCTTTCCAAATTAAAAACAGTCACTGCATTTTCAATGATCACTTCTGTTCCTAAGCGTTGAATTGTATTGACTACAATTTTCTTTGCCTCTTTATTAGCTTCCGCCTTCGCCTCCTCCATCCGCTCATTGACGTAGGCCATAGCCTTAGTATTTGCTTCTTCGCGGACAGCATCAATCAATTGTTGTTTTGCTTCGTCGGCGGTCAGTTGCGCCACCTTTTCCAGGCTTTTTATGTGCTGTTCTTGATGCTTCGCCAGCTCTTCTTTTTGCGCATCCAACTCCAGCTGCTTAGCCTTAGTTTGTTCCACATTGCGCTCTAGCCGTTCCTTTATTGAATCGTTTTCTGCAACCTGCTTTTGCAGGCTAGCCGTCTTATCCAATAAGCTCTGAGATTGCTGCTTTATTCGGTTTTCCGCTTCGGCAACCTTTTGATTTCGGGTGTTTACTTCTTCGTCGTGTTTTCGTTTTAGATCAAGGAATCGTGATTTGGCTTCCAGTTCACGTTTTTCCTTAAAAGTTTCGGCCTTTGCTTCAGCATTTTTTAAGATTTCGGATGCTTGTTCTTTGGCACTTTCAATGAGTTGTTTTGCTTCTGAGGCTGCTTTATCAGCTAGTTCCAAGTCTTGCTTCACTTGCTTGGCAAAAAGCCCTTTGCCGGCAAAGATTCCGGCTAATAACGCAACAATACCAATGATTACTGCGAGTATAGTAGATGACATATTATCGTGAGTAAAAAATCTGTTTGAATAAAGGTGAATAAAAAAACGGTCCAAAATTCAATTCGGACATAGTCCACGAAGGTAGTAAAATATAGGTATTCATGGCTTTTGAGTTTTTGGAAGTGTTTTGGTTCGTCTTAAATTTGCCCGGACACCACCGAGAAAAAATTCCTCTTCCAGCAGAATGCCAATCATCCATCATTATGCGGTATGCAGTGTGAGTATTGCTCCGCTTAGGGAAAGCCCCGCTCATACTTCGGAGCAGGTATCCCAAATACTTTTTGGAGAGCGGTTAGCGGTATTGCAGTTCATAGAACAATCCGGCTGGGCAAAGATCCGAATGGCTTGGGATGGCTACGAAGGTTGGTGCAAAATGAGCCAATTACAGACTATAAGTCCCGCTCAATTTCGCAAAAAAAACCACATCATTGCCAGTAGCCATCAAGGACATCTACGGCTTGAACATCAACAAATATGGCTACCTGCAGGCTCCGAGCTTGACTGCCTAAAAAAAGCCAAGGAACTGCCGGCCAATTCCTTATTTCAAGGTAAGTACAAGGGGAAAAAAGAGCAATTGGAGAAAATTGAATCCTCAGCTGCTTCATTTGTTACCAATGCACAAAGCTTCCTAAACGCTCCCTACCATTGGGGTGGTCGCAGTGCCGCCGGTATTGACTGTAGTGGCCTAGTTCAAATGGCGCTTAAGCTGTGTGGGAAGAAATATCCACGAGATGCCTCGGAACAAGCTCTTCTTGGGGAGGACTTTCATTTCCTGCAGGAGGCACAAGCTGGAGATTTGGCCTTTTTCGACAATGAGCTGGGTAAGATAACCCACGTAGGCATCCTGCTTAGCTCCGATACAATTCTTCACGCTACGGATAGTGCCGGGCGAGTAGTTGTTGACAAAATAGACCCTGCTGGGATCATCAGTACTTCCCTCAAAATGCGAACCCATCAACTGCGTACCCTCCGTAGGATCCGCTTTTGAACGAGAAATTGCTGTAGCCTAAATGCTACAAAATCTTGCTTTCTGGCAAGGCAACTTCCATTTAACAAACGTATTTTTTGTGCTACTACTGCTTGCTACCTCTTTTTGTTAATTGGTAGTAAATGTATATTCTTTAAAAAAAGCAGGTACTAAATTTAACTTACTACAAAAACGCCATTTAGTATGGCTGTAGATTTTAAACTAGTGCTCATGCATAAAAAAACCTTGAAAGCGCTCCTTACTTCTTGCTTTGTTATTGGCAGTATGTTTGGGACGTATAATTCCGAAGCAGCTAGTGTGGATAGCGCAGCAGCTTATTACCTTAAAGGCAAGAATTTCCAAAGCTTGCGGCAATATGGATCTGCATGGAAATTTTATGAAAAAGCGGCCACAGCCAACCCACAAAATGAGCAATACCAACTCGCCATCGCTGAGGTCTGTGAACAGATGCACCGAATGGGCCCTTATGTAAAAGCACTAGAACAAGCGGCACTCCTTAATCCGAATAACTTTGGCACCCAAGCACAATTGGTGAAACTTTACTTTGACTTTGGTCAATTTGGGAAAGTAATAGAAAAGCTTCCGGGAATCCAGAAACAAGTTCCTAGCCTTGCGGCTGCATCTTGGATGATGGGCAGGAGCTACTATGCAACGCAAAACTACGGACTGGCAATACGGCATCTAAAACTGGCCATAAAAGATGATCCTAAAAACTCAGAAGCCCCCTACTTCATTGGTCGTATCTTAGTGAAGGAAGAAAATTATAAAGCTGCTATCCCGTATTATGAAATGGCACTTCAATTGGACACACAGAAGCAAGCCAATCGGGTATATGAACTAGCACTGATTTGCGCTACTGCACTCCAGCCGGAGCTTTCCATAAAATATTTCCAACAAGCTCTAGATCTCAATTATAAGCCAAGTGATGAATTCTACATCAACATGGCCAATACGCTGGCCGATGCAAAAAAGTTTGACGAAGCACTAAAACTATTGAATGGCATGTTGGATCGGCGCCCGGGCGACATTGGGCTGCTCAATACCCTTGCTGATATCTGTTATCATGGCGGTCGCTATCGAGAGTCTATAAAATACCTGGATGAGCTCCTAAAAATGGACGACAAGAATGCCCGAGCATTGTATAAAATTGGTACGGCTTACATCAAGATGGGCAAAGATGTGGATGGCAAAAAACTGTGTGATGCCGCTATCGCCTTGGATCCAAGCCTCGGTGTACTGAAGCATGCGAAGCAAATGATGTAGGCTCTTGTAGTCAGTTCATGTCAAAAGTTAAAACTACTATTGTCATGAAAAACAGACGGAGTCGGCAAGCCTAACTATCGTAAATTTGCATGACATAAAAACAACATGCGAATTAAATTTCTCTACTCGGTATTGCTTGCTTCATTTTGCGTACTTACTCCCAGTTTAACCCGTGCAGGAGACACACTTCGGGTACTCTTTATTGGCAATAGCTACACTTTTGTGAATGACCTCCCGAGTATGGTAGGGAATATGGCGGTGGCCGGAGGTGATAAACTAATCACGGCTTCGAGCACACCCGGAGGGGCAACGCTGGAGCAGCACTGCAACAACCCTGCTACACTCGGCCTCATCAACCAGGGCAATTGGGATTATGTGGTCTTGCAGGAACAAAGCCAGTTACCATCGTTTCCGGAGGGGCAAGTTCAATTTGATTTCTACCCATTTGCCAAAAAATTGGACAGCTTAGTGAAGCTAAAAAACACTTGCGCAAAGACAGTCTTTTACATGACTTGGGGGCGAAAAAATGGTGATGCTGCGAATTGTGGCTTCTTTCCACCACTGTGTACCTATCTGGGCATGGACAGTATGCTCCAACTTAGATACACAATTGCTGCAGATACCAACCATGCTGTCATTAGCCCGGTGGCTCGTGTATGGAGGAAACTACGGAATGCTAATCCGGGAATTGAACTCTATGATGCCGATGAAAGCCATCCTTCACTTGCCGGCACCTATGCAGCAGCCTGTAGTTTCTACTCCATATTTTTCAAAAAAAATCCGGCCTTGGTCAACTTCAATCCGGGCCTTGGTTCTAGCGACTATAATACAATTAAGACTGCCGCAAAAGCAGTGGTCTATGATAGTCTAGCCTATTGGTATCGCTTCTACCCTTCATTGAAAGCCGGATTCACCTATACCACCACTGGGGCGAGTGTTACCTTTGCCAATACCTCCAAAAACGGCCTGAAATACCTTTGGCTCTTTGGTGATGGCCAACTAGACAGCACAAAAAATCCTACCCATACTTACAAAAAATCCGGCAGCTTTCAGGTAAAGCTCATTGTACAAAAATGTGCCGATAATGATACGTTCAAAGCAAACATAAATATTGCCAGCACAGCAATACCAGATGTTGCCGATCAAGAATTTCTTGAATTCAGCCCAAATCCTGCACGACAATTTATCCATATTAAAGTAGCTGGTTTGATCTCAAGATTCGAATTGTACGATGGTGTCGGAAAACGAATCCTTCAAGGCAACGCTAATAGGACCCATTCGCTAAGCCTATCGACAGAAAAACTCCCAGATGGCCTGTACTATCTACGAGTACAAACAGATCGGGGAGTCTTCAATAGGAGCGTCAGTGTACTGCGATAAATATGAAAATTAAATATGCAGATTTAAGCTCAAAATTTTCGAGAGAACGGCTATTTATAGCTTAAAACTTTGGTTTAAGTTCTTTGCGAGATGATTTGTGTCCCACCACCTGCACAAACCCATTTAAAGAATAATCTTCCCCGAATATTTGGCAATTCACTAAAGTGCCATCAGTTAGTTTTGCTGCTGAAAACCTTGCTGCGCTCAATACTTTAAACAGCTTTCTATATATGGCAACTTCTTGTTTCTTATCCACTAAGATTGAAGCACCGGAATTGAATCCTTTGTCCTCTTGATCTTGAACATCACCTGAATGTATGGAATGTACTTGATCACTCAACTTAACCAGTTGAAGGTAGTCAAAATAACCGAGCTTTCCTTGTTTATTCACGACCAAGTTAACGATCGGCAACGAATATATCCCATCCGGAAGTGCATCAAATTCTGCTTTTATTCCAGCAAATATATATTCCGAAAACGTCCCTTTAAAACCCAATAGAACCGGCTCCTTAATACCAAAAGAATTCAAGTTGTAGATGCGTTCTCCATTCAAAGACTGGAGCACGGGTGCAGACTTCTTTCCCGTTCCAAGCATAGGTAAATCCACGCCCTCGCCAAATTGAATTACATTTCCCCTAAACTTCACCAAACTATGCGGCTTATTTTTCCCATGGGAAACTTGCGCTACTGAGACTACTGAAAAGCATTGGCACAGAAAAATAAATAAGAATAAACGGTATTTCATACGAACTTAACAACGAGAATTAAAAAAACAATGTAGGGTAAAATCCGAACTCCTACTCGGTTGTCCCTTAGCCGTTATTGTACCACGTGACGAATACATTATCCAATAATAGCCTTAAGCTCAATTTTCTAAAGACCACCATGATAAAAATAGGCTAACGACCTTTTGGGGATTAATTTGCCCTAATACCATTAGTTGAATACAAGGGAATAAATCAAAGCATTAAAACCAAAACAAAAACAATACCAAATTCTGTAGCTAGTCGCCAAACACAAACGAACCTTTTTTCAAACGGTCACATTGCCCTGCTCCACCTCTAGCTTCTTCATCAGGCGCTTTTGGAAGAAAATGAGTACTAAAACTCCGGTAGAGATTGCCGCATCGGCTACATTAAACACCGGCTCAAAGAATTCAAACGACTTTCCACCCAGGCCGGGAACCCAATTCGGGTAGGTGCCTTGGATGATGGGGAAATAAAACATATCCACCACTTTGCCGTGAAAAAGGGGAGCGTAGCCTTGTCCCCAGGGCACAAATTGAGCCATGTGGTAGGAGCTTTCTGAGAAGATCATCCCATAAAAAATAGAGTCAATCAGGTTGCCCATGGCACCGGCCAGGATGAGTGCACCACAAATAATGAGACCGCGGGTATAGCCTTTATCTACAATCTTCCGGAGTACAAAAAACCCAACGACCACAGCCACTAATCTAAAAAGGGTGAGGACTAACTTCCCCCAGTAAGATTGGCTAATCTTCATCCCGAACGCCATGCCTTCATTCTCTAGAAAATGGAGTTTGAACCAATCCCCTGCTACATCAATTTGCCCGGCAAGCCCGGGATAGAAATGGGTCTTGACATAAATCTTGGAAAGCTGATCCACGATTAAGATGGCCAGAATGATCAGGATAGCCGTGCTATAGCGGAGCGTAGGTACGGTTGGCTTCACGAGGTCGGAAAAGGCTTGAAAAAATTAGGGATGGGCTGTCTCAAAAAGTACTTGGAGCAGGGTTTGTCCGACGGCAGTAAGGGTTTCTTTGCTGATAATGTCCATATTGTCGGCATGGGTATGCCAATGGGGTGCAAATCCGCTACTGGTTATTTGGGAAAGGTTGATGATATCGATAGTGGGGATACGGGCGAGTTCATTTACATAAACATGATCGTCTGTCACGCCACCACGGCTAGGTGTAGGGGGAAAAAAGGAGC
>JAFDYA010000049.1 GCA_018267675.1 Bacteroidota bacterium
AAACGTCGGCCACCCAACACTCCGGCAAACGTTGCCTCTGGCATACTCTCTGGAAGCGGCATCACTGCGGCAAGTGTATGTGCTGGTGGCCCACCCACAAAAACACTTACTTTCATCGGCTTCCCCAATGCGTTCCATTTGCTTTGGTGCACCCCAATGCCCCGATGGAGTTGATAGTGCAGTCCCGCCTCGGTGTTTGCATGATATTCATTTCCGGAAATCTGGATTCGGTACATACCCAGATTGGAATGTAGGATGCCCGGCTTTTCGGGATCTTCAGTATAAACTTGGGGCAATGTAATGAAGGCCCCTCCGTCCATTGGCCAATGCTTGATTTGCGGAATATCCTGCAAGGCAATTTCTTGATAAAGTACCGGTCGCGTCCTCGGATTCTTTTTGGGCAAAGCCTTCAAGGCGGCAAGGCCAACGGAGAAGTTATCCAAGGGATGTTTGAACGCAGCCATCGGATTATTCTTGAGCCGGACCAGATGCTGTACTCGTTCCAGCGTATCACGAAACAGGAAACGGCTTCGTTCCATTGTCCCGAAAATATTGGAGGCAGCGCGAAACCTGGAGCCTTTCACATTTTCAAAAAGTAAGGCGGGGCCGCCCATTTCCTGTACTCGGAGATGAATGGCCGCCATTTCTAAATTGGGATCTACTTCTTCCTTAATTCTAACTAAATGCCCATGACGTTCTAAGTCGGAAAGGCAAGACTGTAGCGAATTGTAGGCCATTATTTGGATTGTTGGAGCAAGATTGGGGCACGGCTAACTTCAAAATAATGAAGCAAAAAACTGTTCCCTCCTCAGGCAAATTTAGCTGAAGGAAACTAGAGTTCAGACGAATGCCGCACACAAAAAAAAGCCGCAACACCAAAGGCATTGCGGCAATTGACATGAAGGCTATTTACTAGCGCTCTAGTTTACTCTTTGCTTCAGCAATTAGCTTTTTATTCAAGCGTACATAGTCCCCGCTATTAGCTTCTTGTGCCAAAGATTTAGAACGCTCCGCAGTCTCGATAGCCCCTTTGTAGTCCTTCAATTTCATTTGGATTTTTGCTTTGAGGTGGACAACATAGAATGCTGGATTCTGTTCAATTGCTTTCTCGCTCCACACTAAGGCCTGTTGCAGGTCTTTATTATTGGCATAATAATAATTGGCCGCTTGGAAATAAGGCCGAGTGTCTTTGGGGGACATGGCCTTTTCTATATCCTTAGTGATTCTGGAGTCGATTTCTGTGGTGATGCTGATGGGTACGAGGGTATGATCCCAGGACAATTGAAGTGTAGCAGAAGTTGCGTCCACCTTATCCAAACCAATGGTGAAGGACTCTACCTTTTCCCGAAGGTACACGGGCTCTATCTTCACTCGGAGCACCTCATTATTGGTATTGTACTTGGCCACATTGCCACCAAGATTAAGGTCGTTGGTGAGCAGCACTTCCCAGCTTGTCTTTCCGGGAATGGTGTATAAGCCATAAGTTCCAGCTTTCAACTGCCGACCCTGAAAAGTTACATCATCGCTAAAGGTGATTTTGGTTGTCCCGTTGGCACCGGTACGCCAAATGGCCCCATAGGGAACAAGGTCACCGAAGATAACCCGACCCCGAGCTAATGGGCGGCTGTAGTCTAAGGTGATTTGACCCAGGCCGAAAGCTTGTGTTAGTGTTTGTTCCGGACTGGGTGCCGGCAACTTCAAGCCTTGTGCATTGGATGAAAAGGACAACATTGTTGCCGCTGCAAGCATAAGTAAAAAAGATTTCTTCATAAAAAATGTGCTTAATTTTTGCTGGTCACGAAGATAAGCATCTCGGGTAGGTATCGTGCTATTCGGGCAGCAACGAAAGGGGCAGGGCTCTTGAATTTTTCAATTGTCTAACACATCATTTTAAGAATGATTTGCGATGATGTTATTTAGTGTTTTGAAACAATTTTCAGTTTGAACTTTTTTATCAATACTCCTTGAGTACTTCTACTTCATTATCCCGATCATTATCGCTCACCCAAGCCACAGCGATAAACATGATAGACATGGTGGGGATTGGGCCATTTGTCGTCCTATCCACGATTGTGTCGCTAATGGCGGGGCCATGGAGTATTGCTGCCTGGTTGTTGGGGGCGTTTTTGGCATTTATGGATGGTTGTGTATGGGCAGAGTTGGGTGCTAAATGGCCGGCAGCGGGTGGATCGTTTGTTTTTCTTCAAAAATTATTTCCCGGACGAAGTGGCCGGATGATGTCGTTTTTGTTTGTCTGGCAGACCATGATACAAGCCCCGCTGGTCGTGGCATCGGCGGCGATAGGCTTCGCCCTTTATTTTCAGTATCTCGTGAATTTGCAGGGGATAGGTGCCTATCTTTTTGGGTCCTTTGATTTTGATTGGGGTAGTCTGGGGCATTTCCGAGATACTGCTGTTGGCCCCAAGATGCTGAGTGGTTCTTTAGTGATCTTGATGGTGATCTTGCTCTACCGGAATATTCAGAGTATTGGGAAGATCTCTGTGGTCTTGTGGTGCATCACCGGCGGCACCTTAATATGGTTGATTCTTTCTGGCATTCCGCACTTCAATGCAGCTCAGGCTTTGCCTTCCGTATTGCCGGATGGTTCGTTTCGGTTTTTGTTTTCGGCGGTCCTGGGGCAAGCTTCGTTAAAGGCCGTCTATTCCTACTTAGGATACTATAACGTATGCCATTTGGGTTCGGAAATCAAACGACCGGAGCAAAACATTCCCAGAGCCATCTTCATATCCGTGGCTGGTATTACTGTCTTGTATCTTTTAATGCAAACAATGGTTCTGGGGAATCTGGATTGGCAAGTAGTTGCAAAATCAGATTTTGTGGTTAGCCTGTATTTTGAGAAAATCTACAATCACACGACTGCTTTAGTGGCAACCGGGCTTGTCCTGTGTATCGCTTTAGCCTCCCTATTTTCGGTATTGCTTGGCTACTCTCGCGTGCCTTATGCAGCTGCCTGCGAAGGCTTGTTCTTTCCGGTATTTGCCAAGGTGCATCCCCGCTTGCGCATCCCTCATATTTCTTTGTTGGTTCTTGGTGCACTTGGCTTTTTGTTTTCGCTACTTTTCAAAATGAAAGACGTGATTACGGCAATCATTGTGATGCGGATTCTCGTACAATTTATTGCGCAAGCTATTGGTGTAGTGGCTTGGCATCGGCGGGAGCAGGGGAGACCCTGGAACATGCCGATGTACCCTGTTCCGGCTTTGTTGAGTATGCTCATTTGGCTGTTTATCTTCCTGAGT
>JAFDYA010000004.1 GCA_018267675.1 Bacteroidota bacterium
CAAGGTTTTATTTTCAATGCAACGTAGATCTATTTTTATCACCGGTGCTACATCAGGATTTGGCAAAGCAATTGCTGAAAAATTTGCAGCCGGTGGCTGTGATTTAGTTTTGGCCGGAAGGCGGAACGAGCGTCTGGAGCAGATTTCAAAGGATTTAAGTCATCGCTTTGGCTGTAGCGTGACGAATCTGTGCTTTGATATTCGGGATAAGGATGCCGTACACGCGGCCATTGTGCGTCTTAATGGTTTACCGATTGATGTCTTGGTGAACAATGCCGGATTAGCCGCGGGCATGGCACCAATACAGGAAGGTAAATTGGATGATTGGGAGCAGATGATTGATACCAATCTCAAGGGCCTTTTGTACATCACTAGGGCGCTCAGCCCCGGCATGGTGGCGCGGAGGAAAGGGCATATCATCAATATTGGCTCCACTGCCGGAAAGCAAGCCTACCGTAACGGTAATGTTTATAGTGCAACGAAATTTGCCGTGGATTCACTCAATCAAGGGATGCGGATTGATCTTTTGCCACATGGTATCAAAGTCACGGCAATCAACCCAGGTATGGCTGAGACAGAGTTTAGCCTGGTACGATTTCATGGAGATGCAGTCCGAGCAAAAGCGGTCTATCACGGAATTGATGCACTGAAAGCAGAGGATATTGCCGATGCTGCGTGGTATTGTGCCAATCTTCCAGAGCATGTGTGCATCAACGATCTTACCCTCACCTGTACGGCGCAAGCCAATAGTTTTTACTCCGAGCGAAAGCAGGATTAGGCCTCATCATCTGGAGCCTGGCTGGAGCACATTTGCTTGATACAAAGTCCGAAAACTTATTGTCCCCTTGCACAATTCAAAGCAAAGAATTGCTATCACAATTCCAGGCCTATTGCAGCTTGCTTCGCTTTTTTAAGAAAGCCTGAAGTACCGAACTCACATCTTCACGTAGATCTACCGGCACACGGTCAATGCCGTACTGATGGCACTTCTCAGTCAATTCGTGATTCCATTTCCGGATGGCTTGTCGGTATTGCTCCTGAATCTGTGCGGGCTGTAAACGGGTACGCAGGCCCAGCTCAAGATCTACAAATTCATAAGGGCGATTGTCAAATTCAAAGTCCAGCTCCTGTGCCCCTTCAACTACATGGAATAGGATTACCTCGTGTTTGTTGTAGCGAAGATGCTGCAAGGCGGCAAAGAGATCTTCTGAGTTTTCCTCATCATCAATAAGGTCGCTAAACACGATCACCAACGAACGGCGATGTATTTGCTCCGCAATCTGATGTAAAGCAGTAGCGGCGGACGTGGATTTTTGCGTAGCATTGCGATGCAGAATCTGCTCTAATTGAGCGATAAGCGATTGATAATGCCGATGCGAAGATCGGATCTCAGATTGATAGTAAATCTGATCGTCAAAAACGGCAAGCCCGGCAGCGTCAAGTTGTTTGCGGAGCATCTGTAGCAAAGCAGCAGCTGCAAAGCAGGAATACTGCAGCTTATTCAGCCGTTCTTTACTTTGGGGAAAAAGCATAGACGACGAGGCATCCAACAAAATGCAGCAACGCAGATTAGTCTCCTCCTCAAATCGTTTGACAAAAAGCTTCTCAGTTCGTCCAAACACACGCCAGTCCACATGTCGAAGGCTATCTCCCGGGTTGTAGATTCTGTGCTCTGCAAACTCGACCGAGAAGCCATGAAAGGGCGACTTGTGCAAGCCAATAATAAATCCCTCAACAGCCTGCCGTGCTAACAGTTCTAAATTGTCATAAAGTGCGTTTGGACTAATGGAAAGTATAGGTGCGGGCATAGTTGAAGGTAGGGGAAAAGAAAGATTCTTTTCCACGGAATGCAGATAATGTTTGTAGGGCTGATATTTCCTCCTATCTTTAAACGCAAATTTCAAATTGACCTTCGGAATGACGCTACGTTCTATCTTGATGTTATCTGCCGCTGCCTTAGTGATCACCGCAGGCACCTCTTGCACTCAGGAATACACCTGCCATTGCAGTATCAAGTATTCGGGGCAGCCGGGCCTCCCTGATTCTACTTCACGCAACTATACTATTCGAGATAAGAAAGCTAATGCAAAGTCCCTTTGTGAAAGCCATTCTACGCATACAGAAGCGAATGGCGTGAAGACAGACGAAGATTGCAGCCTTTTTTAGGGCAGTTGCCTTCTTGTACCTTTAGGGTCGTTTTGCCCTGATTGTTTTTTTTGATAGTTCTGACTTGCATTTCCTTTTCTAAATGACCCAGACCAAAATTTCTACCTTAGGCCTTGTTCGTAGGGGAGTTGGAGTTCTAGTCCTATTGGCTTTAGCAGCTGTTTTTATCGTTTCAGGGTGGAGTAAATTGCAGACATTAGAACCCTTTATCTGGAGCTTTGTTGATATTCTTCCAATTGGTTTTACAGCAGCATCGGTACTTGCCCATCTGTTTATAGGCTTGGAATGGCTTTTGGGGCTTTGGCTGGCCGCGCATGTTTTTTTACGGTCCTTTACCTATAAAGCCACGGTTGTTTTACTGCTTTTGTTCTGTGGCTATCTAGGCCTGTTGATCATGCAGCGAGGGAATACAGGCAATTGCGGTTGCTTTGGTGAATGGCTCTACATGAAGCCGGGTACTGCAATTATGAAGAATATGGTCATGATTGCCCTGGTTATTTTTCTTTGGTATTTCTACCCCGGAAAGAGTTATAAGAATGATTTGTTTGTTGCGCTAGCCCTAGCTATGGCAGCCTTTGCTGCACCTTTTGTCATTGAGCCGGTCGCTATTCATGGGGAAGGTAAAGTGGTGAATCGGCCCATTGATTTAACCCCACTTTACGAAAGCGGAATACCAAAGCCAAACATTGATCTGCGGAAAGGGAAACAAATCATTTGCTATTTTAGTACCACTTGCCCTCATTGTAAAAAAGCGGCATTCTTGACACAAATTCTACATCGCCGTAACCCGGAATTTCCAATTTATTTAGTCCTTAACGGTACGGACGAACTGGAACATGAGTTTTTTGATGAGACCCATTCGACTAAGGTTCCTCATTCCTTAATGACCAATACGCCTGAGTTTACTAAGATGGCAGGCTCCTTTGTTCCTGCAATATTTTGGATCAATAATGGTGTAGTGGAGAAAGAGACTTATTATACCGAGTTGGAGCCGGATAAAATCAAGGCTTGGCTTGCGAAATAGCTATCCCTGACCTAGTGCGTTAAGCTATTATAGTAGTATTTCGGTGCTGTGTTGCCCGTGTATTGTAGTAGGTTTCCAATGCAGTATTTGGGCTGCATCAACTTGGGGTTTCGCACGGGGAGTTAGCGTTCTACTTTGTCGGCTTTCACTACTCGTAGTAGGCTGTCTGATCGCATGAGGGCAATGATTTTACGTGGATTTTTCCATTCAAACAGATGGATGAACCAGAGTGTGAGCCGCATCAAACCTGTAGCATGGGTGAGCCCATTGGCAAGTTCAGCAATAGCCCAATCTCTTTTTTGTACGAGTTGCACCTTTGCCTTGGGGTCTTTTGCATGTAGTTCATCAGCAAAACACCATGCTCCATCACGGGCATTGGAGATGCTGAATTGGATGATAATAGAGTTGTAGCGGGTGGCATGCAAGCCCAACAAGGAAAGAAGTGGGGAGACGCGCCGGATGCTGGCTAGGATGTCGCCGGTGAGCAGTGCTAAGATACCGTTGATGGCATTGAAGTCGGAGCGGGTCGTTTGTAAGGCGGCGCTACCAGCAGCTTCAGTAGCGGCAATGCCAAGGTCTAGATTGATATGGGCATTCATCCCTAAGAGTAGATGTTGCAGCACTAAAGTCTGTCGGCTTTTGCCTGCACGGAAGGCTATGTCCCAGCTTTTGGTGGGTGTTTGTCCAGCCTCATATTGTTGCCATGCCAGGATGTACCGATTGGCAAAGATTACATCTAGCCTTTCCATTCTGGCATTGTCTTCAAATTCATTGTTGTCAATACCCTGTTTTACTCTACAAGTTACTTTGTGATACATACAGGCAAAATAGCCAAGTCGATTGTTCGTCTTTGCACAAGTGTCAATGATGGCTTCAAGTGTCGTAATGACATCGGCAATAGTGTTTGGTAGCATAGGAGCAATAAAGAAAGTAAAATGTTTAGGAATCAGGAAATGGAAGCGGAAAGAGCCTATATTTGCGCTCCCGTTTTTACCCGTTCGGGACGTAGCGCAGCCCGGTAGCGCACTTGCATGGGGTGCAAG
>JAFDYA010000050.1 GCA_018267675.1 Bacteroidota bacterium
CCTTGTATAAAGCCTTTTAACAAAGTTGCGCTGTGCCGAAAGCCTATATTTGCCGGCCTTTTGCAATTCTATGCGTCAATTTTTTTCTACCGTAGTTCTGGTATCCCTATTTACCATCTTCGCACAGCCCGTTTTTGCTCAGTTTAAGCTTGCAGAAAATGCCAACGATGCGGCTATCCTGAAGCCTTCCAGAGATTTCTTGATGCTTCAGTTCACCTACGAAGCATGGGCTAATGCTCCCGATTCGGTGAAGACAGGCGGCTTCGGACGCGGGTTTAATGGATATATCTGCTACGATTTTCCCATCCAGAAAAGCCATTTATCTTTTGCTGCTGGTGTTGGCGTAGGCAGCGCTAATATTTACTTTAAAGATCAGGAATTAGGCCTTACAGATACCGGTGCGGCTGCTGCGCAGATCAGCTTTCGCCCGGAAAGTAAGGATTACAAAAAGTATAAACTCAATACCACTTATTTGGAAGCACCATTTGAACTCCGGTATTTCAGCAATATGAACAATCGGAACAAAGGCTTTAAAGCAGCTATTGGCCTACGTGCCGGTATCTTGGTGGGTGCCCATGTAAAGGATACCCGCACGGTTGATGGGACGAAAGTGGTGGAAAAGATTAATACAAAACGCTACTTGGACAAGTATCGTTTTTCCGGCACTGTTCGGCTGGGCTATGGCAATTTTAGCGTGTTCGGATCGTATAATATCAATGCCATCTTCAAAGATGGTCTCGGCCCTAATATCATCCCTTACAGTGTAGGATTGTGTATCACCGGGCTTTAAGCCGGATGTTGCCGGAAACAGATAACGGTAAATTCCTCGATTATTTAGTCTGGAAATCCTCCAGAACTTTGCTGATGATGGCAGCAGTTTGGTTCGGGTAATCTACCACTACAGCTTGAGTTTTGTCCTCCAGCCAATCTTTGATTTGTTGTTGTTGCTCCGGCGATATCCGTCTTAGAATAGGAACGCCCATAGCAGCCAGGGCTACGGCGTTACATTGCTGTTCATACTGGTCGCGCATAGGTACTACCATCAATTTTTTCTTCAGGAACAGCGCTTCTGCCGGCCCTTCAAATCCAGCACCGATCAAGGCTCCGGCACTAGTAGCCAAGCTTTGAATATAGCGGGCATTGTCTATCGGATAGGTATGCACATTCTCTTCAATGCTGGTTTCCGTTGCATGTTTGGAGAAAACTTGCCACACAGTATCCGGAAAAAGCCGGAACACAGGCAGTAAAGCAGCAGTGCTGTATGCAGGCAGATAGACCGTGATGTGTCCCTGATTGCTTGGTTCAATGTTTCGGATTTCCTCCCGAATTACCGGGGTAAAAATCTCCGGTGCATAGGCTTTAAAATGGAAGCCATAGCCCTTTTTGCAAGGGGCATACCAGCGCAGCAAAAAGATGCCCCGCCAATCCGGATGTTTCGCTTTTGGGCTTGCGCGATGTTTACTTGCCCAATGGTGGGAGAGCGCAATACAAGGCACTTTTCGCCACCATGCCGCCCAAGCGGATATAGCTTCAAAGTCATTGATCACAACATCGTACTGCTGCACCTCAAGTGTCCGAATATCCCGCCAAAGCTGTCCTAGCCGTAGCTTACGTACACTCGCTACCAGATTAACCCCACCGTTTTTACCAAAGATGAACGACATGCCATACATCCTGTATTTTACCGGAAAGGGAACCGCTACTTCTACCTGAATGCCGGAAAGTAATACATCAACTGATCCATACCGGCAAAGTTCCGGATAGATGTCGCGGGCGCGAGAGAGATGCCCGTTGCCCGTTCCCTGGATGGCGTAAAGTATGCGCAAAGGTGGATTTAGTGCAAGGTTACGAAATTATCAATCGGGCGGAAACTCGGATATTACTGTAGCATTTCATCGTAGCAAAGTGTCTATTGCAGAATATGGGCTAAGGAGCGCCTTCCCTCTGTTTCGAAAGAAAAGAGGCTGCCCGTATGAGGCAGCCTCTTCAAAAAATATTTAAGCAAATAGCCTATTCGTGGCGGTGCTTGCTGCGGCGTTGTGTGCCTTCGTCCATAGAATCGCTATCGTCAGAAGTGTCCATGCGGCGCATTTCATCCATTGGCTCGCGGTGACCACGAGTTTTGTGCCCACAGCCAAAAGTTTTTTGGATACCAAAGTTCACTTGCTTGCCAAAGTCCACATTGAAGTTCTTGGATTTGCCTTCAAAGTTAGAGCCGGGAGCAGTAGTACCATTCAGGTAAGGACTGTAGTCATTTTTACGATACTCGTAGCTAACACCACCTACAGAGAAAGTAAGGCCAATTGTGTTAGTTACCATCACGCCAATAGCTGGTACAAAGGAAGCATTGAAGCCTTTGTAGTTATTGTCGTTTGTAAAAGTGTTGCCACCTACAGGCATAGTCACTGTACGGAAGCTCTCACGACCCTTAATGTAGTGAGCAGTCAATTGACCAAAGCCAAAGAAACGATTGCCCAAAGAATGCGTGATCCGAGCAAATGGACCAACACCTAAATCATAAGAAGAAATCCGGTCAAATGGACGATTGCCACCTCCGAAGTTCAAAGTCTTACGGTCATAATCGGTTTTAGAACCTTTATAATCGAAGTCCACACCCAAAGTGAGGAATTGGTTCACGTTTACACCGATGGAAGGAGATACGTTCCAAGACTGAACATGTGGATTGTCCACCGTGTAGGGATTAGCAGTGCCAAATTTGCTCGTGTTGTTGCTGCTCCAATTTGAGTATGAACCTTCACCGAAAAGCAAAATGCTACCAGAGCTGCAATTGCCGGGAGTGCAGCAACTACCACCGCCGTGCGCAAAAGTGGTAGCGGCCATAGCCATAGCGAAAAAAGAAAGGATTGTTTTCTTCATAAAATTTTTTGTGCGTGATTGTTTTTTCTGAATTAGCAACAAATGTAGGCGCAAACCCTTGTTGTTGCAAGCCCGCCGGCTTATTTATTAAAAATGAATTTCCAGATTCCCTAATCTTCTTTGAACCAAGAACTATAGAGCACATAATTCTTCGCAATTCGCCCCACCTCTCCCACCAGCAATTCCTGCGAAATATCTTTCACCTTCTTCGCAGGCACACCCGCAAAGATCGTCCCTGGCGGCACTTGTGTATCCTCCAGCACCACCGCTCCCGCCGCAATGATGCTCCCACTACCAATATGCACCCGATCCATCACAATAGCCCCCATGCCAATCAATACATTGTCCTCCACAGTGCAGCCATGCACCAGTGCATGATGCCCAATACTCACATTGCTCCCAATAGTCGTCGCCGCCTTCTGATAGGTACAATGAATACAAGCCCCATCCTGCACATTCACCCTGTCTCCCATACGGATACTATTCACATCACCACGGACCACCGCATTGAACCATACACTACACTCCGAGCCCATCACCACATCTCCCACAATCGTCGCATTCTCCGCAACAAAACAATCACTTGGTATTTCAGGCGCTATCCCACGCACCGGCATAATTAAAGGCATGCCCTAAAGATACTTCGCCCATCACAAAGCCCATTCAGTTTTCGTCCGACAATTTACTTTTTTGGGGGCTACCCCTCCCCGCCGAAACCCTGTAGCGCAAGTACGGCGGGGAGCGGTCGCGCTTTCCGTTGCAATCCCCCTCACTCGTTGAGGAGGACTTGCCCCCTCACTCGTTGAGGGGGCAAGTCCCATCGCTTGTCGAGGGGAGATTTCCACTACAATCACTAGCCCAAACCCCAATGCACAAAGCCTTCCCTCCGTTTTCAATTGTTTCATTATTCTAAAACTTTTGTTGAGAAAGCAACATTTCCATCCAACATTGCCCACAGCCATTTGCCCACAGCCTACCTTAGCAGTCCATGAAACTTCGCTTCAACAGATTTACACTGTCCAACGGCCTCCGCGTATTAGTGCATACCGACCCCACCACCCCCATGGTTGCCGTCAACGTGCTCTATGATGTAGGTGCCCGCGACGAAGACCCCAACCGCACCGGCTTCGCTCATCTCTTCGAACACCTCATGTTTGGCGGCTCCATCAACATCCCCGACTATGATGAACCACTTCAAATGGCCGGCGGAGAAAACAATGCCTACACCACCAACGATATCACCAACTACTACATTCAGGTACCCAAGCAAAACCTGGAAACCGCCCTGTGGCTGGAAAGCGACCGAATGCTCAGCCTGGCCTTCTCCCCGGAAAGCCTGGAAGTACAGCGGAAAGTAGTCTGCGAAGAATTCAAAGAACATTATATCAACAAACCTTACGGCAATGCTTGGGAACACCTCCTGGCGCTAGCCTATAAGGCACATCCCTACCAATGGCAGACCATCGGCAAAAGCCTAAAACACGTAGAAGATGCCAGCCTAGCCGATGTCAAAGCTTTCTTTCAAAAACATTACAACCCGAGTAATGCCATCCTTTGCATAGCCGGCAACATTACGGTTGCAGAAGCTACACCTCTTGTAGAGCATTGGTTTGGGAGCATTCCCCCGGGAGAACGCTATGTCCGAGTGCTCCCCCAAGAGCCGGAACAAACCGAAGCCCGCCATAAGACCATTCATGCCGATGTGCCACTGGACGCACTCTACAAAGCCTGGCACATTCCCGCACGCAATATGCAGCCGTATTATGCCTGCGACCTTATTACCGAAATAATGGGCAATGGGCTATCCTCGCGCCTCCACCAACGTCTTGTCAAGGAACAAGCACTGTTCAGTAGCATTAGCTGCTACCATACCGGCTCCCTGGATCCCGGGCTCATCGTAGTCCAAGGTAAAGTGGTGGAAGGGAAAAGTATTGAGGAGGCAGATAATGCGGTAGCCCGAGAGATGGCACTACTGGTAGCCGAAGGCGTTAGCCCGGAAGAGTTACAGAAGGCAAAAAATAAGGTGACCGCCGCTATCGAGTTTGAAGACCTCAGTATCCTAAGCAGAGCCAACAATCTGGCATTTTATGAATTGATGGGGAATGCTAACTACATCAACGAAGAACTCTCCCGCTACCAAGTAGTGACCAGAGAGATGCTACAAGGTACTGCAGCCGCTTTCTTGAAAAGCGAAAATTGTAATACACTTTACTATCGGAAAAAACGGAACGACACGGAATGAGGCTCTTGAAAAAAATCCCCCTGTTGCTAGCAGCGCTACTCTGCACTATTACCCTTTCTGCGCAGACAAAAAAGTATCGCGTAGATGCCCTCACCGAGGTACAGGTGCAGCATCGACCCGGCGCGGGAACGATTCAAGTAGTGCAGATGGGGCAAGAACCCATTGAACTAGACCTTACCCAGCCCGGTACCAATACTTTTCAAATCAAAACTGCCGACTACAATTTTGATGGCTTCAAAGATTTTGCCTTTGTCTCCACCGATCCTGCTACCGGCAGCCAAGCTTATGATATCTTCCTTTTCTACCCCGAAGATAGAAGCTTTGAAAGCCTGGAAGCACCACCGGGCGTGTGCGAAGGTTGGAACAATGTCCGGCTGTCCATCGCAGATAAGACACTGAAAAATACTTGCAAGACAGGTGGAAAAACGAGTAGTGACCTGTTCAAATGGACCAGCCAGTTTTCCTTGGAACACCTGAAAAGCACAGACAACACACAAGAAGCCCAGCAAGAACGCACAGCACAAAAAGCAGAATTGAAAGCAGACAAACAAGAGGAAAAAGCAGAACAGAAGCAACAGCAGCAGGACCGACGACAGGATCGCCGAGAACGCCAGAAGGAGCAGCACACAGAAGATGACGAAGACTAGTGTCTTGTCCCATCCTATTCCCACTCAAACAGTATGAAGGAAAAGCAACTGCCGAAAACTAATGAAGAACGTCCCCCCGTCTTCCAGACTTGGCCTCAAGTGTATGCTTTTGTATTGGCCGTACTGCTGGCAATCATCATTTTTCTAGGCGCCTTTACCCAATATTTCCAATGAGTAGCATCGATTGGTTGGTGCTAGCACTCACCCTAGCCAGTATTGTAATTTACGGGATCTGGAAGAGCCGGGGGCAAAAAAATATTGAAGGCTATCTGCTCGCCGACAAGCAAATGCCCTGGTATCAAGTAGGATTTTCAGTGATGGCCACCCAGGCGAGTGCCATTACATTTTTGTCCGCACCGGGCTTGGCATATAGTGATGGGCTGCGCTTTGTACAGTTCTATTTTGGCCTACCCCTAGCTATGATCGTGCTCTGTGTCACCTTCATTCCCATCTTTCATAAGCTCAACGTCTATACTGCCTACGAGTATCTGGAGCGGCGCTTTGATAACAAGACTCGCAGCCTAACTGCCTTTTTGTTCCTATTGCAACGAGGACTTTCTACCGGCATCACCATCTACGCGCCTTCTATCATCTTGAGTAGCATTCTGCGCGTACCTATCCAGTACACTACGCTCATCATGGGCACATTGGTCATTCTCTACACAGTATATGGGGGCACCAAAGCGGTGAGCTATACCCAAATGTTTCAAATGGCCATTATTTTTTCCGGCCTTACCCTGGCAGGAGTGTTGGTGGTGCGGATGTTGCCGGAAGGGGTTGGTTTTACCGATGCCTTGCAAATTGCAGGGAAAATGGGGCGAACGAAGGCTCTGGATGTACACTTTGACCTCAATGACAAGTACAATATTTGGAGTGGCATCATCGGCGGTTTGTTTCTACAACTTTCTTATTTCGGTACCGATCAAAGCCAAGTAGGACGCTATCTCACCGGCAGTTCTGTTGCCCAAAGCCGCTTGGGCTTGGTGATGAACGGCTTGGTGAAAATCCCCATGCAATTTCTTATCCTACTCATTGGTGTTTTAGTCTTTGCATTTTATCAATATACCGCACCACCAGTGTCCTTCAATCCTGTCTTGCTAGATGAGCTAAAGGCAAGTACCTACGCGCCGGAATTAAAAAAGCTGGAAGGGGAGTATCAAGCAGTTTTTGTGCAGAAAAGACAGCTTGTGACCCAATTGGTACCGGCCTTACACCAAGGCGATGAAGCACTGATTAATTCAACGAGAGGAGCCCTCCAGCAGGCCGACCACCAAGCGCAGGGGATCAAAAAGCAAGTGGAAGCCTTGATGAAAAAGCAGGATGCTCGGGCCGATACGAATGATACGAACTATGTCTTCCTAAGTTTTGTGACCGAGTACCTACCGGTCGGTGTGGTGGGCTTGCTAATTGCCATTATTTTTCTGGCAGCAATGGGCAGTACAGCAAGTGGCCTCAATAGCTTGGCTAGCACCACGGTCGTAGATTTCTATAAGCGATTTTTTAGGAAAGAAGGCAGCGAAGGCCATTTTCTCCTAGCCTCCAGATGGGCTACCGTGGCTTGGGGAGTCTTCTGCGTCTTGGTGGCCTTGTTTGCCGGCCAATTGGGTAATCTGATTGAAGCAGTGAATATTTTAGGTTCCCTTTTTTATGGCACTATCCTCGGTATTTTCCTAGTAGCTTTTTATTTTAAAAAAGTAGCGGGTCCTGCCGTATTTATTGCAGCTATTGTATCGGAAATGCTCGTGTGCCTTGTTGCCTATCTTGATGTAATGGCCTATTTGTGGCTCAATCTATTGGGCTGCGCACTCGTGATCGTCATGAGTCTTATTGTTCAGAAAAGCAGCAAACACAAGGAAAGCTTTAGTGCCAATGCATAACTTCTACGGGGAAGGAACATTATCATTCAGCACACACCTACCCAGCTGCTCAAAAGATCGAAGCTGCATCGTCCGTACAATATCCCTCAACCGCTCAAAAAAATCATTTGCAATTATTTCTAAAAGCGACTATTTGAAAAGATATGGCTTAAAGCCGCTACAGTATTGAGTTGTGACTGAAAATTTGTTGTATAATAGGGGTAAAGAAATCGTACAGCACGGGAAAGGAAGTTGTGCCTTCAATTATCGGCAATTGTACCGGCTCAGCAAGGAAATTGTGCGTTCTGCATAGTTCAAAGTGGAAGCACTACGATCATTTCGGCATATTGTATGCGTTAGCGATGAAGCAAAAATAAATTGGCTATTTTTTTGGAGTTTTAAAAACTAATGTTTACTTTTAGAGTACAATTTTTTCACCCAAAAAAGTAACTTGAATGACTAAAAATCCAAAAATTCCCAAGAGGTACAAAACACACAAGGGGGGCGTTATGTGTTTTTCCGCTAAGCTCCAATGCTACTCCTAACGCGCACCCGCAGATTTCTTCATGTAAGCGCCACCGTTTTTGTAGTATCCGAACGGTATTGTTGAATGGTGCGTTGCTGCTATTTTGTACTATACCAAGTATTAACGCTCAGACAGTAGTGAGCTCAGGGGCGTTTTCTGAAATAAGTGCCGCTTCGGCAAATTTAACTGATCCTGTTATTAATTGTGATATGGTTTCTGATCCAAACGGTACTAATATTAAAGCAATTGTATGGGGCGAGGGTGACGTAGCTGCCGGAGGGAGCATCGGAGCTGCCGGGATTTTTGTGGAGGATGGTGCGGGCAATAGCAGTACAATTAGTTTACCAAATGGAGCCAAACAGCCTGATGTTGCTTTGGATAATTGAACGTCGTCCCAAATTTTCAAATACTATAAATTTTAAAAAATAGTATCATGAAACGCATTTTATTTCTATGTCTTGGAATTATTCTGGTAGCTCAAAATGCTGTAGGGCAGACGCCTCAATATAAGTTGGAAAGCGCAAAAACAGTTGGTTACGGGTATTTTTTGTGGGCCGGCGCCATTTTGGGTGATCATGCAAGCAGGATTCAATGTATCTATACTCCTTCACTTTTCCCGGGAATGCCCGAGGGTAATGTTTCTGCAATCTATTTTAGAAGTATTCCAAGTGTAGATCCAACTGATACTGCAATATATACTGCATTTGCTGTCAGCATGGGGCATACAAAAGATAGTTGTTTCCCAAATAAGCAATTTCAATACGACACCTTAAAGGCGGTAACACCCATTTTCGGCCCTAAGAAGTTAGTCATTTATCATGCAGATAGTGAAGGACTTTGGGTTAGAATCCCTGTAGAAATTGGGAGTTTTAAATATACAAAGGAGCAAAACTTTGTGGTGGAATTCAGAAAAGAAGCACGCACTGATCCGCATGGGGTCAATATTTCTTATGGCGGAACAGGAGCTGATCATGTCGATCGTATAATTCAAGGTCACCCTGATTCTTTTCGTGTATATGAAGGAGGTCAAGCTGGATTTATTGCGCTAGGTATTGATATAGCACCCACCAACATTACACCTGAAAGTATCGTAAGCTCTATTGGTTTGTTCCCTAATCCGGCGGAACATGCTGAATTTAATGTTTCCTTCAGTAGTCAGCATCCGGTGCAACGGGCAACGGTAATCGTCCTAAATGTTATGGGGCAACAGGTGTATAAAAGGTCATTTACAAGACCTAAAAATCCATTTTTCGAAAGCATTAGCTTGGGCAATGCCGGCCCAGGAAACTATTTTGTAACCATAGATGCCGATAATGAACGCCATGTGCGAAGGTTGGTAATCAAGTAGCCTGCCCTTTGATGGTATAAGGATTTGAAAAGCGATGAATTCATCGCTTTTCTTTTTAGGATTTATTGTCGGCTGGCTGAATCTAATTTCCAGGTCGTTCCATTATTCCGTAACGGTGTTTCTCCTTCCAGAATGGCTTCACCTTCGGCTCGCAATGCCGGAGCCGGGTTGGCGTCCTTGCGGCGATGAAAACTTTGCGCTCCCTTTTCCGTCCTTGCGAGGAGGCACGACGAAGCAATCCAGTGTTAGAATCCCAAAATGGTCATTAGGATTTTATTGAGCTGGACTCTGGAAGATTTTCTGACGCACCAAGACTCAGTAACCCATTCGCCTGGCGTATTGGCTCTGGATAGTCTTAGTCCGATTGTCTTGAAAGATTTTCTCAGCCCAATTTTCCAGCTACTATTCAATTATGACTCCATACCGTAACAGTTTTTACACACTATTTTTTTTAATGGCCGTCATAAGAAAAAAGGCTATTGACCTTTTTGGTTTGAATTCTGAAGAAGCGGTATCGGATACTTTTAGAAAATGGGTTACACCGAGCCTGCGCCAGCGATAGCAGCGAAAAGCTCACAGGAACGCGAAGTGCAACGGAGCGAACCGAGGACTTGTCCCCTCAGCAAGTGAGGGGACTTGCAGCGAATAGCGCGCCCGGGCGCCCAAAGAATTTTTTTGTCTTGAATTGTTTGGGGCTTTTAGGTTTCCGTTCTGGTGGGTTTTTGCTTTCGGAAACAAATGCAGTCGGACTCAAAGTGAAGCCTGTTGGTCTAAGCTCCAGGCCTCGGCTTTGTCGGCAAATAGTGCTTTAGTCATTCCCCAGGTTTCTTTGAAAAACTCGGAATAGCGGTAATGTTTCAAATGCTGTTCACTATCCCAATGGCTGTAGGTAAAGAAAATATTGGGATGATTCACATCCTGCAAAAGCGCTAAATGTTGGCATCCTGGGAAAGCACGAATAGTGTCTTTTCTTGCTGCAAATAAAGCACGGAAGGTGTCAATCTCTTCCGCCCGAAAATTCATCTTCACTACTCGGATGATCACAAAAATTCAATTTTGATGGTATTGTAAACAATAGCTTCTTTCTGATAAAGTTTGAGGCCAAACAAGTCCGATGCGCCGGTGCCGTTGATGCATATTTCAAGGAAGCCGGCACTATTGAAGCGGCAAAGTTTCTCCCCCTGAACTACGCTACTGTAATGGGAGCTCAGCTTCGTGACACTTTCGGTTCGGGCAAAGGTGATTTCAAAATCCCGACCGGCTCTGATTCGCTCAAATTCTTGTCTCGTTAGACTAGCGACCACATTTTTAAATCGATCAATATGGATAACATGGCATTCCACAGAATTGTCCGTTACAATCGGGAGCCATCGCTTAGGTGCTGTTGTAAGTGAGGTTGTAGGGAGTCCAAGATCTGCCGGTGCTGAAGTCTGCAAGCGAGCAACAAGCTTGCCTGTTTCTTGCAGCCAGTCTTTGAAGCCATGTTCCTCATCCAAAGTAAAGGCTAGCCACACCTTTTCTGGTTGGTCGCCAAAGGCAAGTGACAAAACCCCATTGTCCGGGGCTAAAAAATAGTGTTGTTTATGCTCACACAGCAACAGGCGCGGATTCCGATCGTTAAATACATTGAAAAACACGACATGGCAACTGCCCACGGGGAAAGCCTTGTAGGAGGATAGTAGAAAATAAGCAGCTTGATGGGTGAGCGCCGGGACAAGCGAATGTGAAATATCAATTAGTGTTTTGCCGGGTACATGTGCGCCGATAGTAGCCTTGGCCACCGCAAGCGATGGGTCATTTAAGCCAAAATCAGACAACAAAGTAATGCAAGACATTAGTCGGCAAATGTAAGCCTGCGATACATTTGATGCTCGGAGTAGATTTGCGCCTGCTGTCCGTTCTTTTTAGCAGGAAAATTTATTCGTGTTTTAGCCGTTAAGAATGCAAGCCTAATTTCGATCCTCTTTATGCTGCTCTCCTCTGTACGTTCACTATTTGTATTTTTCATCAGCTGCTTGTTTTTTACGTTGCTGTTTGCGTCTAGTTCTTGTAAGAAAGATCAGCTCTTGAAAAGTGGAGGTGAGCTTCGTTTTTCTACCGATACACTCTCTTTTGATACGGTCTTTACTGCACTAGGATCGGCAACTATTGGGCTGAAGATTTTTAATCCGCAAAGCGAAAAGATCGTCATTAGCTCTGTTCGTTTGGGAGCAGGTACCTCTTCTCCATTTCACCTTAATGTGGATGGCAAGTCCGGCGATGGTAAGGATATTGAGCTGGCAGCGAATGATAGTATTTATGTGTTTGCTACCGTCAAGGTAGATCCTACTAATACGAATACTCCTTTTATTGTGGAAGATAAGCTGGTAGCCACTTTGAACGGTACCGATTTTTCAGTGCCTATTATCGCTTACGGCCAAAACGCCTATTATATCCGAGATAGTGTGCTCCAGACCCAGACTTGGAGAACGGATAAACCCTATGTCGTCTTCGGATATGCAATTGTAGATTCTGCGGCAACACTCACAATACCTGCCGGATGTCGTATTTATATGCATGCTAATGCGCGGCTATTTGTTGATGGTACTTTGAACGCTGTCGGCACCAAAACGGATAGTATTATCTTTCAAGGCGACCGGCTAGATCGCTCCTACTATGGCTATGAGGGCTATCCAGGGGAATGGGGTGGTATCTATTTCACGCAACATTCCAGAGACAATATCCTAGAGCATGTGATCCTTGCTAATGGGGGTAATGCCGCTCAAGGCACTGTAGCAGCCAGCATACAAGTGTCTCCTGATTCTTCAGGGAGTATTAATCGCCAATTGACCCTAAGTAAAGTGATCATTCAAAATTCAATGGGCTATGGCTTATTGGCTTTTGGTGGCACAGTGAAGGCGGAAAACTGTCTCTTCAATGCTTGTGGTGCTTCCGCGCTAGCCTTGGTTCAGGGCGGAAACTATGAATTGAATAATTGCAGCTTCGCCACATACGGCAATAGTAAGATTGCTCATATAGACAACCCGGTAGCGGTAATGCTCAACTATTTCTTCATTAGCCAAACACAATACATTGCTGCGCCCCTACAAGTAATGATGCGGAATTGTGTAGTTGCTGGCTCGCTCGAGAAAGAAATCGTCATTGATAGCATGCCTGATGCTGCTGCCGGTGTATTGCTTCAAAACTGTTTGCTCAAGACAGACGGAACAACGATACCCAAATGGGTGCAGCAAAATTCCGTACGATATTCCCGAGTGGATGGCAGTTTGGATCCTTTATTCGTCAATATCAGTAAAGGAGATTTTCATCCCCAGCCGGCTTCGCCATTAGTCAATCAGGGGATCATGTATAGTCCGATGCCAGCAACAGATTTGGAAGAAAAGCCACGGGTAGTCGGTCTTCCGGATATTGGTTGTTATGAATTGCAATAGCTATACGGGGTGAATAGAAAGTTGCTATTTTGTTGTTTCCTGATGTTGTTTGGCTCCCAGGTGTTGCAGGCGCAAGAATCAGCGGTATCGATAAAGACGATGCGCCAAGAAGTATTGGAGTTGGTCAATCTAAAGCGGAGTATTTTCCTACAGGCTCCGTTCCAGATGCGCGATTCGCTGAATAACCTTGCACAAACTCATTGCATTAATATGGCAGAAGGAATCGTTCCGATCAGTCATGATGGGTTTAAGCAACGGGATTCTATGGCTCGGATTTTCTTTCCTATGGCAAGTCTTATTGGGGAGAACGTAGCCGTAGCTCAAGATGCTGATGAAATTGTGGAAGGCTGGTGGAATAGTGAAGGGCACAAAGCCAACCTACTTGGCGACTATACACTTGCGGGCATTGGCCTGTTTTTCTCAGAAGAACAGTGGTATTGTACGATGCTTTTTGTCCGATAATAGGGCTAGCCTACAGCGTACACACGATGGACATGGCGTTTGAAGCTGATTTTATCCCTTTTTCACAATGAATACGCCACGAGAATTTGGCACAGTCATTGTTTTAAAAAAGGAGTGGAACCGAATTATTCACTTTTTCAACAAATATCTAGCTTATGAACTTGAATCTACACCGTGTGATTTTGGCCTTCAGCTTTTTGTTTTCTACACCGCTCCTGGCGCAGATCAGTATTAACACCTTGCCCTATGCCGCGAGTACTACCGATTTCAACAGTTACAACCCGAGTTCTTCAAGCAATTTGAATGCTACGATTCCTTCCGGTTGGACGGCTGCATCTAGTGGTACGGCGGCCTACCGCGGACAAGGGACGGGCACGGCTAATTCAGGTGGCTATTGGGCTTATGGTAGTAGTGGCGATTTCAGTGTTGGCGCATTACGCTCCGGTACGGTTGGTGATATTACCTATTCAGTAGCGTTCCTGAATAATTCGGGGACTACAATTGGTTCGCTCCAGTTTTCGTGGGACTATAAGCAGTTTCGCTTTGCAAATACTTCCGGCTGGGATTGTTCTGGCACAGGTGCCTTGGCTTCAAATGCCACCTTGGACGCCAAAGATTTCAGCGGCAGCAGTACCGGTACTAATGGTACGCCTGTTACGACCACGGTCTCACCGTTCACCCTCACCGGCTTGTCCATTGCCAATAGTGCGACTTTCGGTATTTCATGGACTACTACAGATGACGCGGGTGCAGACAACGGCGTGAGCATTGATAATTTTAAAGTAAGGGCAAACAACAATCCATTGCCAATACGGATTGCGCGCTTGGAGCTCCTAGCCAAAAGGAAGGCAGAGGTTGCTCTTAGTTGCACTATTGAAAGCTCTGAAGAATTGCAATCAGTGGTGTTAGAAAGAAGTGCTGACGGTCTTAGCTTCAATCCGCTTAACGTGTTTGAAGATATCAACAGCCGGAATTTCAGTAGAAAAATGGTGGATAGTAGGCCCTTGGTAGGGGTTGCTGTATATCGGGTGAAGATGCTGGACCTTGCAGGTAATGTAAATTATAGTGCTCCGCAGGTAATTCAAACGAACACCGATAACGATGCCTTGGTGCGGATTGCGCCCAATCCTTGTCACGACGCGATTCAGTTGTATCGTGCCAATACTGGGCAAGCAACAGAGTTTGTGCTTTTCAATGCTCTTGGGCAGGAGTTGAGGAAGTTCAGCACTGAATCTGCTCAGTTCACTGTGGATATGCGTGAGCTACCGGCTGGGCAATATTTCCTGCAAGTACGACAAGGCGAGCTAACGCAACGATATAGTGTACTCCGGATGTAATTCCGGGATATTTCCACACCAAGGCAAATTGATAAAAATTCCAGAGTTTCGGAATCGGTTGAAGTAGCTGGAGGTAGTAGGAATAGACCAATGCAAACTCTGGGTTTATGATACTTTTTACCGTTTTTGTGAAGTTGGAGGCTTAGGCCATTGTTAGGCCGCCTAAATTTGCGTTTATGTCCATTAAAGTTGCCCAGCTCACAAAGGAATACGGAGCACAGAAGGCGGTCAATTCCATTTCATTTGAAGTAAAGGCAGGCGAAATCGTCGGGTTCCTAGGGCCAAATGGTGCCGGTAAAAGCACCACCATGAAGATGATTACCGGCTATCTGGCACCAAGCTCCGGCACGGTGTCTGTATGTGGTTTTGACACACAAGCAAAGCCGATGGAGGTGCGCCGTCGTGTTGGCTATTTGGCGGAAGCCAACCCGCTCTACTATGACCTTTACGTAAGAGAATATTTGGAGTTTACTGCCGGCATCCATCAATTAGGCAAATTGGCCAAGCCTCGGATCGAAGAAATGATTGCGGTTACTGGTTTGGAGCGGGAGGCGCACAAGAAGATTGGTGCTTTGTCTAAGGGGTACAAACAACGTGTAGGGCTTGCCCAGGCTATGATTCATCATCCTGAAGTGTTGATTTTGGATGAGCCGACTTCAGGTTTAGATCCGAATCAATTAGTAGAAATTAGAGAGCTGATCATGACCATAGGTAAAGAGAAGACGGTATTGCTCTCCACGCATATCATGCAGGAAGTACAGGCGATGTGCAGTCGTGTAATCATCATTAATAGGGGCAATATCGTTGCCGATGATACTGTTGCCGCGTTGAAAGCTACTGCTAGTCAGCATTCCGGGCTAATTGTCCAATTTGAAGGTACGGTGCAAGAAGGAAGCCTTAGAAAGTTGAAAGAGTTGAAATCATTGACAGCCTTGGGGGCTAATACCTGGAGAATGGAAACGAGTGCACCTGATGCGTTGCGCAAAGCAATTATGCAATGGGCATTAAGCAATGACCTTGCCATTCTGTCTATGCAATCGGAGGCCAATTCATTAGAAGAGGTATTTAGGGATTTGACCGGAAATGCAGTACAGGAGCGCGTTTCATAGGTTTTTAGGGTTCCTGATTTTAGCTGGATTTCAGTTAAGGTTTTAAAAAAGATGAAGCCTATTTCAGGTTTTTTTTGGTGGCTCGGATATTGGTTCTATATTTGCACCCCCGCAGCAGCAAAATAGTTGTTGAAGCGACAAGTTCTTAGCTTAGTTTTTAGCACATTTTAAGGGTCTTTAAAAAAAGATTTGGTGGTTTAAAAAAAGCAATTACCTTTGCGCTCCCTTACCGAGAGAGGTAAGGCGGAAAAAGAGTAGAAAAAGTTCTTTGAAAGGAAGGAAGCAGTTGGGATGATTGAGACGTAAGTTTTGGTTGTTCCGGCA
>JAFDYA010000051.1 GCA_018267675.1 Bacteroidota bacterium
AATGTTGCAAACACAACGAATATAACACCTGAACAACTTGGCAAACTAAAAGAACTTGCTGAAATCTGTTACATTGACTTTAATGAAAACCCTGTAATTGAAGGAACAATTACAGGTCAAGGTAACAACATCAAAGACGAATTAAAAAATGTAATTGGAGAACTTCCAACAAGCTATCATTTCAAAAATTCAGGACTGATTTTTTTAACCTTAGACGAATGGAAAAAAAGCAATCAAATTCAAGGGCTAAAATTCAATGAAAAAGCAGGAGCAGTTTTTCAAATAAAACCTTCGGTTTCATTTCTTATTTCTACGTTTTACAGAAATATTGACATTGTCCAAAATGCGAATAAAATTACAACTGTTGGAGAGTTACACCAACCTATTTTTGAGCTATTTCAAAAACACTATGATTTAGCGTTCCGTGAACATTGTTTAGTTTTTAAATTTGAAAATACGAAAAGCCTTAATCGTGAATATGAAAATTTAAAAGAGATAGGAATTACGCTTCCCAAACCAAATGAAAATTGTCTTCATTTTCATTATGGAAATAACTTTTATAAACTGCACGAATCAAATTTGAGCTTTGAAGTATTTAGGCTTAAACGTTCTTTGGAAAGATATTTCCCAGACAATCCATTTGTTTTTTATTATAAAACAGACTACTCATTTGATTTTAAAAAACTTGATAAAGGAATTGACGAACTTGAAAGGAATGAAGAAGTATTTTGGAATAAATTGTTTGCTGAAATACACGGAGAAAATTTCCAAATAAGCCAAACACACAGAACAGTTTCATTTGATTTTGAAATAGAAGAAGAATTAAACAAAAAAATAAATTTCATCAAATCGTTTTCGTTCTTTGATATTTACGACAGAGGCGAAAAACACAAATTCAAATTCAATATAAAATTTGAAACAGGCTTACACGAATTGCAAGCCGATTTGAAAAAAGAATTACCCAATCTAAACACAAAACTTATTGCCAACGGAGAGAAACTCATATTCCGTCAATTTTATCAAACAGGTAATAAAAATGAGATACTTGCAAGATTAAACAATCAATTAAGCGACTTCGTTGATTCGGAAGCTTTCTACTACACAATAAACGACACGTTTCAAGAGAAATATCTTTGTGAAGAAAATTTTGAATTGAAAGTTGAACAGGAAGAAGAAAAGCTTTCAAAACTTTTGAGAGAAGAATTTTATTTCGGCAATCCAAAAGAGAAATTCTATTCAGGGAAATTACAAAAAGTAGATTATCCCGATTTGTATTTTGTAGTTGATGAAGAACGAATTGAAGAAGTAAAAGAGAATGTTTCAGAAGAAAAAGTAAAAGCCATTTTTCCTGACTTAAAAGGAGAAAAGGATAAAATTAAACGGTTAGAAGACACCGTTCTAAAACTTGATGATGATAAAACGAAATTGCCGAACGACAACGCAAAAGAATTCTTATACGATTCATCAAAAGCCAAAAGCATTGAAAATATTGAGTATTTATTAAACACGACAAGTGAAGAATGGAAAGATTTTGAAAGCAATCTCTTTTCAGAAACATTAAACGAATCTCAAAGACAAGCGGTTTTTAAATCACTTTATGCAGAAGAATTGGCGTTAATACAAGGTCCGCCTGGAACGGGCAAATCAACTGCAATAGCCGAAATCATTTGGCAACACATAAGAAAAGAGCAGAAACAAAAAATCCTTTTGACTTCTGAAACTAATCTTGCAGTTGATAACGCCATTGACAGATTGAAAAACGAGCAAAACAATGTTGTAAAACCAATTCGTTTTGGTAATACTGAAAACTTAGAATCAGAAGGCTATTTTTATTCGCTTGATGCTATTGAGGATTGGCAAAAAGGCAATTCGGAACAAAGCAATACGGTTTCACATTGGGTAAACAATATTGCAAACAGAGTTACAAACCAAGACAATGAGCAAATTGATTTGGCATTAGAAAAATGGAAAAACCATTTGCAAAAGCCAAGTAATGAGACCAAGAAACTTTTTGCTGACAAATATTTGGAGTATGTGAATTTGATTGGTGCAACAGGAAGCTCCATCGGGAAACTAAATTCTGAAAATAAATGGACTTCATTTTTTCGTTCCTATTTGAATGTATTCAATAGAGAAAGTTATCAAGGAAATAATTTTAGAGATTGCAACCACACAGACATAAGTTTTGATACGATAATTATGGACGAGGCGAGTAAAGCAACTCCGCCCGAATTGGCTTTACCAGTTTTATATGGAAAGAAATCAATTATCGTGGGCGACCACAGACAATTACCACCAATGATTGACGGAGAGGAAATCAAAGATTTATTAGTTTCGATTGGCGAAAAGGAATTAGCTAAAACGCTTTCCCATAAAGAGTTTGAAACATCGCAATTTGAACGATTATTTGTAAACATTGATGAAAGCATAAAAGGAACTTTTGATACACAATACCGAATGCACCCAGCAATCAATGAAGCAATATCACAGTTTTACAAAAATGACGGTGGCTTGAATTGTGGTTTGCCGTTAGAAGAAACTTATCACAATTCATTTGACAAATGGGATTCAAGATACCACGGCTTACAATTCAAAAATATCATTACACCCGAAACGCATACAATTTGGATAGATGTAACAACACCCGAAATTCAAGAAGGAACATCAAGGGTTAATTTTGGAGAAATTGAAGCAATTGATAATATTTTAACAGTCTTAAAAAACAGCGAAGGAAAAAATGAATTAGATAAATGGCTTTCAAATAAAAGTCTGGAAGAAAAGCAAATCGGATTGATTAGTTTTTACGGAAAGCAAATTTATTACATCAACAAAATGCTGAAAGAAAAACACAATGAAGTTCCTATTCGGTTAAGCACAGTAGATAGGTTTCAAGGAATGGAAAGAAACATCATTATAATTTCAATGGTGCGAAGCAATAAACTTGCATCTTTTCAGGGGCAACAACCCGATGAAATTTATGGCGATTTGGGTTATCCCACACAAGAAAGTTTGGGGTTTGCAGAATCACCAAACCGTTTGAATGTTGCTTTGTCAAGAGCAAGACGATTGCTGATTGTTGTTGGAAATAGTGAACATTTTTGCCGAAAAGATATTTACAAAAACGTTTTTGAGACCATTCAGAAAAACGGAAAAATAATTAGTGCAGAAGAATTACAAAACGCAGTTGAATAAGATGGATAGCACTAAAACGACATACGCAACATTTCCGTTTGAATGGACTGTAAAATCCACTTCTTACCAAATTCGGTATAGAAAAGCAGAGAATATCAATGAAATTGATGAAATATTTTGTTCAATTATCAATGCAAAAGGTAATGAAATCAATATTTCAGTATTGGGACTTCTGTTAGGTTTTAACTTACAAGATTTGGCTGAAAAAGACATTTTGGATATTTACTTAAAAGGACTTACAGAATACAACCTAATTGAAATAGATAAGGAAGAAATTAAACTAACTGTCTTAGGACAAGAAGCGTTACAAAGTAAATTGAAATACAAATACTACTTTGCAACAACCGAATTATTTGAAAACCAAACAGCCACGGGCGAGAAATTTGATTTTTCTTTCAAGAATGTTTTTGACTTAGAAAACAGATTGTCAAATTGTAATAAGATTGATATTGAAGAATCAAAAGACTTTGAAAAGAAACAAAAACTTCAATTCCAGCTTTTCGGAAATGACATATACAAGGGCGAAATAGTTGAACTGTATGAAGGCAACTCACATATAAGTTACAAAATCATTTCTTTACAAATCGAAGTTTCAAATTCGTTTCAGCTTTCAATTTTCAAATCAGGTGCTAATAAACCCGATATTGAATTTTTAATTGACTTCGCTGAAAATGCTGAATTAAAGGAGGAATTATTAAGAAAAGGAATATATCATCACATTCTTTCAGAAAAAGAATCTATTTCTATACAAGACATTAAACAATATATTGACTTATGGAATTGGAAAGAACTTGCCGAAAATCCCAAACTTGATTGGAGCGACAAAAGTATTTTTAAATTGTTCCGTGAAAACGGTGACGGAAGTATTTGGAGTATAATTTCGGAAAAAGCACCGATTGAAAGCATAAAAACGGCAATTCAAGAATATGCTGAATATTGGAATTGGACAACGCTAACAGAAAGATTTGATAACGAATTTATCAAAGAAACAATTGAAAACTTTAATTGGGACTTTGAAGAACTTTCATACAAAGAAACGGAACTTGTAACTTCGTTACTCACAAATTCAGAACTCAAAGACAAAGATTGGGATTGGAATTACTTATCAAAAAATCTCCCTGACAAATTCATTGAAGAACACATTGAGGCTTTTTCTTGGGATTTTTATGCAATTACTGAAAGTAAGAATGGCGTTTTCAAACAAACTTTTATCAAATACAAAGATAAACTTGAAACGCTGATTTCTAAAAATTGGAATTGGAAATTCATTTCAGAAGAAATCAATCTTAATTTTCTTCA
>JAFDYA010000052.1 GCA_018267675.1 Bacteroidota bacterium
ACAACAGTGTCTGTCGTTTCGTTGGCCGGTGTGCTCATATCGTCACATGAGCTAAGCACAAAGCAGATAGTGAATAGCCAGCCTAAGGAAAGGATTGTTCTCAATTTGAAATTCTATTTTGCAAAGTGAAAAGTGGAATCGTCTCTGCCAAGTTAATTGGATTTATTCCAAAAAAGAAGAACGCGACTACAAGTTATAGCCGCGTCTTCCTATTCACCATTCACACACCAAGATCTAGAACGTCATTTCCCGACTCATAGTATTTGATCCAAACTCGAACTTCTGCCTTTAACAGTTTTTCAACATGATTATGACATAATCGCGCCACCGAATGGCATACAGTTTTTTCCCCGTTGCCATTTGAAATATACCGAAAGATAATGCCGGCTAGGACGGTGCTCTTAGGGTAGATGCCGCATCTTTGTGGCTTGAAATCCTTTCCGAATCTTCTTGTTTTCCTTGCAAGCCTTCTGTTGTGTGCTCCCTTTTTTGTAAAGGCACAACAGGCGAAAGATTCCGTATTGGGCGCGGAGGTAAAAGCAGAAAGAGTGCGCACAGTATCCTCCAAAGCCTCATTCTTACCCGGCCTGAAGCAACGTCATTTTGACTCGTCTATCCTTCAACAGTACCAACAACAAAGTGTAGCTAATTTGCTCTCAGAGGCGGCTTCTGTTTTCGTGAAAAGCTATGGGGTAAATAGCTTGGCAACTCTTATGTTTCGGGGGGCCTCCGCAGCGCAAAGTGTTGTGTGTTGGCAGGGTGTTCCCTTAAACAATGTTGGGACAGGCCTTGCCGATATCTCCATACTGCCGGTGCTTTTTGCCGATTCATTGAGCCTTCAATATGGTGGCACAGGGGCTATGGGTGGTAGTGGGAATGTTGGCGGCGCCCTACTACTGAATAGCAAACAAGCGCAATTTTCAACGGCTAATCATTGGTCTGGTCGGGTACAACTCGGCCTGGGAAGTTTTCAAACCCAGCACGCCGGGCTAGCTATTGCTTGGCATAATAGACGGTTCGATATTCGTGTCCGAGCTGTAGGGCAACTAGCAAAGAATGATTTTGAACAACAACTTGCAGATGGCAGTACCTATGTTGCCAGTAATGCCGCTTCACGAGGCGGTGGCTGGATGACAGATGCTTTTTACAAGATTAATTCCCGACAAATTATTTCAGCTCATGTTTGGCTTCAAGAGTATCAACGGGAAATCCCACGGGCTTTGTTTGAACCGTCGTCAGTAAAAAGTCAGACCGATGCCAGCTCCAGAGTCTTACTAGCTTGGAATCGTACCGGACAAAGGGTTAATAGCTATGCAAAGCTTGCATTTATGGAGGATAGATTTGCCTACCAAGATCCCAGTATTCATCTGTCCAATGCAATACAAAGTAGGCAACTCTATGCGGAAGCTGGCGGCTCCGGCAACATCGGACAAAAGACCCAATGGTTACTTTTTGCTCCGGTTCAGGTCATGGGCATTAAGGATAAAGAAGCTTCACAGCAGGCTAGAGTAGCACTTGCGGGTAGCCTCCTTCGTACGTTTTTTAGGGATAGACTAAGTCTTGCCCTTAATGGCCGCGCAGAACATTTTGGTGCAGATATTATTTTTCTTCCGGGAGTAAGTGCAGCTTTTCACCTAGATCATGATTTGAAATTGACAGGTAGTATTCAGAAGAGTTATCGTGCACCCAACCTTAATGAACTTTATTATCAACCAGGAGGCAATGCCGGCCTGAAACCAGAACAGGGCTGGAGTGCAGAATTGGGCTATTCTTGGAATAAGGCGATTAAGAGAAATTTGCTAATCTATCATAGTTTGAATGGATATACACGGCTAGTTGATGATTGGATAATCTGGATGGGTGGGGCAGTGTGGACACCACACAATTTGGCATCAGTATGGAGTAGAGGCTTAGAGACAGAAAATAGATTGCTGGGGCGCATGGGGGCTTGGCACTGGGAATTTGGGCTTTCGCTAGCATATTCTCGGGCGACGCCCACGAAATCTTATTTGGTGAATGATAATAGTATTGGTTGCCAGCTCCCCTACACTCCGGCTTTTACCGGAAATCTTAACGCAAGTGTTCGGCTTAAAAATTACTCCATCAGGCTCCTGAATACCTTCGTTGGCGAGCGATTCATCACTTCTGATGAATCTGCTGTTCTTCCCACCTACAATATCGGAACGCTACACCTCGGATACGCCCTGCAAAAGTTCATTCCTAAACTCAACTTTGATCTTTCTATTCAAAATCTGTGGAATACGCACTACGAAGTAGTGGCCTATCGCCCAATGCCCGGTTTGCATTTTCTGCTCGGTTTGGGACTAAATTTAAATTAACCTGCATTTATCCCGGATTTTGCTAGAGACTAGAATACCGCAAATTCTGGGTTTATTTAGGTTTCAGGCTAATTTTACAGAAAATACCCAACGCTTTTCCTTTTTTAGTCGTCTTATAGGGTATCATTCATCATACGCAAATTCACTTGTCCATCGCTTTGGCATATAATACCACTTCACAGGCAAGCGAGCTACAAGAGTTGATACAAGGTTGTG
>JAFDYA010000053.1 GCA_018267675.1 Bacteroidota bacterium
ATTGATGGTACCGGCATCAACAATCCTCCAATCACCGTGTAGCATAGTAGTACGACACAAGCTACCTTCCATAGCGAACGAAACATACGTCTTTGAAAGAAAATTTCCGCAAAGGTAGTATGTTCGCTGCGGATTAGACCCATTGTTTCTTGAATGTGCCGATAGTCTGTATTCTGAATGATTTCCGTCATAAATTGCAAAATGCTTTTCGGAAATGAATAGTCATGAATAACACAAGGTATGTGTAATCTATCGTTGATTATACTTAGATTAGCACCTTTGAAAATTTCCTTTTTTTATTTAGAAATTCAATTTAATTTTAGTATTCAAAATCGTAAATTCAAATACCATGTGGGCACATTTGTATCAATGCACCAAGTGCAATAAAGAAGTCAAGATGATTACTAATTCTTCCGTCAATCCGATGAAGGATCGTGTTGGGCTTCATTTATCCATGTACGGGAATAAGGACGAGATTTCGGCCTATTATAACGGAGCAGAAGTTGAAACCTTTAAATATGACAAAGGCAAAACTTGTACTGGTACCTTAAAATACAATTTTATGGCCTCGGGATATATTACGCCTGTAGAAGCATACGACCCTACTGCAAAGATTTTAGTTGGTTCCGTTGGTGAAGTGACGGATGAACTTTGGGAGGAGCTTCCCGAAGATCTACAGAAACGAATGTTGAGTGTATTAAATACGACTGCGGCCAAACAAGGGGAGCAGGGGGTAAAGGCGCTGACTGGAAAGCCAAAATTTAAAGGTGTAGAATATACCTACGAACTGAAGTTTTTAGGTGCCTATGGCAACCATCGGTGCTATGGTAATAAAGTGGGCAACTTGGTGAAGTTTACCGTGTATGATCCTGATGGATCCTTGCACTAAATGGAGGGGCTGTTTTTATAATCAAATAGCCTGCGAATAGGGGTCGCAGGCTATTTTTATTTCAGTGGAGTAAAATTGGGCTAGGCCGAGGGGGCATAGGCTTTCAGTGCGACTTCCAAACAATCCATTGCAGCATTGATTTCGTCTGTATTGAGTACGTAAGCCAAGCGGACTTCGTTTTTTCCTTTGCCTTTTGTTGCATAGAAACCGGCAGCAGGAGCCATCATTATGGTAGCACCATTGTGTGAGAAGTGCTCTAACAACCATTGGCAGAAGTCCTCACTGTCCGCTACCGGAAGCTTGGCAATAGCATAAAACGCACCTCCCGGATTAGGGCAGAAAACGCCAGGAATCTTGTTCAGTCGTTCCAATAGTACATCGCGGCGTTTGGTGTATTCTGCATGGATTTTGGAGAAATAATCAGCGGGCAAATCCACAGCTGCCTCGCCGAGTATTTGCCCGTAGGTGGATGGGGAAAGGCGCGCCTGAGCCAGGCGCATTGCAGCATTGAGCACTTCCGCATTCTTTGTAACAAATGCACCTATCCGCGCACCGCAAGCACTATAACGTTTGGAAATGGTATCCATCATTACAGCATGTTGTTCTAAACCTTCCAGGGAAAGAACGGAAATATGCCGTTGGTTGTCATAGCAAAATTCCCGATAAGCTTCATCGGAAAATAAGAATAGATTATGTTTCAAACACAAGCTCCGCAAGGTTTCCAACTCCTCTCGACTATACAAATAGCCTGTGGGATTATTGGGATTGCAAATCATTATGGCCTTGGTAGCCGGTGTAATTACTTTTTCAAAATCCTCAATAGGCGGAAGCTTAAAGCCATCCTCAATGGCGCTTGGAATAGGGACAACTCGAACCCCCGCACTTTGCGCAAAGCCATTGTAATTTGCATAAAATGGCTCAGGAATTATGATCTCATCACCGGGATCCATACAGGCAGTTACCGCAAATGAAATAGCCTCAGAACCTCCCGTAGTGACGATGATCTGATTTTCATTCACCTCAATATCATTGCGACGATAGTATTCAGCCAATTTCTTCCGGTAGCTCTCCATACCGGCACTATGACTATACTCTAGTACTTTGAAGCCTGCATGCCGGACTGCGTCCAAAACTGTTGGCGGAGTTTCGATATCAGGCTGTCCTATATTGAGGTGATATACTTTGATACCACGACTGTAGGCACCTTCAGCAAATGGGACGAGCTTGCGAATGGGAGAGGGTGGCATGGCAGCACCTCGAAGCGAAATAGTTGGCATGGGGCAAAGATACTTTCTGCAAATGGAGTTTTCCCTGCTCTGTCCTACCCCGTAGGAGGAGCTTCATCTTGGCTAACTTTACAATTATATGGATAATATAGCATTCCGGGTTATTGATGCAGCTGATGTCCTACAAGAGCAAGTATTGATGCTGCGCGATAGGCTGCTGCGACAACCGCTTGGGCTTTCACTGTTTGATGAGGACCTATCTGCAGAGCGGGAGCAGACAACTTTTGTGGCGATATGTGGGGCTTCAGTTGTGGCTTGTGTGCTGGTGGTTGCACTAGGGGAAGCTACCCTGAAAGTGCGCCAAATGGCTGTAGATACTGCATTTCAAGGGCGAGGTATTGGGCGCGCCTTGATGAAGGAGGCAGAACGTTATGGGCAAAATGGTGGCGTCGTACAGATGGTCCTCCATGCAAGGCATACAGCAATTCCATTCTATGAGGCTTGTGGATATGAGGGAAGTGGTGCAATTTTTGAAGAAGTTGGAATTCCGCATCTGTTGATGTGTAAAAGATTGAAATGATTTGCCGCGATAACACTGATGCACTGCAAGGGACGGATTGGTATGATGATACGAGTGCTTTGCCAAATGATTGGGATGAACTACTCCCGCCGAATCATTATTTGTCTCGAGCTTCTTTAGAGTATAATAGCGACATTCAATTGCCCGATATTGAATATTATTACGTATCCCTACGCAAAAATGGAAAGCTGAAAGCCCTAGTAGCATTTCAGGTACTTTCCCTGCGTCCATACCATCTTAACACTACAACTCTTTCCTCTGCCTACAAGAAGATTTGGCTGCTATTTATCCGAATCGGGAATCCTAGGCTATTGGTAGCAGGAAATCTGTTCCGGCATGATGTGGCTTCGGTTTTTTATGACCAGGAATGGGGCAGTTTTCAGGTGTTTGATTGGTATCTTCTGGTTTTGGATCGTTTGCGGGAACGATGCAAGGCACAGGCAGTCTTGGTAAAAGATGTGCCGGATCCTTTAGTTGACTATTTCCATCATAATGCTCCTAAGTACCTTTTGCTTCGCAACGATATCTCCATGAAGATGGCTATTCCGCAGGAATGGTCTTCACTTAAAGATTATGAGGCGGAGCTGAAACATAAGTATGCGCAACGTTTCCGAAAGGCCCGAAAAGTATGGCAACAACTGCAGGTTCGGGAACTCGACGCTGAAGAGGTTGGGACATATTCAAAGTCGATTTTTGAATTGTATTCGCAGGTGGCACAACATCAGCCCTTAAGCCTTGGCTTGCTCAATGCTTCGTACCTACCTGTATTAAAAAAGCAAGCTTCCGATGCACTATGCGTCTGGGGCATTTTTGAAAAAGATCAGATGATTGCGTTTGCATCCGCATGGCAAAGTGCTTCCCGTTTGGATATGTTCTATATCGGCTTCAATTACGAATTGAAGGACTCCTACCAACTTTATTTCAATATTCTATTCTTTGCCTTAGATCAGGCGATCAGTCGGGGAAAATCTGAATTGGTGTTGGGAAGAACTGCGCTGGAAGCCAAAGCTCGCTTAGGTTGCAAACCAGAGTATTTAAATACCTTCTTGCTTGTGAAGAGCCCATTGGTAACCTATTTATTGAGCAGAGTGCAACAGCGACTGGGCACCAAGGGGCAAGAATGGGAGCGACGCCATCCTTTCAAAGCTTAGAATTCTAGTTCCAGATAAGTCAGCGTAACGATATAAGCAAAGTCTGAGTAAAAATTGCTCCCTATTCGGATTATCTTCGTCCGCATGAATCTGGAATTTGAGAAAAATCAGGACGCGATGAAACTAGCGGTGTCCGCCATGCATCAACGTCATGCACTTGTTCGGATGGGTGGTGGAAAGAAAGCCATGGATAAGGCTGCGGAGCGCGGGAAAATGAGCCCTAGGGAAAGAATCAATTATCTTATCGATAAGGGGACACAGTTTCAAGAAATCGGATCATTTGCCGGCTGGGAGATGTATGAAAAAGAAGGAGGATGCCCAAGCGGTGGCACTGTGGGCGGGATAGGCTATGTGAGCGGTCGCCAATGCATGATTGTGGCCAACGACAATACGGTAAAAGCAGGTGCCTGGTTCCCGATTAGCGGAAAGAAGAACCTCCGGCTACAAGAGATTGCTATGGAGAATCGCTTGCCGGTGATTTACATCGTGGATAGTGCCGGTGTGTATCTCCCTATGCAGGACGAAATCTTCCCGGACAAGGAACACTTTGGGCGTATTTTCCGCAACAATGCCGTGATGAGCGCCATGGGCATTTCCCAAATAGCAGCCGTAATGGGTGCCTGTGTAGCGGGCGGTGCCTATCTGCCCATCATGAGCGATGAGACATTAATGGTAGAAGGGAATGGATCTATTTTCCTGGCGGGTCCGTTCTTGGTGAAGGCGGCAATCGGTGAAGATGTAGATGCCGAGACTTTAGGAGGAGCAAAAACGCATACCGAAATCTCCGGAATAGCCGACTATAAATTTGATACTGAAGCAGAATGTTTGGATCAAGTCCGGAGGATTATGGATAAGCTTGGGCAGGAGCAACATAATGCAGGCTTTGACCGTATTGCAGCTGTGGCACCGGCAAAAGATATCCAGGACGTCTATGGACTAATATCTACTGAAAATAACAAACCCTATGATGTACTGGATGTGATTGAATGTATCGTAGATGCCGGAAGTTTTGATCAGTTTAAAGAGGATTATGGCAAGACAATCGTATGTGGCTACGGACGGGTAGATGGCTGGGCTGTAGGGATTGTAGCCAACCAACGAAAAGTGCTGAAAAGTGGCAAGGGTGAAATGCAATTGGGTGGTGTCATTTACAATGATAGTGCGGACAAAGCAGCGCGTTTCATTCAAAATTGCAACCAAAAGAAAATCCCCTTAGTCTTTCTGCAGGATGTTACTGGTTTCATGGTTGGTAGCCGAAGCGAACACAGTGGCATTATTAAAGATGGCGCAAAACTGGTCAATGCAGTTGCGAATTCGGTCGTGCCGAAATTGACCTTCATTACCGGTAATAGCTATGGCGCCGGCAACTATGCTATGTGTGGGAAAGCATACGACCCTCGATTTATCTATGCATGGCCCAATGCAAAAATAGCCGTGATGGGTGGAGAGCAAGCCGCCAAAACATTATTACAAATTCAAGTTGCCGCATTGCAACGGAAAGGTGAAGTAATAGACCCTGAGAAAGAAGCCGCCTTGCTCAAGGAAATTACCGATCGCTATGCGCGGCAAACAAGTGCCTATTACGCGGCAGCTCGACTTTGGGTAGATGAAATCATTGATCCGGCGGATACACGAAGACTCATTTCCGAAGGAATCACCGCAGCCAACCAAGCACCGATAGAGAAGCTTTGGCGGGGTGGCGTGTTTCAGGTGTAAGCCTTGTCTGCTTTTGTAAAGAGTTTGACTTGGTAAAAAAGTTGTAGCTTTATTTTCTCTAATACCGTAAGCTTTTAACCCGGTTTGGAGCAACAAATGAACACAACAGAACTAGCCATGCTGGCTGCTTTGAAGCAACTGAAACTTTCCGGCACCCCTGCAGAAAGTATCATAAAACGTCCGGGGAATCAATTGTGGCGCTACGGAGCTAATCCGGCGACCTTGGCCGAAGAACTCTGTAAGAATGTACATTGGTATGGGTTGAATGGCGCCAATCAATGGGTTTGGGATGCCGGTTCTGGTGGTAATCCTACTGGTGAGGCTTTGGCAAGAGGGACGACTAGCCTGACCAATTGTGGTGGGTTTAATCTTTGCGCCCGATGGATAGGGCATAATGTAATCGGCCTGGATCCCAATACGTTTATGGGAGCCTATACCTCAGCAAACGATTTTTTTGTCACCCTAGCCGGCACGGTGGGTATTGATCGAAACTGGGCTGGTAATGTGCGCACATTGGCTCAGGATTTTAATACGGTAAGGGCCTATTTTTTCAAAGGGCATTCCTTTAGTCGTTATGGTGGTACTATGCTGGACGCTTCTACCAATGTGATGAATTTTCATTCCAAATTGGATTTGTTTTGGTGTAGTTTGTCCCAAACCAATTCCAGCACATCGGCCCAGAATGGTCGCGTGTTTTTAGTGACGGCACGCTTTCAGAACACCGTAAACATCCCCGGTAATGCCCCCTATTGTTGCCTCAGTACTGTAAGTTTGAAAACACTGCGTCATCTTTTCCCTATTGTACCTGTAGGGCCAGCGCTTCAATTCACACAATCGTTCATTAACACACTCCCCGATACGACCGGTAACAATTGGTCCACATTCGTGTTGGCAAGTGTTGCCGATTTACCGCCGGCCTTTCGGAATACTGTTGGACTCTAGATAGTCCTATGTTTTAAATAACTGCTTAACTGTTGGCCTTATGTTTTGTAGTCAATGTGGGAAAGAAGCAAGTGGAAATTTTTGTGCGCATTGCGGTGCTGCCTTGCAAACCGGTACGCCGGCTCACCAGGCTACAAAACCTTGGCAGGAAGAAAAGACAATCCCTGAGCTATTAGCCAATTCTGAGGTAAGGACCTTAGTTCGTCATTTTGCCGCAAAGGCAAAAAAACACCTTGATGCCGGCGATTACTTCAGTACGATAGACAAAATTTTCAAGCCGGGAGGAATTTCTTTTAAGGCAATTGCAGATGTTGCCGTCCCTATTTTTGGGAAGCTAGGGATTCACACGGACCATGCGCTTACCAAAGTTTTAGCTTTGTCCCTGCATGAGGCCATACTTCGCGGTATGTGTGTATTGGCACAAAAGGGTTGGCCGATAGCAAAAATTGATCTTGCCGAAAATGGTATTGTTATCAATGCTACCATCCCATCCGATCTATTCACTTGGACTACGGACCTATGGATTCATATTGAAGGCGAACAACAACAGGCTAGGATCAGTCTGAGTACTTCCATAAAAGGTCAATTGTATGATTGGGGTAAAAGCAAACGAGCCATGAATCGTATTTTAGACGAAATGGGGACGATCAATCTCAATGAAAAATTTGATGGAACGTACTTACCGTGAGGCTTTCAGCATTCTCGGAGCCCCATGCATGTCCTCCCTGATTTCAATATTTTTATAGCCCCTTTCCCTGAAAAGCTGCGCCACAGCTTGTGGATAGTCGCGATGCATTTCACAATAAACATGTCCATTTTCGTTGAGCTGTTGCTGTCCAAAATCCGCAAGTGCTTGGTAAAAAACTAAGGGGTTATCGTCCGGAACAAAAAGAGCCATTTCAGGCTCATTGTCCTTCACATTGGTGTGCATTATCTCACGGTCCTTGACCGGAATATAGGGCGGGTTGGATACGATGATATCAAAGCTGGGCAAGGCGTTCCTTGCTTGCTCTTTCAAAAAGTCAATTTGTAAAAACTGAACTTTACTGTTTAGGTTTTCCTGATTAAGTAGTGCATTCTCAAGAGCGGCCTCGCTCAGGTCGATGCCCGTCAGTTCAAATGCTTTGGACTCCAGATAGAGTGTGATGGCGATACAGCCACTACCCGTACCAACATCCAAAACTTGAGCAGCACGATCCCCATTTTCTTTGAGTAACCATTGGCAAAGCTCTTCCGTCTCCGGGCGCGGAATCAACACCGAAGGGCCGACACAGAAGTCCCGACCATAGAATGCTGCAATACCGGTGATATATTGAATTGGGATACCTCTTTTTAAGGCCGATTGAAACCGTTGAAAATTGGAAAATTCAAGCTCGCTAAGTGTTCGATCGGCAGCATGCAATCGTTGCAATTTGTTCAATTTCGTGATTTGAAAAAGAGCTTCATTGGCGAGTGCTTCGGATTCGCCCGAGGAATAGAGCGTTTTGAGCGCAGCGTTCAATGAATGAAAAGCATTGCGTAGCGTGATCATAGTCTGGCAAAGATGCATCGTTTAGTGAGCAAAATGAATGCGATTATATTCGCTTCGCATGACACACGAAGATTTTATGCGCCGCGCAATTGACTTGGCCTATTTGGGTCAGGGGCTAGTCTCACCCAATCCTATGGTGGGTGCAGTATTGGTGCATCAGGGTAGCATACTTGGGGAAGGATTTCACGCGGGCTATGGACAAGTACATGCCGAAGTGGCTGCGTTGCAAACAGTGTCAGATGCCCAGCGTGGTTTGATTCCGGAATCAACTTTGTATGTCAGCCTCGAGCCCTGCGCCCATCAAGGGAAGCAGCCGCCCTGCGCCAACAGGATTGTCGCAGAGCGGATAAAGAAAGTAGTAATCGCCACCTTAGATCCTTATAAAGAAGTGCAAGGAAGAGGCTTAGAAATTTTACAACAAGCCGGTGTTGCCGTGGAAGTAGGTTGTATGGAGCAGGAGGCACGGTGGCTTGCCCGACGTTTTTTTACAGTTCAGGAGCGAAGCCGGCCCTATATTATCTTGAAATGGGCTCAAAGTGCAGAAGGCTATTTTGCCCCACTGAGCAACGCTCGTAAGCAATTGAGCAACGCTTTCAGTATGGAGTTGCTGCATCAATGGAGGCGTCAGGAAGCGGCAATTATGGTGGGGTACAAGACAGCCCTTATTGACAATCCAAAGCTGACGAACCGCTCCGGTAGCGGCTTGCAGCCGCTACGGATTGTGTTAGACCGAACCCTAGCCTTGGCCACTACCCATCATTTAATGCAGGATGATGCTGCTACTTGGATCATTAATGCTAAAAAAGAACAGCCCGGTTTGAAATATTTCAAGCAAGCTGATTTTGGTGACAAGCTATTGCCCAATTTGCTTCAGGACTTGAAACATCACGGTCATAATTCCCTGATTGTTGAAGGCGGCGCACAACTATTGCAGGCATTTATTGACGGCGGATTGTGGGATGAAGCACGAGTAATCCATACACCAGTTACCTTGGGTAAAGGACTTGCTGCTCCGTTACTGAAGGATGCTGAATTGATGGCGCAAGAGCATCTGGATACAGACTTGCTTCATGTTTATCAACCAAGCGATCGGCTAATCTCCTTTGTTCCCGGAATGCGCTTATAGTTCAATACATGATTTATCTATTGCTCACTATAGCCCTCAATGTCCTAATTTTTATTGGGTTCAAATTGTTTCCTCGTTTCCGGATTGATGCGCTCCAGGCAATTGTTTGCAACTACTGGGTATGTGTGTTGACGGGCAGTCTCTTTCTTGGAGATTTTCCGATTTCAAAGAGTAGTGTTGCGCAGGCATGGGCTGTTTGGGCTTTGGTGATGGGAATCGGTTTCATATCAGTGTTCAATTTCATTGCCTACTGCACCAAGAAGACGGGAATCACGGCCACAACCATCGCAAACAAATTGAGCTTCGTCATTCCTGTAGCCTTCGCCGTTTGGTTATATCAAGATTCTCTAGGATTACTGAAAGTTGTTGGCATTCTCCTTTCCTTTCCTGCCGTTTATTTTACAGCTAAGACAAAGTCCGACAAGCAAAGTATTGGTCATTTAGGGTTATTGCTCCCCTTGTTTTTGGGTAGCGGGCTATTGGATACTTTAGTAAACTATATCACGGCGAGCTACTTTAGCTCAGGCCAGGCTGTGGCTGATGCGCGCGGGCAAGCGACTTTTCTAACCCACACTTTTGCTTGTGCGGCACTCATTGGGTCGGCCATTGTAGGGTATAGAGCCTGGCGGGGGACGATGCCCATCAGGGCAAAAAATCTGGTGGCGGGTCTGTTGTTGGGTATTCCGAATTACTTCTCGATGTACTTCTTCATGGCATTATTGAATGCCGGCTTTTTGCCCAGCTCTGCTGCAATACCGGTTAATAACATGGGCATCCTTGTGGTAGCCACCTTGGCGGCTGTATTGATGTTTCGAGAAGAAATGAGTAGGCAACGCACCCTTGGCATGTTTCTTTCTCTTGCTGCAATTTTGCTTATCCTTTTATCCGGATTGAGCAACTGATCGGACAATTCCGAGGCCATTCAATCTTCTATGCATGACCAAACTACTTCCATGGTAGAGCCAAAAAAGTATCAAACGATCGCTGCACCAACTGAAGCAGAATTCCGTGACAGGGGTAGTCGCTTTCTTGCATTTGCGTTCCCGATACAATCGATTGAAGCAGCAAAAGCACAACTCAAATTTTTAAAGGGGCAGCATCTTAAAGCGAATCATCATTGTGTTGCGTATCGTTTAGGTTTTGATCAGTCCGTTTTTCGTGCCAGCGATGATGGAGAGCCCTCCGGAAGTGCGGGGCGACCCATTTTGGCCGCTATCGACAGCATGGGGCTCACCCAAGTGATGGTAGTGGTCGTTCGCTATTTTGGTGGTACTTTATTGGGCGTTCCCGGTTTGATCCAAGCATACAACACTGTTTCAAGGATAGCCTTGGATGCGGCAATTGTTGAAGCGTATTGGGTCACCACAACTATTAAGATTGATTGTGGCTATGATGCACTGGGAGCAGTGCTCCACCTAATGAAAACAAATGAAGCCACCATTTTACATCAAGATATGCAATTGTTCTGTAGCCTGCGGGTGGCTGTCCCCGCGCATTTGGTCCCGTTTTGTCTTTCCCAACTTCAGGAAATACGGGGCGTAGAAGCAGGACTACTCGAAGAGTAGATACGCTCCTCTCTTTCGCGAAGCGCTAATTTTGTCTAGTGAATTTGCTAGCAGAGAAACATGCACGCCTCATCAAGGAGGAAGCTGCGCGATTAGGGTTTATGGCTTGTGGTATCGCCAAAGCCGAGCGGCTTGATGATGATGCGCGTAGGCTGGAAAGCTGGCTGAACAAGGGTTTCCATGGGGAGATGGGGTATATGGAGCGGAATTTTGAGCTGCGGGTGGATCCAACCAAATTAGTACCCGGAGCACGTTCCGTCATCACGATGATGATGAACTATTATCCCACCCAGCAGCAAAACTCATCCGCACCTTTCATCTCTAAATATGCCTGGGGGGAAGACTATCATGATATCATTAGGCCAAAACTCAACGAACTCTTAGCCTTTATTCGGGCAAATATTGGTGCAGTAGAAGGTCGGGGCTTTGTGGATAGTGCGCCCGTACTGGAGCGGGCTTGGGCAGTGAAAAGTGGCCTCGGATGGGTGGGCAAGAATGGGAACTTACTCAACAAGCAAACCGGTAGCTTCTTCTTTCTTTGTACGCTCATCACCGATTTGGAGTTGCAAGCTGATCCTGCATTTAGTACCGATCATTGTGGCACCTGCACCCGTTGTATCGATGCTTGCCCAACCGGTGCCATTGAAGGGCCGGCTATAATCAATGCCACAAAATGCATCTCCTACCTCACCATTGAGCTAAAAGATAGCCTCATGCCCAGTGGCTTTGAACACCGTGATGACAACTGGATGTTTGGCTGCGATGTCTGTCAGGATGTATGCCCCTGGAATCGATTTAGCCATTCGAATTCAGAACCTGCGTTTGAGCCGATACCGGAGATATTGCACTTGTCAAAGTCAGCATGGGAGCAACTTTCAGAGGAAGAATTCCGGCGCATTTTTAAAAAATCACCGATCAAAAGAAGTAAGTGGACAGGTGTGCTCCGCAACCTTAAAGCGATAGACTGATCGGCTTTCGCCAAGCATCATTCCCTTCACCATTTAAGCTTTTTGATTTGTGCCTTCCAACATGGGTACGAAAGAAAATTGCCCCATCACCTCTTCTAGGATCTTCCCATCTTCCAACTTAGTCACTCGGAGCATTTGTTGGCTACCGTCAGCACCGACGGGGATTATCATCAGTCCACCCACCTTGAGCTGTTCTAATAATTTAGGCGGGATAAATGGTGCACCGGCAGTGATCAGAATTTTGTCAAAAGGAGCAAAGGTGGGAAGACCCGCAAACCCATCGCCAAAGAAGCGCTTAATACTAGGATATTTACTCCTGAAAAAGAAGTCTTCCACCCATTGATACAACTCCTGCTGGCGCTCAATGGTAAAGGTCCGCGCACCCATTTCCGCTAAAACACAAGATTGATAGAAGCTACCCGTACCAATTTCCAACACCCGGTCATATTTCTGAATGTCCAAAAGTTGGGTTTGAAAAGCTACTGTGTAGGGCTGGGATATAGTTTGCTCCGATGCAATTGGAAAAGCACGGTCTTCATAGGCGATCCGTTCAAATGCATCATCCAGGAAAAAGTGTCGAGGTATTTTTTCTATCGCCGCCAATACCTTTTCGTCCCGAATGCCTTTCTCCCGCAGCGTTTGCACCAAATCACTTCTTAATTTCTTATGCCGATAGTTGTCTTCTCTTTTTGTGGGGGAGGCCATGCTGCAAGGTAAATTACTTGCTGCGCTTCAGTACCCTTGTGGATAAATTTTCTAAAAAATCACCCAATTGGTAGTGCTAAAAACGGAGCGCAAGCCCCATACCTACAGCCCCATTCGGCAAGGCTACAGGCTGCATGCGCAAGGAAATGTCTTTCCCAATATCAAAGTTCCGAAGGTGGGCAAAAGCCAAGGCGTCCAGCACTTGGAGCGTATAGCCAACAGTAGTCAGCAAGATGGTCATGTCCAGATTTTTCTTGTAGTAGTCCTGCAAGATTTTTAAATCATTGATCCCGCGAATGCCTGTAAACTCATCTTGATAATTCGGATTGTTGATCCGCGAAACATAGGCTCGCCGATAGCGTTGGTATTGCTTAGAATTATCAATTAGAAAGTAGGTGGCCACACCGACACCGACATACACTATCGGTATCTTCCAGTATTGCCGATTATACAATTGTCCCGCACCCGGCAGAATCGCCGAATACAGTGCACTCTTCTTAGGATTTGGCTGAAAGGGGAGCCGCAAGTCCCGACTACTATCCCGAGATGGCTCCAAAACCGCAGCAGGAGCATCACTTGCATTTAAATGAACGCTTGCACTGTCCCCAAGCAAAGGATGAGCCACACTATCCTGCAGCACCTGTGCCTGTACCGAGCTAGCTCCTAGGACAATGGCCACACACCAGCAAAGCAAGACATTCCAATTCATATTCAGACAAAACACGTTTGCGTAACCGCAAAGGTACGGACAAAGCCAGCCCAAGCCAGCAGCCAGCATCACGGATTATTTCTATTGGGGCGCATCCTGCCTCCTGCTACAACACCAGGCCAACGCGGCAGGCAGGTCAGGCTCTACGCTACAATATTTGCGCCCTAGCGGGACGCAAATGATTTTCGCTGCGATCCTTTGCGCGGGGGAGCCCCCCTACATGAATGCTTTGCTCTCTAGCCTGTAGCCCTTGGTGCTTTATTTGCTATTACAATTAACCAATCCCAACAAAAGCTACCGACACGAATAGAGCAGATTGCAAGCCTGCGGTGGCGCAGCTTTCAGCTCAATTGTTGAGAAGAATTACTATGCTGCAATCCTGCACAAACACTTATAGGATTGCTATTTCCACTATCTTGCTGATCTGCTTGTTTCGAGGCTGATTTCAAGCAGCTAATACAACTTTATGAAAAATAGACTGTCGCGAGCATCCTTGGTCTTTTGCTATCTCGTCATGCTTGGCACCGCCTTTCTATTTTATCCAAGATGGCATAAACCACAGACAAATGCGACAATTGCTTGGGATGTTTCCGGATACTACATGTATCTGCCGGCACTTTTTATTTACAAGGATTTGAAGCATTGCACTTTTAAGGATAGTATTCTGGCAAAGTACTACCCGACTCCCGATTTTCAACAAGCATTTATTCACCAAAAATCTGGGAATTATGTCATGAAATATTCAAGCGGCCAAGCCTTTGCTATGCTGCCGTTTTTTATCCTCGCGCATTCCTATTGCCATCTTACGGGAGCGTATCCTGCAGATGGTTTTTCCTATCCTTATCAAGCCTGTATTGGCATTGGCATGCTCTTGTATGCGTTCCTGGGCCTTTTCGTACTGCGTAAAGTCTTACTTCCTTACTTCAAAGATGCTACTGTAGCCCTGCTGTTGCTTTGCTATGTACTCGGCACCAATTATCTGGATTATTCGAGTATCGACCAGGGTATGACCCATAGCGTACTTTTCACCCTGTATTGTTTGGTGCTTTATACTACTGCCCGTTTCTACGCAAAACCAAGTATCGTATATGCGCTGGCCTTAGGGCTGCTTGTCGGCTACGCAACTTTGATTCGCCCCACAGATATCGTGGCTGTGCTCATTCCCTTATGTTGGAATATCAATGGACTGAAGGGTTTTAAACAGCAAGTTGAATTCATCAAGCAGCATTTTTTCAAATTTGCAATCATAGCAATTGCCCTCTTTTTAGTATTTGCCATCCAAATGGTTTATTGGAAATACGTAGCCAACGAGTGGTTCGTGTACAGCTATCAAGATCAGGGATTCAGTTGGCTGCATCCGCATTTCTATGATTACATTTTAAGCTATAGTTGCGGTTGGTTGCGCTATTGTTCCATGATGATGCTGCCAATTTTGGGGCTGGTTTACTTTTTCATCAAAGGCAAAAACTCCTTCGCAATTGTTTTGGTTGCTTTGGTAAATTTTTATGTTGTTATTGCTTGGGATGTTTGGGACTACGGTGGTACAGCCGGCAGAGCCATGATTCAAACCTATCCAATTTTGGCATTTCCTTTTTGTATGTTGCTGGAGTGGGCGCAACGACGCAAATGGACTTCCTTGCTCTTGCATGTCCTCTTAGCATTGTTTACTTATCTCAATATTTGGTGGACCTACCATGCACATGCCGGTAACATTCAAGTCACGGGCATGACCAAAGCTTATTTCTGGAAAATGCTCGGACGATGGGATGGCACGGATGCGGATAAGAAATTGCTCGATAATCCACAAGAATATTTTGGTCGGCCACAACACAGCACCTTAATATACAGCAATAATTATGATCGGGATACATCGGCAAATGCGATACGAATAGGTACCGAGAGCCGAATCCGTGTAAGCAAAGACTTGCAGCATGCTGATCTTGGTACCATCCCCAATTCTCCGACTATTAAAAAATGGATTAGAGCTTCGGCAGATTTTTATTGTGTACTTAAAGAATGGGATATGTGGAAGCAAGCACAGTTTGCTCTTAAGTTTTTTAAGGGCACTGAACTAGTGCAGGTAAATTTTATCCGGGTTCATCGGCTTTTATCGCATGGTGAGACACGCAGAATTCATATTGATGCCATCGTGCCGAGCACAAAATGGGATCAGGTCAACCTATCCATTTGGAATGCCGGTGGCGATCAAGAATTGCAAATTGACAATTTGGAAGTCATCAGTTTTGACGATTGATTTTTCCAGCAAAGCCTCTACTGCGGAATCTGGGTTTATTGGTCATAAAGTTTAAAACCTAGACAATATGCAGGCAGTTCAGCATGGAGTTGGTGCAAAATTCTTTGGGATAAAAAAACCGACCCAAAAGTTGGAGTCGGTCTTTTTTTTTAAAATCCAATAGAAGTCGGCTTATTTTTTCTTATTCCCTTTCATGCAGGCTTCGATCTCTTCAACAGTTATCGGGAAGTTTTTCATTAGGTCCACATGGCCGGTCTTGGTGAGCCAAATATTGTTTTCAATCCGGATGCCCATTTGTTCTTCTTCAATGTACAAACCCGGCTCAACGGTAAAGAGCATACCTGCTTTCACTGGTTCGGTACGAGTGCCTAAGTCATGCACATCAATGCCCAGGTGGTGCGTGATGCCGTGATACATGTATTTGCGGAAAGGTGGATTTTCTTTGCCACCGTTCTTAATATCTTCTTTAGTGATGAGACCCAATTTGAGACATTGCTTCTGCATTTCTTCCCCTGCCTTTTCGGTATAATCCACGATGCTGATACCCGGCTTAAGAATACTCTTAGCATAATTGTGCACATGGAGTACGGCATTATACACTTCGGCTTGGCGCTTGCTGAATTTACCATTTACCGGAAGTGTGCGGGACATATCGGCAGCATAGTTGCCATACTCAGCGCCAAAGTCCATGAGGATGAGCTCTCCGTCTTTACATTCCCCATTATTTTCCACATAATGCAAGGTGCGGGCACGATCACCAGAGGCAAGGATACAGCCATAGGCATGGCGGGTAGCACGATTGCGCAGAAAATCTGCTGTGACCTCCGCTTCAATCTCATACTCCATCATGCCTGGGCGCAGATATTCCATCACCCGTCGGTAGGCTTTTTCGGTGATGTCGCAAGCGATTTGTGTCACGGCAATTTCTTCTTTGGTCTTGATGGCGCGTAGTTCTTTAAACAACTTTGCTGCCCGCTCATAGCGATGCAGCGGAAAGCGGGCTTGCCAAGCACTTACAAAGGTTAAGTCGGTACGATAAATGCTGCCGTCAAGCCGGTCATTTTCGTTGGTATCCAAATAGACGGTATCTGCATGGTGCATCATCACCTGGAGTACGGCATCAATACTATCGGCATATTGTACATTGGCGATGCCGGAGATGGCGGTAGCTTCTGCTTTGGTGAGTTTATGTCCTTCCCATTTTTCCAGATCGGCATTAGGGCGCAGGATTACTAATACTTCTTGTGCCGTCTTATCCGGATTGTCCGGGAAGAGGATGACCATTGATTTTTCCTGGCGAATACCGGAGAGCCAAAGCACATTGCTATTAGGATTGTACAGATGCTGCTGGTCGCCATTGGTTGGCAGGGCAGGATTTGTCGGGATAATGGCGACACTCTTAGGGAGCATAGCCTTCATGAAGCGCTGACGGTTCTTTGTGTACAGCGCATTGTCTATGGGTAGATATTTCATTTGGGTATTGTCTTAGGCTTGCTAAGGTAGGCACAGCAATAGTTGCTCGGGCTGATAAATAACAGGCTTTGCAGAAATCCCCCAAAAATTAACCTGCCATTTTAGACGTTGAAGCG
>JAFDYA010000054.1 GCA_018267675.1 Bacteroidota bacterium
ATAGCGTACCAAAGAAAACTTTGGTATTCATCAGTTTTTCAAAGGAAGCAAAAGCATAAATTCGCGCACTTTTATGAGCAACAAGATCACCATGGGGGCAGATGGCCGCCTCAACGTTCCAAATAGTCCAACAATCCCATTTATTGAAGGCGACGGCATAGGGCCTGATGTCTGGAAAGCCACGAAAGCTGTGCTAGACGATGCCGTGGAAACGGTGTACAAAGGCGAAAGAAAAATTGACTGGATAGAAATGCTTGCAGGGGAAAAGGCATTTAATGCTACCGGAGAATGGCTACCGGCAAAGACTCTGGAGCTTGCTAAGGAATATCTTGTTTCCATCAAAGGGCCGTTGACGACACCGGTTGGTGGTGGCATTCGCTCACTGAATGTGGCGCTACGTCAGGAGTTAGATTTATACGTCTGCTTACGTCCGGTACAATGGTTCCATGGTGTCCCCTCACCGGTTCGCCATCCGGAGCATGTGAACATGGTCATCTTTCGGGAAAACACTGAGGACATCTACGCCGGAATTGAAGCGCAGGAAGGCAGCGAGAAAGCTAAAAAATTGCTTCAGTTTTTACAAGACGAATGGGGCGAGGGTGGTAAGATAAGATTCCCAGAGACTACCTCCTTCGGCATTAAGCCGGTAAGCAAGGATGGTAGCGAACGACTGATTCGGGCGGCACTTCAGTATGCTGTGGAGAAAAAATTGCCCACTGTGAGCATTGTACACAAAGGGAATATCATGAAGTTTACTGAAGGTTCTTTCAAGAACTGGGGCTATGAATTGGCTGAGCGGGAATTTGGCGAAAAAGTATTCACTTGGGCACAGTGGGAAAAAATCAAAGCTGCTCAGAATGAAGATGCCGCTAACCAAGCATTAAAGCAAGCACAAGCCACTGGAAAGATTCTGGTAAATGATGTGATTGCCGATAATTTCTTACAACAAATATTGCTAGCCCCACAAGACTTCTCAGTGGTTGCCACACTCAACCTCAACGGCGACTATATCTCTGACGCACTAGCTGCCGCTGTGGGTGGAATCGGTATTGCACCCGGCGCGAATATCAACTACAAGACAGGCCACGCGGTCTTTGAAGCTACACATGGCACTGCACCTCGTTTTGCTAATACGAATACCATGAACCCGAGTTCACTAATCCTCAGTGGGGTGATGATGTTGGAATATATCGGATGGACAGAAGCTGCCGAGGTCATTCTAAAGGCATTGAAAGAAGCAATCATGCGGAAACGGGTAACCATAGATTTCTACAAACTGATGAATGATGCGACCCTATTGAAGACAAGTGAATTTGCTGAAGAGTTAACTAAAAGCATCAAGTAATTAACGGTTTTAATCGGCTTTGAGTAAGGTCATGCCAACTTTATCCTGCTACCTAATGAAGCTAGAAATATCTTCGTAGCAAACAGTCCGAATAATTTCTTTTGAAAAAGACAGTCTGCTTGCTTTGGCTCTTGGGCATTTCATTGAATTGCCTCGGTAAAGAATACTTTCAACAGCATGTTGCGACAACCCTCACAGTCCGTCTGGATGATCGCTTACATTTCCTTCACGGGTTTGAACGTATTGTTTATACCAATAAGGCTCCCGACACCCTTCATTACCTCTACTTCCACCTTTGGCCAAACGCATACAGCAGCGACCGTACCACCTTTTCAGAACAACAAGTTGCCCAGGGCAAAACGGACTTTTACTTTAGCCATGCTGAAGACCGAGGCTATATGGACAGTCTGACTTTTGAAGTGAATGGTAGTCCGGTAACGGCTATTTCAGCACCCGGCTTGCCGGATATCGCCAGAATTGATTTACCCAATGCACTTGCCCCAAACGCTTCCCTGGAAATAACCACGCCTTTCCGTGTTAAGATTCCAAAAGTCTTTTCCCGGCTGGGTCATTCGAAACAGGCTTACTACATTTCTCAGTGGTTTCCTAAGCCGGCTGTTTACGACCATAAGGGCTGGCACCCATTACCCTATTCGGACCAGGGAGAATTCTACAGCGAAATTGGCAGCTATGATGTACAGATCACCCTCCCTAAGAACTATGTCGTGTTGGCGACCGGTAATTGTCTGGACGAATCGGAAAACAGATTTCTTGATAGCTTAAGTGCCGTAAACTATAAATTTCTTGAAGATCCGAAGTCATTCTCCAAACGTTGGCGAGACAGTGTCAACCGCTTTCCCCAATCGGCAACAGAATTCAAAACGCTACACTTCAGAGAAGATAATATCCACGACTTTGCTTGGTTTGCCGACAAGCGGTATATCGTAAGGAAAGACACAGTAACACTACCAGCCTCCCCAGAATCTGCGGCACATAAAGTAACCATCTACACCGCTTCGCTGCCAGCCGATGCCTATTATTGGAAAGGAGCCACCGATGCAGTTAAAAAGACAATTAGCTACCTCAGTAAAAAGGTCGGGCGCTACCCCTACAATACCGTAAAGGCCGTGGAAGGAGACATGAAAGCCGGTGGCGGTATGGAGTATCCCACAATTACTGTGATTGACCGGATGGCATCAAGAGCGTCCTTACACCAAGTATTAGCACATGAAGTGGGGCACAACTGGTTTTATGGCATTTTGGCAAGCAATGAGCGAGATGATGCGTGGATGGACGAAGGCATCAATTCATTTTACGAACGCAAGATCACAACACAACTAAAGGAAGAAACGGAATTTTCCGAACAACTCAATAATGCATTGGTTGATGTTCTTTGCCTGAATGCCGGAGCTACTCATACCGACCAAGCATTAACACTTTCGTCCCATGAATACACCAAGGATAACTACGGCCTTGATGTGTACTACAAAACAGCTATGATGTTGCAATGGCTGGAGGGATATATGGGGAAAGACAGCTTCAATAGCGCTATGCAGGACTATTTCGATACTTGGAAGTTTCGTCATCCCTATCCCGAAGATTTTGCGCAGGTACTAAAGCAGCATACAACCCGACCACTGAACTGGTTTTTTGAAGGTGTCCTTAGAAGCAACAACGGAGTAGATTTTGGTCTGAAGTCTGCCCGGACAAAAGGCAACCTTAGCTTCATTACTGTAAAGAACAATTCCGAATTTGCAGCACCAATAAGGATAGATGCCTATAAAAACGGCGTAAAAACGGACAGTATTTGGTCACTACCGTTCCAAGGAAAGACGACGCTTACAATTCCTGAAAATGGTGCAGACTTTTGGCGCATAGGCTCAGAAATACCGGACTATTACGGCTTCAACAACAAGTTGCGCACATCGGGATTGTTTCGAAATGTCAGTTTCAAAATAAAACCCGGAATAGGGCTTAGTAAAAAAGCAGATGGCGGGCTCTACCTACTGCCTGCATTCGGCTATAATCTCTATGACGGCATGATGGCCGGAGCCTTACTGCATAACCTATCACTCCCACAAACACGCTTGCGCTATGCGCTGGCTCCCTTGTATAGTTTTAGGGCAAAAGAGCTAGTTGGCGCCGGTTCCGTTGGCTATTGGTTCTACCCCTCAAGTCTTTTTCAGGAGATCATCCCGCAACTTGATTTTAAGTCCTTCCACTTCGATAGCACTTCCAGATTTATCAATAGTACGCTGCGAGCGAGGTATATCAAGCTAGCACCTTCTGTGTGCTTTGTTTTTAAGAATGCATCGTTGCTTAGCCCTATCAGCCGTAGCTTACTTTTTAAATACTTTGCAATCTGGGAGAATGGATTTGACTTTAGGCTTGATGTCCAGGACAGCCTTTATAAACCAAACCTTCGGAGCTATGAAGAGAGCAACTATGGCTTAGTTCGATACAAATTTCGTAACGACCGAACCTTCAACCCCTACTCCTACACCTTGGAAGCCCAGCTAGGCAATACATTTAGCAAACTCAGTGCTGAGGGCCAAATCCGTATTGACTATAACAAAAAGAACAAGGCACTACAGCTCCGCGCCTATGCCGGAAAATTCATTTCCATCGTGAATGATGATATCGCAAATTCGAGATACTGGCTGAGCGCAAGCTATAGCGCCAGCAATGACTATCTATATGAAGGCACTTGGATTGGCCGGAGTGCTCGGGATGGCTTTGCCGCTCGTCAAATAGCCGTCCAGGAAGGAGGGAACAAAATAAGCACACCCTACTATGGCTTCCCACTTGGGCGAAATGACGACTGGCTGCTCGGAATCAACCTGAAATCTGATTTACCCTTCGGGAATCTGCCGTTACGCCTATACTTAGATTTGAGCACCTACTCCGATGCAAAAAATATCAATCCCTCTGGCGATCGTTGGCTGTATAGTGGTGGACTGGAAATCCATGCTCTTAAAGATGTATTACTATTCCACATCCCCTTAATAATGAGTCGCGACTATCAAGACTATTTCGATAGTATATTCCCGGACAAAAAACTGGCCAACAGCATATCCTTCTCCATTCAGCTTCAGAATATCAACTGGCTCAGGACTACTACAAGCGGCATAAAATACTTCATGAACTAAGGTATCTAGCACCACCACGTACGCAATAGCCATAGGGCAATATCTTCGCAATAAGGCTCAAAACCGTTCCATTGAAATCCATCCTTTTCCACGTAAACTCCTTCCTGGCCGGAGGTATAGAGAAAGTGCTGATTGAATTGCTCCGAGCAATGGATCCCCGCAAATTCGACATCCACTTGTCGATTGCGTACAATTTTGGAGAACAAGAGGTATTAATTTCCGAAATCCCGGCTTATGTACAGGTGCATCATTTGCTCAACGAAGCCTGGTTGGTGCAAGCACAAAAGAAGAAAAAGACTGGCAAGATTAGCATAGTTGAAAAGCTATTTTCAGAGCTAGTCCTACCTCCCTTTCGAAAAAGAGCACAGGCAAAGGCATTGCAAGAACTATTAAAGACAGTTGATATCGTCATTGACTTTGACACCACCCTGGGGCCTTTCTATAAACTATTCCAAAACAAGAGAAGTGCTGCATATTGCCATTTTAGTTTTGGGCAAAATTGGAACGGCAACAAGCGAAAATTGGACAAGCTAGCGGCACGTCTGATGAATTACAATCGCGTGGTGATGCTCTGCAAAGAGATGCAGGATGAGACAGCCTTGCTCTATCCAGCTTTAGCTCCTAAACTAGTCACTATCTACAACGCCCTCGACAAAGCCAGGATTCAGGAATTGGCAAAAGAGCCTATTGACCAGAGTCAACTTCATGGCAGGCCGTACATTGTATCCGTAGGCCGGCTACATGAAGCACAGAAAGACTTCACTACGTTAGTGAAAGCCTATATTGACGCGGTACAACGCTTTCGGATTGAAGAGTACCTTGTACTTGTTGGCTATGGCTCGGCAAGAGAAAGCCTTGAACAACTTGCGAAAGACGCTGACCTTGCTGACCGAGTAATCTTTACCGGTTTTCAGACAAACCCCTATAAGTGGATTGCTAACTCCAGCTTATTTCTTTTCAGTTCAAAGTATGAAGGGCTCCCCACAGTGTTGATTGAAGCAATGATTCTGGATAAGCCAATAATCGCAACAGCCTGCCCCACGGGAGTAAAAGAACTTTTGATGAATGGTGCAGCCGGGATACTCACCCCAGTAGGTGATAAAGTCGCGATGGCAAATGCCCTAAACAAACTCATAAAAAATGAGCGACTTCAAATTGAATACAGCGAAGCAAGAGCAGCATTTCTACAGCATTTTGAGCCAAAATACATGGTCGCCAGAGTGGAATCATTATTGATTGAAAACAGTCAGGAACTGCAATCTTAACACAGGCTTAGATTTGTTGGCCTATATCTTGCAGGCATCATTACGGGATGCGAGTTCAACGCCATTTTTTTCAGGTCATATCAATCCTGATCCTGCTTGCAGGAGCGGCTGTTTTCCAAATCCATTCGCACAAATTAAAAAAAGCCCGAACCACGGCCATCTCTACGGCATGTACTTTGGAAGAACATTACCAGCATGACACTTCGCCGGTAGCCAAGACTGCATCACACCAGAAGCAGCCTTTCGGGAAGCAACAATCCAGAAGGAAGAAGAATATTCAAACGGAAGTAGTGTTCTGCTTTGATGCACCTATCACAGAACTAGCCCGCATAAGCTTTGCTGAGGAATCCAACCCTCTGGCTAGGCTCCAAGTAGTGTATCAGTATCTCTATTTTAAAGAGATTAATCCGCCGCCGCCCAAGAGCTGCTAGGCATTGATCCACCTGTCAGGAGGAAGCACATCCTGATAGATTTTCTCATTTCTCCAATTTATTGTTTTCAATCATGAGGCTTTTCCAAAAGCTGCGCATGTGTTTTTGTATTGGATATGCTATCCTCAATAGCCTACCATCCGCAGAAGCATACTCTGCAGACACCCTTCATTCCACACTTCCGGAAATGGAGGCACTATTCCTTCAAAAAAATCTACAAATCATAGCGGCACATTACAATGTGCAAGCAGATAGTGCCCTTATTCGCCAAGCAAGGCTTTGGGACAACCCTACCCTTACGGTAGATCAAAATGTGTATGTAAATAACCGATTCTTCCAGCACGGAACGGATGCATCCGGCAACCCGACCGGACAGGTATATGTGCAACTACAGCAACTAATACAACTCGGAGGAAAACGACATAACGCGATAGCGATGGCTACAACCAATGCTGGTATTAGCCAACTCCAATTTGAGCAATTGATGCTTTCCCTGCGACAGACGCTACGCAAAGACTTCTACACTATTCTACAATTAGAAAGATTCAATAAGCTCTACCTGCAAGAAATATCCGAGTTACAAAAACTAAATCAGGGGATGGAGGCAGAGCTAAAGGCAGGAAATATTGCCCGTAAGGACCTGCTAAGAGTCCAAGCCGTCCTTGTATCCCTGGAACAGGATGCTGTGGACAATGCCAAAGCTTTGGAGGACGTGCAAGCCGAAGTGCGTACACTGCTTCAACTTGACGACAGCAAGTACTTCCAGCCTGAAGGTGAAAAGCTAAGCGCTATTCCCAAATTGCCCAATGAAACTATAGACGAACTTCTCGAGTTGGCGGAGCAACACAACCCAGAATATAAGATGGCACAGTTGCAATTGCAGTACCAAAAACTAAACTATCGCTATCAAAAATCACTTGCAGTTCCTGACCTAAATGTTGGCCCCAACTATGACCGAGCATCAAACTTTGCACCGAACTATTTTGGGCTAACCCTGGGGATACCCTTACCCATTTTTAATAGGAATCAAGGCAATATTCATGCTGCCGACTTCCAAGTAAAGCAACAACAAAGCCTTGCTGACGCTGCTGCACTTTCGCTGAAAAATAATGTCAGTAGTGCCTATAAGAAACTGGCTCTTTCGCTAAGTGTAGTTGGGCCAACGACTACCACATTCTACAACGATTATTGGCATCTTTTTGAAAACGTTGTAGAGAGCTACAGAAATCGACAAATCAGCCTCGTTGAATTTATTGACTACTTAAACGGCTATGAAGACATTCGTCAGAAACAGCTACAACAGCAACTCTCCCTTCAAATCGCCAAAGAGGAACTTAACTACCAAATTGGCATAGATGTGCTCTAAAAAGAGCAGTCAGCAGCCCATCAATCGTATTATCTAAATCAATTTCTCAAAAGAAACAATCATGAAAATTCTGGCTATTGTGCCATTCGCTATCATCTTCCTCTTGTCCTGTACACAACATCCGGACAATACTGCCGAACCCAAATTTGAGCTATCCGATACGATCCGCCATATGATGCTAATTGATAGTGTCCGTAGCTGTAATGTGGACGATGAACTAACACTAAACGGTAAAGTCGCCTTCAACCAAAATCATGTTGTGAAAGTCTTTCCACGAAGTAGCGGACAAGTACTGCAAACACCGGTGACTGTCGGTGATTATGTCCGGAAAGGACAAGTTCTTGCTGTGGTCCGAAGTGCTGATGTGGCTGGCTCTTATGCCGACCTGAGTAGTGCTAATGCAGACATAGCTATTGCCAAGCGACAAATGGATAATGCACAGTCGTTGTACAAGAATGGTATCGCTTCCGAACGGGAATTTGTAGAAGCAAAACAGAACTATGAAAAGGCATTAGCAACAAAACATAAAGTTCAATCCGCGATCAATATCAATGGAGGAAACAAAAGCTCGGCTTCCGGTCAGTACGACATTGTCGCTCCCCTTGCCGGCTACTTGGTAGAAAAGAAATTGAGCGCCGGTGATTATATCCGCGCCGACGCTTCTGAAAGCTTGTTCACGATTTCCGATTTACAGGATGTTTGGGTGGAGGCAAATGTCTATGAATCCGACATCTCCAAGGTAAATAATGGGTATGATGTTCGTGTAAAGGTGCCGTCCTACCCCGATAAAGTGTTTTTCGGAAAGGTGGACAAAGTCGGGGAAGTATTAGATCCGGAAAGTAAGGCTATGCAAGTAAGGGTAACCCTAAACAATTCAGAACATCTACTTAAGCCGGAGATGTTTGCCAGTATTGTGGTGAGTAACCAGGAGCAACATCAGGCTACCTGTATCCCGACACAGGCACTCGTATCGCAGGATGGGCACAACTATGTCGTAGTCGCGAATAGTAATGACTCTATGAGCATAGCGGAAGTACAAATTCTAAAAACTGTAGGCGAGCGAACTTTTGTACAAACAGGTGTAGTGCCCGGCCAGCGGGTTGTTACTAAAGAACAACTACTCATTTTCAACCAACTCATTGAACAATAGGGGTAACCATCTGTTCCAAACTCTCAAAAAATATAGAAGCCCCCAGCCATGAATAAGTTCATCAAAGGCATTATCCATTTTTCGTTACGCCATAGATATCTCGTATTCTTTCTTACAGCTGTACTTGCTGTGATTGGCTATTTCTCCTATGAGAACACACCAATCGAAACATTCCCGGACGTTACCAATACACAAATTATCATCATCGCTCAATGGCCTGGTCGCAGCGCCGAAGAAGTGGAAAAATTTGTAACCATCCCTCTGGAAACTGTCCTCAATTCTGTTCAAAAACGCACTTCTCTGCGTTCTACATCTTCATTTGGCCTAAGCTATATCCGAATCATCTTTGATGACGATGTTGATGATGCCTTTGCCCGGCAGCAGGTGCTTAGTCGACTTGGTGGCGCTGACCTACCGGAGGGAGTGAAGCCGGATGTACAACCACCCTATGGGCCAACAGGCGAAATATATCGGTACACACTCCGAAGCAAAATCAAGAATATCCGGGAGCTGACCACCATTCAAAATTGGGTACTTGACCGGCAATTTAAATCCATACCCGGGGTCGCTGACGTCAACTCATTTGGCGGGGAAGAACAAGCTTATGAAATCAGCGTAAACCCCAATCTGCTCAGTAAATACGGGCTTTCATCCCTGGATGTATATAATGCAGTGGCCCGTAGCAATATCAACGTAGGTGGCGATGTATTGGAACAAAACGGGCAAGCTTTTGTTGTCCGTGGCATTGGGGTGCTCAACAATATCTCGGAGATAGAAAACATCATCATCACTAAGATGAATGACGTACCGATACTCGTGAAAAACATTGCAACAGTGCGAGATGCCGGGAAACCGCGCCTAGGTTGGGTTTCAAGAGATGACCAGCCCGATGTGATAGAAGGAATTGTTGTGATGCGAAAAGGCGAAAACCCGGCTATTGTCTTGAAACGTATTGAGGAAAAAGTAAAAGACCTCAATGAAAATATTTTACCCAAAGGTGTAAAAATTGACACCTTCTACGATCGCACCGTATTGATGGACTATGCGACCCATACCGTCATACACAACCTAGTAGAAGGTATTGTATTGGTCACACTCATCGTCCTCATCTTCATGGCCGATTGGCGAACAACCGTGACTGTTGGTATCATCGTACCCTTAGCCCTGCTCTTTGCCTTTATGTGTATGCGACTAAAAGGGATGAGTGCCAACTTACTTTCCATGGGAGCCGTAGATTTTGGTATCATCATAGATGGGGCTGTCGTGATGGTAGAGGGTCTTTTTGTGGCATTAGATCATCGGGCTCGAGAAGTTGGGATGGAACGATTCAATAAGCTGGCAAAAATGAGTTTATTCAAATCCGTTGGATCTGAAATGGGTAAGGCAATCTTCTTTTCCAAACTAATTATCATTACCTGTCTCATTCCCATATTTTCATTTCAAAAAGTGGAAGGGAAAATGTTCTCTCCACTTGCCTATACCTTAGGATTTGCCTTGCTTGGTGCCTTGATCTACACCCTCACGTTTGTTCCTGCTCTTTCCAGTGTCCTACTCAGGAAGAATGTGCGCGAGAAACACAATATTGTCGTGCACTTCTTTGAGAAATATATCGGCATGGCATTCCGGAAAGTCTGGAACAATCAAAAAGCAAGTTTACTTATCGCAAGTATCATCATGCTCCTCAGTTTTGGCTCTGCTCATTTTCTTGGTTCGGAATTCCTTCCCCAACTGGATGAAGGTGCACTATGGGTCGAAGCCGAACTCCCCATGAGTGTCAGCCTGCCCCAAGCAAGGGAAGTAAGCGACAAAATGATTCAAATAATCCGAAAATTTCCGGAGGTAAAGAAAACCCTTGCACAAATTGGCCGTACGAATGATGGTACGGATCCAAAAGGCTTCTTCAATGTACAGATACAAGTAGATCTACGGCAAAAGGAGCATTGGCCAAAAGGCGTTACAGAAGACCAGCTCATAGCAGCGATGGATGCGCAACTCACCAAAATCCCGGGCTGTATTTTCAACTATTCGCAACCAATTCGGGACAACGTGGCTGAAGCAGTTGCCGGGGTAAACGCATCCTTAGCCGTGAAAATCTTCGGGCCCAATTTCAACACATTGGATAGTACGGCCCGAGTGGTAAAAAGCGTCTTGCAAACAGTACGCGGGATTGATGATTTGGGCATATTACGGAATCTCGGACAACCAGAATTTCAGATTGAGCTCGACCAGAAAAAAATGGCACAATATGGCGTGAGTATTGCGGATGCCAATGAAGTTGTTGAAATGGCTATTGGTGGAAAGGCTGCAACTCAGCTCTACCAAGGTGAACGAAAATTTGATGTGCGCATCCGTTATGACAGTAATTTCAGAAATACTCCGGAGAAAATCATGGCGCTGCGCGTACCCACTCAAGATGGCATTAAAATCCCTCTTTCCGAAATTGCCAGTTCAAGAAAGCTTACGGGCCCGGCGTTTATATACCGAGACAACAACATGCGGCACATCGCCGTGAAGTTTTCTGTTAGAGGTCGTGACTTAGGTAGTACAATTGCCGAAGCACAAGCCAAAGTGGCAAAAGCACTGCAGCTCCCCAAAGAGTATAGCATGACCTGGAACGGTGAATTTGAGAATGCAGAACGTGCCTCCAAAACCTTGCTACACGTAGTACCCTTCTGCCTTCTAGGAATTTTCCTGCTCCTGTTCATCACGTTCGGAAATACGAAAGATGCCCTACTCACTATTATGAATGTTCCATTTGCACTCATCGGGGGCATACTTGCCCTCCACCTCACCCGAATGAATTTCAGCATCTCCGCTGGTATTGGCTTCATTGCCCTTTTTGGCGTTTGCATTCAAAATGGTGTGATCCTAATTTCCGTATTTAGAAAAAACCTGGAAGAAAAGATGCCCCTGCATGATGCCATTGAGCAAGGTGTAATCAGCCGGATTCGACCGGTTGTCATGACAGCCCTCATGGCAGCTATCGGATTGTTGCCGGCCGCAATCTCCACCGGAATTGGCTCCGAAACACAAAAGCCTTTGGCCATAGTAGTTATTGGCGGATTAGTCACGTCAACCTTACTTACGCTTTTACTTTTGCCAGTACTTTATGCACGAGTGTACAACCTGATTCACAAACGGGAAAACAGGAAACTATTGCGCAAAGCCGGAGTAATCAGTAAGCCACCCTCCCAAGACTAAGCAACACAAATGAAAGAAACAGAAAACAGATCCCCACATATCCTAAACGCCTCATCCAATTTGGTGGGGATTTGTTTACTGATTCAAACCTCCATTCACGTCTTTGGCTATTCCAGTAGAAGCTATATTGATGAAATCACAGCCGTCTCGACCTGCTTGTTTATCACAGCATGTCTTTTTTCTTACCTATCTATCCGCAGCTTCAAAATCAATCGCGCTAATAAACTGGAGCAAATAGGTGATGTTTGTTTCCTTATTGGTTTGGCGCTACTACTGGCACTTGTCGCATTAATTTCGTTCAAAAGGATTTCTTAATCTAAGTCTAGTACTTGCACCCTACACATTGCTTCAAATCATTTTTGGCGATGCGCCGGAACTATCTATATCTTTATCCTTTAGTCAGCGGAAGTAGCTCAGTTGGTAGAGCATCAGCTTCCCAAGCTGAGGGTCGCGAGTTCGAATCTCGTTTTCCGCTCTAGTCAATGAGGATATCGTTTTGATATCCTCATTTTTTACCTAAATGGTATAAATGCGTTCCAAATAAAATACAGAACAACGCACTAGGACTGGGTAGCCAAAAGCAAGTCCAAATCAGTGTATTTCATCCCAAAACGTTTGGCAATAGGCGCATTGGTGACACATCCCTTGTAGAGATAAACCCCATTCCTAATACCGGCTTTGCGTTGGATCAAGCCCTCCACGCCACCCGAATCCGCACTCTCTTGGAGGAGGGGCATCAATATATTACTGATTGCCCGGGACGCCGTCCGTGAAACACCGGACGCAATATTGGGCACACAATAATGAATCACATCAAACTCTTTGTAGATCGGGTTCTCATGGGTCGTCACCCGTGAAGTCGCAAAACATCCACCCCGGTCAATACTCACATCCACAACGATACTACCCGCTTTCATTGCTTGCACCATTTCCTCTGTCACAATCTGCGGGGTAATACCATTCACGGGTTTTAAAGCACCCACGGCTACATCCGCATTCTTCAACTCTTCAGCCAGCATCACGGGCTCAATAACTGAGGTAAACAACCGAGTACCCAAATTGTTTTGAAGGCGCATGAGTCTATAGATTGAATTGTCAAAGACTTGAACCGTAGCACCCAAGCCCAGCGCTGTTCTTGCAGCAAATTCACCAACTACTCCTGCTCCAATTATCAAAACTTTTGCCGAAGGCACTCCGGAAATCCCACCAAGCAAAATTCCTTTTCCATTGTTTTGATTACTCAGATAGGTAGCCGCAGTAAGGATTGCAGAAGACCCCGCAATCTCACTCATTGATCGAACAATCGGATAATTCCCCGAATCATCTTTCAATGACTCAAAAGCGATGGCTATAATCTTCTTTTTTGTCAAGGCCTCCAACATGTCCTTCTTCAGCAGCGGTACATGGATTGGTGACAAAATGACCTGGTTTGCTTGAAGTAGGCCGACCTCCAATTCTGTAATCGGCGCACTTTTGATTATCGCGTTGGCTTTATAGACATCCGACTTACTACTCACAATTCTGGCTCCCGCCTCACTATAATCATGATCAAAATAAAACGACCCTTCACCCGCACCCCGCTCCACGACTACATCATGCCCCCGGTTGACTAGTACAGATACAGCTTCCGGCGTCAACGCTACCCGCTTTTCCTGAAAAGAATCTTCTTTAGGAATTCCAAGAAACAAACGCTTTGCTTTGGGTTGAATTTCCAACATCTCCTCCTGAGGCAAATAGGAGAATGAAGGAGAAATAAACGGCTTCCTTTCCACACAAACAATTTGCGGTAAAGTACAAACATTCTAGCTAAAACAAGAACATTAAGGCATGCTCTTTATCGAACATCATTCGAGACTCAGTAAAAATGCAAAAGCCTATTTTTGCCCATTAGGTACTCAATCAGCTAATCATTTCTAAATGCTTCGGCAATCCGCACAACAACGGCTCCAGCAACGGCTTTCACCCCAGCAAATTCAAATCATGAAACTGCTGCAGGTGCCGACCGTCAATCTGGAAGAACGGATTAAAGAAGAGATGGAAGAAAACCCTGCCTTGGAATATGAGACCGATAGTCCGCAAAAAGAAGATGACCTGTACGACTTTGAAAAAAACGCACAGGATGACTCTTCGGGAACGGTTGATGATATAGATGATGAGGTGGCCTTGAGTGACGATACTGCCGACAAGGTGGATATAGACGACTATCTACGCGGAGAAGATAGTGGCGCCTACGGCTCCGATTACAATGCCGATGACTACGATAATGACCGCCAACCGATACCAATTCGTCTGGAGACAAGCTTTCATGAACACCTACTGGGCCAACTCGGCTTGTTGGAATTGGACGAACGTGAAGCAGTAATCGCCGAACAAATCATCGGCAGCATTGATGATGATGGCTACTTACGCCGCGAGACCCACGCCATAGTGGACGATTTAGCATTTTCCAGAAATATTCAAACGGATGAAACGGAAGTAAGTTCAATTTTGGGTAAAATCCAATCAGGCTTTGAACCAGCCGGCGTTGGTGCCTGGTCGCTCCAAGAATGCTTGGTTCTTCAATTGCAAAGGATTAGCCCGCAAACCAATGAAAGCAGATCGGCCATTACGCTGATTCAGAAATACTTCAATGAGTTTAGTAAAAAACACTACGAGAAGGTACAACGGCAGCTAGGACTAAAAGACGATGCTTTTAAAAACGTAATTACACTCATCACCCGTCTCACACCCAAGCCCGGCGCGGCTTTTGGTACGGTAAACAAAGCGGAAACTTATGTGATCCCCGACTTCTTTGTCGCAAATAATAACGGAAATCTTGAGCTAACACTCAACTCAAAGAATGCTCCGGAGTTGCGTGTTTCTGAAGGCTACCGAGAAATGTTGACTGCCTACGAACGTGGAGACAAAAAAGATAAACGCCAGCGCGAAGCCGTTCAGTTCATCAAGCAAAAATTGGACGCTGCAAAATGGTTTATCGACGCCATCCGCCAACGCCAACACACCCTCATCTTCACGATGCAGGCCATAATAGATATCCAACAAGAGTTCTTCCTCACAGGCGATGATGCAACGATGAAGCCCATGATCCTGAAGGATGTCGCAGAAATCACCAAGTTGGATATTAGTACGGTAAGCCGAGTTGCCAATAGTAAATACGTACAAACTGAGTTTGGCACTTACAAGCTTAAATACTTCTTCTCTGAATCTATGCAGACAGATAGTGGCGAAGAAGTGAGTACCCGTGAAGTAAAAAGTATCCTAGCCGGCTTCATCAACGATGAAGACAAACAACACCCACTTTCCGACGACCGACTCACCGAATTGCTTCAGGAGAAAGGCTATAATATTGCCCGTAGAACCGTGGCGAAATACCGGGAACAATTAAATGTGCCGGTAGCCCGATTGCGGAAAGAATTATAATCACGCACACAGAAGCTACCAAGGTCGTACTTGAACCGTTCACAGTTGCTGTGTTATGGATCAGCCTACAACAAAGCTTCTAAGGAAGTGAATCGCTCTTTCACTCGGATTCCCTTTTCTGTACGTTCTAGGGAACAACAGACGATGCTCGGATCGTGCTCAAAATAAAGAATCCAGTTATTATCAACTGCTTCATTAAGGAGCTTCTGCTTCTCTTTCAAAGTCTCCAGCGGACGCATATCATAGGCCATCACCCAGGGAAGGGGTACATGATGTACGGAAGGTATAAGATCAGCACAGTACAATACAGTATGCTTACCCACTTGCAGTTGGGGCAACATCATCGCATCGGTATGGCCGTGTACTATCCGCACTTTAAAATTGGGCAACCATTCCTCGTTATCTGCCGTTGTAACAAATTCCAACTTTCCACTTTCTTGAATAGGTATAATATTTTCCTTCAAAAACGAAGCTTTCTCCCGCGCATTGGGCACCGTAGCCGAGGCCCAGTGCTCCGGCCGACTCCAAAATCTTGCATTTGGAAATGCCGGCACCAATCGGCCATCACTGGTTCTCTTTATTGAGCCACCACAATGATCAAAATGCAAATGAGTGAGGAATACGTCAGTAATATCGGCTTCTGAAAACCCGTGCTGGGCAAGACTTCCCGCTAAACTATCCTCGCCATGTAAAAAGTAATGACCAAAGAATTTTTCATCTTGCTTATCCCCCATACCATTATCTACTAGTATCAGTCGATCTTCATGCTGTATGAGTAGGCAGCGCATAGCCCAGGAGCACATATTTTGCTCGTCTGCTGGGTTAGCCTTTTGCCAAAGGCTCTTGGGCACCACACCAAACATGGCGCCTCCATCAAGTTTGAAATATCCGGCATTAACGGTATAAAGTTTCATGGCTTGAAAATACGACATGGCAACATTTATTGCAGCAACGAAGCGCCCATTGCCTACTATTTGCTTTTCATGCTGTCGAGAAAAGGAATCATTCGGGCAAATAGCGAATCCAATTCATTTGGGCGATCCCGATACCAATCCATACTTTGATTGAAACTAGTCATCGTTAGTTGATGCCGAGCAAGTATGTGCTCTGTCCACTTTGCCAAGGAGTCGTAATTTTTCAATTCATTTTTATGAAGACTATCCTGTAGGGTCGCGCTGTAGGCATCTGCAATAAACAAATCCGCCAAAATCGGCACCATTTGTTCCGGTGGCAAGTGAGCGGTGGTTTTTTGCTTACAGGCACCAAAAATGAACACCAAAAAAAGTGCAAGGAGCGTAACATTCCTCATTTCAGGGCATTGTATTTACTCGTGTTTGTAGGATCAATAGCTATAAGCACTTTGTGGTACTGTTCTTTTTCCTCCCTGGTCCCCTGTAGGATAATGCGAATCAATTCATCAGCTTTAGCATTAAAAAAGGCTTGCAGTAAGGTTGAATTGGGATTATTTCTTGCTATTTCTTGCAACGAATTAACCACACTCAATATCTTTTTCCTTCCCTCATCAGGCTTATTCCACATTTGGTCCAGCCCTTGCCGATGATAGCTATACCATGCAGTGCGATAGTTGGCATACCGCGGACTCAGCAACTGGTCAATAATCCAATACCGATTGCGTTTTTCTTCAAATGCCTTCCAACCGTGAATGTTCCCATTCTCTGGCGCATTGGTCACAACGTTTTGTGCTTTCTTGAGTAAGGCTGTTCCGCCATCGGGCGAAAACGAATCGTAATCCAAACCTAGAACCAGATAGGCATAATAAGCAAGAATAGCAGTAAGGTTGGACTCAAGGGGATCCGAACCGGTGACCCGATTATCATCAAAACTTAATGGATTAAACTGCGAATAATGAAAGACTACATCGCGGTCAATATTTGTGTATAATGTCGTTGCATAACCACTATTATAAACCGGACGAGTAGTAGAAATACTAAGTGTTCCGGTAAAAAGGTCAGGGTCAGCATCACTGTTTCCAGTAATGTTCAGCAGCACGTTACAGCCAATCTTTTCTTGCGCCTTATAGTCATCGCCGGTCCATTTACGATTGTTCAGAAAGTCTGTAATAGCCGCTTGGAGGCTAGTAAAAACCTTCTGATCTACCTTCTGAATTTTCTCATGGAGCACTTTAACCGTACAATTCAATTCCTGTGCTGATACACTATGAACAACAGCAAAGAGTAAGAAAAAAAGGAAGTATCTCTTAGTATTTCTGCCCGGTCGGGAAATTTGCCATATTCTCATCATCAATCCTTAAACATTTTTCTAGCGTTTCGGTAAGTAAGTATCGTCTGGACGATAGCCTTTGCTGTTTCTGTTTTGGACAAAAGCGGGAGCTCTTGTACCGTACCATCATTTTGAAAAATACTGACCATGTTTGTATCGTGTCCGAAGCCGGCGCCCGGACTTCGAAGCGAATTCAGCACAATCATATCGGCAGCTTTTTCTTTAAGTTTCTTGCGTGCATTTTCTTCTTCATTTTGGGTTTCCAATGCAAAGCCTACCACCACCTGATTGGGACTCTTTTGTGCCGCCAAGGTTTTAAGAATATCCGGATTCTTCGTCAACTTTAGCTCCAACGTATCTCCTGCCTTTTTTATTTTCTCATGGGCAACATTTTCCGGCCTATAATCGGCTACAGCAGCTGCAAAGATGGCGATATCCATTTTGGGGAAGACATTAGAGCAAGCCAACAACATTTGCTCCGCAGAGGCTACATGAATGACCTCAACACCAGGATGAGTGACCCGCTCGGATGTTGGCCCGAGTACCAAGGTAACCGTTGCCCCTTGAGCTGCCAATACCTCCGCCAACGCAATACCCATTTTACCTGTTGAATGATTGCCGATAAACCGAACCGGATCAATCTGCTCATAGGTAGGTCCGGCAGTAACCAATGCCGAGCATTGACTTAATAACTTCGGCACTGTGGAAAAATGAGCTTCAAGATGTGCTAATATTTCATCCAATTCCGCAAGGCGACCGGCACCAACTAATCCACTTGCCAATTCTCCGTGCCCAACTGGTATGATCTTATTCCCAAAACCTACGAGCCGTGCAACATTCTGCTTAGTCGTCGGATGCTCCCACATATCTTCATCCATTGCCGGTGCCACCAAAACAGGACAAGTAGCCGACAAATACACTGCACAAAGTAAATTATCACAAAGTCCATTGGCCAGCTTAGCCAATGTATTCGCGCTGCAAGGTGCAATCAGCATCACATCCGCCCAGCGCCCAAGCGCCACATGATTATTCCAAGAATTGGCTTCATGTACGGTATGCAGCACCTCATTCTTGGATACCGTGCTCAAGGCCAATGGAGAGACAAAATCCGCAGCCGCCGGTGTCATCACGATTTTAACCTCAGCGCCTGCCTTAATCAATTGCCGTACAAGCTCAGGCATTTTATAGGCCGCTATTGAGGCGCTAATAGCCAGTAGAATTTTTTTACCCCGAAGCTGTATCATTGTTGCAATTTACTGCTTTGAATACGTTTTGACCCTTTCTACTTCCTTTTTTCAGCGCTTTAGATATTTGGCAGGAACAGAAAAATTCATATTGACTTCCTTATCCAATTCGATATGGTCATAATCCATCTCCAAAAGCAAGTGTTGGCCTGAGTTAAGGATAGTAAATACTCGACTTTGCGCCATCTTCTGATTCCCGACGGGTATAAAATTGGTATAACGTGCATCTACAGTTACGTTCTGGCTTACCAAATTTTGCTGCAACAAGGTACTGTCTGCCCTATTGAACGTGGCTTTTTGCACTTGCTGCCCATCGGAATAAGTAAGAGTAATAGTTGAAACGGCATCCGCAAAGATTGTCGGAAGTTGCCTATTTGGCAGCATATCCCCTATTAGCAGACTTTGAAGCGACGCAAAATCTATGGGAATAGGAAACAACTTATGGGCCTCAGAAAAAGGAAGCAAATAAGCTGTTTTGTGAATCCGATCCAATGCCAATACCGAATCCGGCGTGATCAATGCCCGAGCCACTTCTACCAGACCAAGCGCGGTGACACTAATCCATATTTTCTGATCCTTGAGGATCCGGATATTAGCTGTAAAATCCCTATTCTGGCCATTCCCTTCAAAATGCGATGTCGCTTTAGCACTAAAGCTTGTGAAGCTTGTATGTCGCTGCCAGTAGGGTATCCATTGATCTGGCACCGTGCTTAGCTGCTCGGGAATGGGCATATTACCCGCTTTTGGTAATGAATCAAGCTTTGAACTTGAAGGCAATGATATAGTAGTATCTTTTGAGGCAGTTTGCTTTACCCGCAGCTTAGGTTCCTTAATATTGTTTTTATCCCAACGCCCACCCAGAGCATGATACAAGTTGCACGAGCTGCCTATAAAAAGGAAAAACAACGAAACCAAAAAAAGGGACGTTCTATTCATACAGCTTTTGCTCCGAAATCATTTTGTCCAATAATTGATTGCTACTCCCCTTTGCCTTAGCTCTCTGCCAAGCTTTAAGTGCTCCGGCTTTATCTCCGGTTTTAAAAAGTGCTGCACCCATATGTTCCCACAGACTTGCATCCGCATCGTTTGGATTCTTGTCAATGGCTTTTTGGATATAGCTTATTGCTTCATTGTACTTACCCTGTTGGTACAAAATCCACCCGTAAGTATCAAGGAAAGTCGCTTCGCCGGGGCGGAGCTCCAATGATTTTTTAGACATACTCGCTGCCTTATCCAAGTTCGCTTTTCTCAAGGAAAGATAATAGGCATAATTGTTTAGAACCGTTGCATTATTAGGGTTGAGCGTTAATGCCTCATTATAGTTACTATCACTGAGCGAAAATTGCTGCGTGGTATTGTAAATATCTCCTAGTAGTGTGTATATATCAGAACGCTCTTCGGTCTTCTCTTCGGGTTCCAAATCCAAGGCTCTGTTCAAAGAATTGATTGCCTTTTTAAAGTCCTTTTTATTGAAATAACCTACACCACTCAGGTAGTAAACCAGTGCTTGGTTGGGGAACAACCGAGCCGCTTTAGCACTCCATTTAAGCAAGGAATCTGCATCTTCCGGATCGGTGAGTGCATACAAAAGTTGCTCCCAGGAACTAAACTTATTGGGCTGAAGCGCCACCGCTTTTTGAAATTGGACAGATGCAATTTCCTTCTTGTTGTTATAAGAAAGAATGCGACCGTAAGCCAGTATAACATCACTATTATCCGGATGCTGCGTCGCTATCTCTTCCATCAAACTCAAGGCTTCAACACGCTGGCTGCTATCGCTGGCAAAGCCGCTGAGATAAGGCCCGAGCAATTGTAATTGGGTAGTTGCATCCAGTGTTTTGTTGGTGATTGCTTGACGAACATATCGCTGATAGCCGGCAGTATCTTCTTTCTTCAACGCATTACTTGCCAGACTGAGCAATAAAGAGGGATCTGTTGGAAACTTCTTTTGCATTTCATCAAGCACTAGTCTAGCTTTCTCAGACTGCCCATTATTTTCGTAAAGATCTATCAGCTTAGAATAATAGATTGGCTCTTTAGGATTGGCAGCCATCAGTTCGCGGCCAACCCTTGCAGCATTGTCTAGGTCATTCATCCGGAGATACAACTGTTGTTCATTAAGCAGGACATCAGCATTGTCAGCGCTCTTCTTCTTTAGTATTTCTAGCTGTGTCAATGCCAACTTATACTTTCCGGCCATGCCATACAATGCAGCACTACGATCGAGATAGTTGTCATTTGGCTTCGACGTTTGTGCCAATCTTGCATAAATCTTGGCAGCTTCTTCGTAGCTATTCCGCTTCTCCAGCACATTTGCATATTGCTCTTGATACCATTTATTCTCAGGATCAAGGCTCACGGCTTCTTTAATAAAAGCTTCAGATTCGTCCGGACGTTTATCATTAAAAGCAATTCGGGAACGTTCGTAAAATGGCGCACCGATATCCGGATTCTGTTTAATTACTACTGCCAGCAGAGAATCACTTTTTCCATCATCCCCCAAGATGTGTGCTTTGATAGCATCATAGTATAGCTCCTGCGCCCCATGGGGAGCCTCCTTTGCATCTGTCTCTTGCGCCCTACATTGACCGGCATACCCAACAAGGAATATTATGCTACAAGCAAGGAATACGAATAGATTGGGGCGATACATTTACTTTAAGATTGGCTTGAGAAGTCCCCCAAAGAGAGTTCTTGTGGCTTACCGGAATAATTTACGAATTTACCTAAAAGGCTCCCATTTAATATTGCCTGCCTAATTACAGAACCCTCACCAATAATTGAATTAGACAGCCTGGAGTCTTCAATCACTGCACCAGATTCAATTGATACATTTGGACCGACAACTGAGTTTTTGATAAGCACATTCTCTCCTAGGTAACAGGGAGGAATGACCACCGAATGCTCCGACCGAGCACTTGCAGCAATTAAGGGCACGCCGGCAGCAGCGCGGATATTTAGGACACGCCCGGCTGTATAAACTGTTGCTGCATAATTACCACAGTCCAACCATTCTTCCACTTGATCGGTATAAAAAGGGAGGCCATTTTGTAGCATGTGCTCCATCGCGTCAGTGATCTGATATTCTCCACCGTGCTTGATATCCAAATCCAGTAGTCGTTGCAATTCCCTTCTTAGATTCTCACCATCTTTGAAGTAGTACACACCAATAATTGCTTGGTCGGAGACAAACTCCTTGGGTTTTTCGACAAATGCCTCAATCTTGTTGCCGGTGCTGAGTTTCACCACACCAAAGGCGCTTGGATCGGCTACTTTTTGTGTCCAAATTATAGCATCCTTGTTGGCATCAATTTTAAAATTGGCTTTAAACAAGGTATCAGAAAAAGCAATAAATACAGGTCCGGAAAGCGTTTCAGCAGCTGCAAGAATGGCATGAGCAGTACCTAATGGCTGTTGTTGATAAGCAATTTTACCCCGTGCACCGAGTGCTTCGGCTACAGCACATAAATGAGCTTCCACTTCCTTTCCAAAAGCTGGGTTGATCACAAATGCAATCTCCTCAACTTTCTCATTTGAGGTAGCCACAATATCTTCTACAATATGCTGTACCATTGGCTTTCCGGCAATTGGAAGAAGCGGCTTGGGGGTTGTAAGGGTATGTGGGCGCAATCGCTTACCCATACCGGCCATTGGAATAATTATATTCATACTAATGCTTAGAGACTTAAAGAAATTGTGTTGGGGTAAAATTAAACCCGTAATCCGCAGCAGCCTATTAATTGCAAATGAAAAACCACTTCTGATTCGGGTAAAGAAAATGTTTTAAAAGCCGGTATGGCCAAAGGCTCCGGCAGCACGGCTTGTTTCGGTAAGCTCCGCAACTTCTTGCCAGGATGCTTGTTCGTACTTTGCAATAACCATCTGTGCCACTCTATCTCCATCCTGCACGATTACCTCCTGTGTGGACAAATTAATAACAGCTAAAAGGATTTCACCGCGATAATCAGCATCGATAGTACCAGGCGCATTAACCAAGGTAATTCCCTTTTTAAATGCCATACCACTCCGTGGACGAATCTGCGCTTCATAGCCATCCGGAAGTGCTAAATACAGACCGGTCGGAATCAAAGCGCGCTCCATAGGTTGAAGCACACGCGGCTCGGGCAACCAAGCCATCAAATCAAGACCTGCTGCTCCAACAGATTGATAAGCCGGCAGCGGATGTGGACTCTTATTAATAATTGAAATTGAAACGGACATAAACAGTAGGCGAAGGTACTGTAGCTGCTGCTACGAACATCAATTTGTCAAAATCGACAAAAACACCTTCATTTTCGAAAACGTTTTGTTATCCGTCAATTTTCAACCTAAATTCGTACGCACAAATACAATCTAATGAAGAAAACATTACTTCTTGCTGCCGGGCTCAGCCTTGCCGGGTTTACCAACGCACAAAATGCAAACTTCCAATTGCAAAGTAATTCCTTAGTTGCACCGAAAGTGACTGAATATACTAATGCAGTCGGTACCAACTTCAAAGTGACTAAAAATGGAGACACACTCATGAAGGGGAATTTTGCTGGCTCTGATAGCTTAAAGCTTTACATTGGTGAAAGTGTATTGCCGAAAGATACCGGCTATGTTGCCGGTACTAACGTTTGGGGAGACAAAGCCTTTGCCGAACGCTTTGATATTTCCGGTGCGGATAGCTCTGTGATGCCACTGGGTGTGGGGCTTTTTCTTTCCGGTAAGGCATCCGCAACAAGCACTAAAGTATTTCGTGCTGTTGCTTGGCGGCAAAGCAATCCAACCAAATTGCGTAATAACGTCTATTTCACAGGGATGCCCGGCACTGAAATCAACTCTGTTTCGGTTCCATTAAAAAACATTCGGAAAGCGAATGGCACAATTGACTCCTTCCGCATCTATCGTTTCCCTACTTTGAGCCCTTACATCACCGACTCTTTCTTTGTAGGTTATGACATGAGCTACACTTGGGGAACACTCAATGGCGATACCGTCACTTGCTACATGACGAAGAACGGACAACGCCACCAACCGGGATATGTAATTAAAGGAGCCGACACGATTATAAACGTTCAAAACGCAACACTAAGCGCAACAAATGTATGGACTGACAACTTGAACGGTGGCCGATTTGGCATGTACAACCACTACATCATGACTGCTCTTTTCCGTGTAAAGAGTGGCGTTGGCGTAAATGGTATCACACGGAATGAGTTAAGCGTATTCGGTACAGTTCCTAACCCTGCTACTAATGCTGCAACCTTGAAAATGTCCTTGAAATCCTCGGCTGATGTAACTCTTCAGGTAGTTGATGTTGCTGGTAGAACCGTAGCCAACAACAATTTCAAAGCACTTGGTTCAGGCACTCATGATCTTCCAATCAACACATCCAGCTTTGCTGCAGGCACCTACTACTGCCTAGTTCGCACCAGCAATGGTGATGCTATCGGGGTTGAAATGGTCATTGTGAAATAATCCAAACCTTAATCACTAAAAGAGGCTACCGAAAAAGGTGGCCTCTTTTTTTTGCCACTTATTCCGAACCAAAACGATTCCTATCACGAGTAGTTTTCTTCTCAAGATTTTTCTTAAATGCTGCAGTCAGATCAACACCAGTTTGATTAGCTAAACAAAGTAAAACCCAAAGTACATCCGCCATTTCATCCGCCAATTCCCCGGGCTGTTCTGTAACCTTTGCTTTTTGCTCCCCATATTGACGTACCATAAGCCTAGAGAGCTCACCTACTTCTTCCATTAGAATCCCTAAGTTGGTCAGTTCTGAAAAATATCTGCCCCCTATTGTATTAATCCAACGATCCACTTCTTCCTGTGCCTGATCAAGACTTAGCACTACTTTCATTTCTGCAATTGATTTTTATTTTTCACAAAATAACAGTGGGATGATTGCTATTCCAGCATAAGCATGAATAT
>JAFDYA010000055.1 GCA_018267675.1 Bacteroidota bacterium
AGGGAGGCAAAAGGGTCTCGAACCCTCGACCTTCGGAACCACAATCCGACGCTCTAACCAACTGAGCTACTGCCTCCGTATCCCTTTGGGGCTGCGAAGATAAATGAATTCTTGAATCAACATCATCAAAGCTCAAAAAAAATAAACACCGCCACCAAATTCAGACAGAATCGGCAGGGGAAAAATCCAATTCAATATTCTACCCAGGGCAATTCATTGCTTCCTAAGACGGCTTAATGACCGACTCAGATGCAACCGCTCTGCTTTATTTTTGCGCTCCAATTAAGGATTGGATTTCAAAAATCTTTTCACCTACAGCTTCATGACATCTGCTCAAATACGCCAAGCATTCCTAGATTTTTTTCAGCAAAAAGGCCACCAAATTGTCGCTTCCGCACCAATCGTAGTTAAGAATGACCCTACACTACTGTTCATTAACTCCGGAATGGCTCCTTTTAAAGATGCATTCTTAGGCATAAAGTCGGCACCGGCGCCACGCATTGCAGACACGCAAAAATGTCTTAGAGTAAGTGGCAAACACAATGATTTGGAAGAAGTGGGGGTGGATACCTATCACCACACACTTTTTGAGATGCTAGGTAACTGGAGTTTTGGTGACTATTTTAAAAAAGAAGCAATTGCCTGGGCCTGGGAATTATTGACAGACGTTTACCAAATCCCTAAAGATCGGCTCTATGTCACTGTATTTGGTGGCGACGAAGCAGAAAAAATGAGCCAAGACGGGGAAGCACTTGAGCTTTGGAAGGCGCATATTGATCCAAGCCGTATTCTCTTTGGAAGCAAGAAAGATAATTTCTGGGAGATGGGCGATGTCGGGCCTTGTGGGCCTTGCACCGAGATCCATGTCGATTGCCGGTCGGAAGCGGAGCGCCTCGCAAGCTCGGGTGCCGATTTGGTCAATGCAGACCATCCTCAAGTAATAGAAATCTGGAACCTCGTATTCATGCAATTCAACCGGCTGAAAGATGGCTCCCTACAACCACTTCCGGCACAGCATGTAGATACTGGTATGGGCTTTGAACGATTGGTGCGCGTACTCCAAGGCAAACAGAGCAATTATGACACCGATATCTTTAGCGGAACGCTTGCTGCAATTACAAAAATCACGGGACAACAATACACGGCCAGTGATAACAAATCGGATATTGCCTTTCGTGTATTGGCGGATCATGTTCGTGCCATTGCTTTTACTATCGCAGATGGCCAGCTACCCTCCAATACCGGCGCAGGATATGTAATTCGCCGCATTCTTCGTCGAGCTGTACGTTACTATTACTCTTGCTTGGACTATAAGCAACCTTTGCTTCATCAACTAATACCGGTAATCGCCGAGCAATTCGCCACTGTATTTCCCGAACTGGCCCATCAGGCTGACTTTGTCGGTAAAGTAGTGAAAGAAGAAGAAGAAGCCTTCCTCCGAACCCTGGAAAAAGGCTTGAAACGGCTGGATGAGTTGATCGCGACTGCTACCAATAAAATCATTGAAGGACAAAGTGCCTTTGAATTGTTTGACACCTACGGCTTCCCTATTGATTTGACTCGTCTTGTTGCTCATGAAAATGGTTATACTGTAGATGAAGTTGGCTTTGAAAAGGGACTTCAAGAGCAAAAAACAAGAAGCAGAGCCGCCACAACATTGGACACAGAAGACTGGGTCATTCTAAAAGAAGGAAGCTCCCGTTTTGTCGGCTATGAGCGGCTGGAGCAAGAAACAGAACTGCTACGCTACCGTAAAGTAAAAGCCAAAGGGAAGGAAAGTATTCAAATTGTACTAGAAGAAACGCCATTTTATGCCGAGAGTGGCGGGCAAGTTGGTGACCGAGGTGAGCTTCTTTTTGGTGGGAATTCAATCAATGTCTTTGATACCAAAAAAGAAAACGACCTTATCATTCATTTCACGGAACAATTACCACCTGTAGTGGACGGGAAAGTGCTGGCAAAAGTGGCGAAAGCTAAGCGGAAAGAGACTGAAGTCCACCACTCTGCAACACACCTGCTTCATGCTGCTTTACGAAAGGTTCTGGGCACGCATGTGGCACAAAAAGGTTCGTTAGTCAATCAAGAACATCTGCGCTTTGACTTTTCTCACTTTGCTAAAATGACTGAAGAAGAAATTGAAGCGGTGGAACAACTGGTGAACACAAAAATCAGAGAAAATGTACCAGTAATCATCAAAACAATGAGTAAAGATGAAGCTGTTGCAGCCGGTGCCATGGCCTTGTTTGGAGAAAAGTATGGCGATCAGGTGCGGGTGGTCATAATGGATCCAAACTATTCCATTGAACTATGTGGCGGTACCCATGTTGGCCAAACAGGCGAATTGGGCTTCTTTAAAATAAAATCAGAGGCTGCTGTAGCTGCGGGCGTACGACGGATCGAGGCAGTGAGTGGGGCTGCAGCAGAAGCAATGATTCAGTCCGAGTTAAGACAATTGAAGCATGTTCGCGAATATTTGAAGAATCCGAAAGACCTGGGTAAAAGCATTGAAGGCTTGCAGGAAGAAACAAGAAACTTGCAAAAGAAACTGGAAGCTTTGGAGGCCAAGCAACTCCATGCGCTTGCTATTGAAATTTCCAAACAGACTGAGCAAATCAACGGTAAAACTTTCTTGGGACAAGCCGTGGAGCTCAGTTCAATGGATGCGTTACGAAAACTTGCGACTTCTTCTTTGGTGCAAATAAATAAAGGAGTGGTGGCGCTTACTGCAATCATCAATGAAAAGGCAAGCGTTGCGCTCGCCATTTCGGAGGATCTATGCCAGGAAGGATTGGATGCTAATCAACTTATAAAAACAGTGGTTGCTCCTTTGATTAAAGGTGGTGGCGGTGGTCAAAAAGGGCTAGCTACCGCAGGAGGAACTGATAGTAGCCAGCTTGAAGCAGTGCTACTTGGAATAAAAGCCAAATTATAATCGGGGCAGCTACCGCCGCATAATTCCTGGCAATCAAATCTTCTTGCGCGTATTGCAAGCTAACTATTAGTGCAAAATGCTTACGCCTTTGGGATTGAAGAATCTCCTAAGCGAATCCAACATTCTAGTAGTGTCGGCAGCCGGAGTATTCATCTTCATAACTACATAGTGCGTTGCTGAATCCTTGGAAAGCACTTCTACTACATTTCCATTTTTTGATAAAAATCCGGCGCGTCTTTCTGCGGCAGCTTTAGTGGGATATCTATTCAAAATCACCGTAAAACCTGTGCTGGCGCTAGTTTGCGGAGCTGGGGCAGCTAGTGGGGAATCAACTTTTGCTACCGTATCCGGAAGAATTGCAGGAGCCGGAAGAGTGACCGGATTAGGAATAGTTACTAAGGTGTCCGCTTTGGGTGCATCTGGTTTGCTTTGATAATACCTAAAGCCAAAGAATGCCACGGCAATCACAACTGCAACGAGTAAGACAAGGAGCAAAATCTTATTCCAAGCAATGCTTGACGAAGCTGACCTGTTTGCACTTTCCTCCTGCAATTCGCGTTGAAAGCTGGGCGCCTCTTCTACACGCTTACTAATCTTTAAGACAGGAGCGGCTGCAGGCGTATATTGGAGTTGTGCGTTGGTACGAAATTTTACGACGCCCTGCTGTTCGTAAAAATGGCCGATACCGGGAAGCTCCACCTCTTTGCCCTGTGCCAACTCAGCACGGGTACTCGTACTAAAATCACGAAGGGCATTTGCTGCTTTTGAAATAGAAGTCTGTTCGTGGGTTGCTATGAAATTAGCTAGCGTGTCGTCAATAGAACCACCGGGCGTGAGCACTACATCATATTCAGGCCCTTTAATGAGCTCTCCATCAAAACTTGCTGCTTTTTTCTTCAACACCAAGTTGCCCAAACCATGTAGATAGCAAAAGCTATTTTTCAGGAGAAAGAGTCCAATATATTTAGCAATATCCATTACGCGATTCTAAAAATGATGAAAGGGTTTGCAAATTAAGGTAGTTGTTGTTGAGATTTAAAAAAGGAAGACAACGCCACCATAAAGATTGATACCAAAAGAGGGATAACCCAACCAGCGTTCGTTCTTGCGATTCAGCAAATTATCAACCCGCAAAAAGCCTTTCAATTGTTTCAAAAAACTATACTCTGCACCCAGCCCTACATCAATAATGCTGTTTGTTTTTCTAGAAATTCCGAGCAGATCAATTCCCCAAATCTGATCCATCACCTCAGCATAAGCAGATACTTTAAGTGCGGGAATTGGCTTCCAGCCTATATCACCCCGAAATTGAATGGAAGGCATCCCATAAACGTGATCATAAGTCTTCTTGTAGAAATTATTCCAATTGCCCGATGCTCCTACTGAGAACACCTCGCCAATGAGGTAATTAATACCGGCTCCCCAAACAATAGCCTGCACTTCTGGATCATTGACAACGATAAGATCTTTTCCATCACCAATTGAGCTATTGACAAACAAAGGCAAATTCGTGAATTGTTTCCAGCCACCCTGAGCCCAAACACTCAAGTGATTTCCGATACCCAATTCTAGTTTGGCAAATACATGATCGGATTTAGTTTGCTGGATATTAAAAACAGAACGTCCGATTAAAAATGGATTCGTTCCATAAAGTTGTCTAGCGGAATTCTGTTCAAGATTTGCAAGCCAGGCACCTGAAATGAGTAGTTTGGCTTCAGAGAATTTGTATTGAAGTTTAATATCCGGCAGGATATAGGTTGTTGTCGCTCCAATAGTTGGCTTAAGGCCTATATGGCCAACAAATGCTCCTTCCCTGTAAGTCAAATTGGGGCTAAACTGAAGAATGTTATTGCTCTTTGAAAGGCTGTCGTTGGCCGTGTTCGTCATCCAGGTGGCGACACCGATGCCTGCAGACAAATGCTCGTCAAATTGCTTTTCCACCGGAATACTCAACTGAAAATTTGTCTCTCTTTCTAGTTCCGTCGCAGTGAAATAATTCAGCGAAATTATTGGATGATAGCTGAGCCCCCAGGGCCCTGCAGCTTCATTGCGGATGCCCCCACTAAGAGTTACGTTTGTACGACTTCGTTTCAACTGATCAAAGGAATAACTGAACCGATCATGATCATAGCCATAGGCACCAAATACGCTATTTGCTACCTGCACTCCGGCGTCGATTAAATGACCATTAGTGTTGAGCGTCCCTTGTCCGGTCACATCAAAATCTCTATACACCTGGCCGGTCAAATTTCCTTTTTGAGTAAGGTACTTTGCTTGAAATGCGCTCTGCCACTGCTTTCCCTGGAATCCTCCAATGCCCACTTCGGCCAAAAGTGTGGACCAGTTGCCGGCACCTAAAATGGCATAATTGGCAAAGGGGATTACGCTGGAATCTTTCCCCAATGCCAATGGGCGAAGGGGCAAAGAACGATAGGAATAGACCAGCGTTTGTTGCGGGACAGTGTACTCCTGCGCATCTGCGACTTTAGGTTTGGGCGGTAGGCTTGGTGTGAATTCCTGCTTTAATACAGGCTTCAAAACAGGCTCATACTTTTGATAGACATTTAATGTCGCTCCCTTAATCGTTGTATCCGCTCGGTTGATCGTAGTCACTTGGGCTGCAGGCTTGGGCAAGGCCTTTTGCCTAACTTTTCTTTTATTTCTAGTCTGTGCTGAAGCCTCACTATATAGCAAAACCAGCATTCCTGCAATTATCGTCTTAGTGTTCCGGTTCATGGTGATGGCCATCATTCGTTAGAAAGTTTGGTGCTTTCAATAGATTTCAATTCATCCAATTTTCGCTTTGCTTCATCCTTCAAGCTTGGGTTGGCGGCATGTTGTGCGACACTCTGAAGAGTTGCTCGGGCGTTGAAAAAATCTTTTTCCTTCATCAGAATATCGCCCAGAAGGATGTAAGTCTTCACCACCCAATAATCTACACCGGCACTCTTTTTAATACTAGCACTAGCTGCTGCTTCAGCTTCTTTCAACTTACCTGCATCCATGAGTCGCTGAGCCGCATAATACCGAGCCTCAGCAGCTACCGTATTGTTCGTGCTTTCTTTCAAAACTGCAATAAGTGCGGTAGCAGTACTTTGCTGTGTGCTATCGGAAATAATGGTACGCAATCGGTACATCCTGGCTTCATCCTTCACTACCACTGCCAAACCTGTATCTGAAGCAATGAGTGTGTCCGCATACAGTGCAGCTCGCGGCATATCACCTTGTTGCGCTGTTGTCCGCATCAAGCCAGTAAGTGCCACTGTTCTATCAACTGGAGCAGCTGCATGATCTTTCATTAATTGATAGTAGGTGTTGGCCATTGCATAGTTGGAGTCCGCATAAGAAATTTCAGCAGCGCGCCGTACGGCTTCATCCGAAAATTCCGCCCAAGGGCTAGCCAATACAGTCTCATAGGAAGCCAATGCTGCCTTATATTTCCGCTGATTATACTGCGCATTCCCTAGGTAATATTTTGCTTTATCCGCCAAAATACCCTGCGGATACAGGCTCAAATACTTTGAGAATCCAGTTTCTGATGCAGCCCAGTTCCCGTTGGCATATTGTGTCTCTGCAGCATTATAGTAGGTGCGACTTTGCTCCTCTTCGCCCATTGCGGGAAGATGATAATGTTGCAACAAATAGGAAAAAGAATCGGGTTGATTGCGGGAGATATAAATGCTCTTAATTGCTTGTAGTGCATCGGCTCGTTCCGGTGTATTGAGCCAATCCTGCAACACAGAGGTGTAACTTTCTAAAGCTTTATTCTCCAGCCCTAGCTGCTGTTGTGCGGTACCAATCTTCAACAAAGCTTTTGCGGAAAATCCTGAATTCCGTTCGCTAACGAGCGGCTGAAAGCTAGCAATAGCTTCGTTGTACTTGCTTTCTTCAAGTAGCACGTTACCCAATTCATATCTTGCATCATTTGTAAATTCAGAAGCGGGTGCTGCTACCACTAGCGGCATTAAAAGTGCTTTCTTTTCATCATTATCTCCTTTTAATCCGGCGATAATAGCGGATTGCATCCGTGCATATTCTCCTACTCTGCCTTGTTCCTTCATTTGAGCTGCGTAGATAGTCGCTGCTGCGTTATAATCTTTCTGCATAAACAAGGCATCTGCTTCCCGAACGCTTGCATCCGCTTGAGTAGTCGCACTTCGCCCGCTAGCTTTTGCAAGTGCAAAGGCTTGTTGTGCTTCTTTAAAATTTTTCAACTCCAAGGAAGCGTAACCAAGATTGAGCGCTGCATGTGCCTTAGTTGCAGCTGGAGAAATTGCTTCCGCAAGACTTAGGTCACTTTCATTGTTCAAGAAAGCTTTGGCGTTGTCAGCAGCCGCTTGATACTGATGTAAGCGATAGCTAAGCTCTGACTTCCAAAATTGTGCAGCGGCATTATAACCAGCATCAACGTTATTGGCAAGTACCACATCAATAAGCCTATCTGCCGCTGCTATATCCTGAGCTTGTACCAGCTGCATGGCGTATCCGTAAGCAGCTCTTTGCTTAATTTCCTTACTATTTTTATTGGCGCCATCGCCTTCCAGGATGGCGTTATAAGCCTCTTTATAATTGTTGATTACGATAAATAACTGGGATTGTAGGCTCTTTGCTTCAGGCCGGAAACTACTGCTTGGGTAATCCGCCAAAAGGGTATTAACGCTGTTCATAGCTTCATCCGCATAGCCCAGCTCATAACACAGTTTGGAATGCCGCAAAAGTGCAGCTTCGCGTTGTTTTCCATTAAAAGGCATTGCGGCACAAATCCCAAAAGCATTTCTGGCATTATCTTTCTCCCCGACGTGGAGGTAGCAATCCCCTAGCAGATACATTGCCGTCTGCCCGAGGGAATCTTGACTTGAACTTAATGGTTTGAATTTAGCAATTGCACTCGCCCATTCATTAACCCGATAATAAGAATAGCCCATTTCATAAAGCTCTTCTTTACGGATTTTATCGGTGTGTTTATAATAGGTTTCAAAATAAGGAAGCGCGTCTCCATAGCGCTCTGCTTCAAACAAACATTGAGCGACGAGCAAATGCAGCTCATTTTCATAGTATTGTTTTTCCTTACCACCAATGAGCTTCAACGCAGCCGCAAGTGCTTTATCCCGCTGCCCCATGTAATAGTACAACTCGGCGATATAGTAAGGCACTACCGGCTTGTATATTGGCTCGGATTTAATCTTGTCAAAGCTGGTTAATGCCGCTTTAAAATCTCCATCGTTATAGGCCAGCAAACCGTAATAATAATTCCCCGGGTTGTAGTACTTGCCGGGCACTTCTTTCATAATGGCAAAAAGGTTGCTAGCTGCAGCAAATTGCCTATTATTAAAATAGCAATAAGCTAGTTCAAATTTTGCGTCAGCAATCTCGATGTTGTTGAAATTGGCAATGCCCGCAGCCTCGTAAAAGGGAATGGCTTCTACCAATTTTTCCTTCAGGAAATAGTGTCGTGCGATTGCTAATGAAATACGATCGTGATAGGGCTGTTCTGAAAATGCAGGAAGAGCCGCCAATGCTGTATCTAGTGCATTAGGGGCATTGGACTCCAAGCGCCCCAGTACGCTTACAAACTTGTTCCGGTTCGTGTACGAAACCCAATCGGAGCTAGTCCCGACATAATCCGCTTGGCTGGCCAATTGTGCATCTTGTGCAGCCAACCGATATAACTTCCGATGTAGGGCATCATCTGCCCGGAATGCCCACGAAGTCGGGTGTTTCAAACGAAAGCTCTCTTGTGCAGAAGTGATAAAAGGCAATAGCGCCACAAACAAGCACACTGAGAAACATTTCCTTACTGGCATTAATCAATACAATTTAAAAAGGCGGTGGCAAATAAATTAGAAATTCCAAGTCACGTTCAAGCTGGGGAAGAAGGGCAATTGATACACTCTGGTGTTCTCAATGCGGCTGACATAAAAAATATTCTGCCGGCTGAACACATTGGTAATACTGAAAGTTGCTTCGATATTGGAATTGGTAGAAAGTTCAAATTTCTTCTTTGCGCTCAAGTCAACACGGTGATAATATGATAGGCGACCTCCATTAATCTCATTGGCATAAATCAGCCCAATCTGCCCATTTTGTTGTTGATAATTCGTGTTGATTCCGGTTTGATTCAAGTTCAAGCTTTCGTAAAACCCTTGTGTCTGGGTAAACGGAAATGGGGAGCCCATATTGTAACGTGCGGAAATTTCTATATCGCGATGCTTGCCGGCTTTGTAGGAGGCTAAGAGATTAATATTCCAGCGGCGATCAAATGGTGGTGGGTAGGTTTGCTTGCCGTCATAGCGATCTACATGCTGATAACCGACTACGCCCCAGAGATACACTCTACGTTGACTATATTTTGCAGAGAGGTCAATACCGTAGGCTTTGCCTGTTTCAATGATAAAATCGCCATCAGTTGGTGTCATTTTGTAGCGGTTCAGGCCAATGTTCTGAGTGAAATCTTTGAACCAAGGCTCTAGGTTGAATTCCACTTGATGAATATCCATTTCGATACCCCCAAGCAGATGATAGGCTGTGTCTATGTTTGCTTTCACCTCGTTGCCATCAGGCCCTTTCATCCCTTGGTCTGGTGAGAACAAAAACCCGGTGAAGAAGTTCACGAGATCCC
>JAFDYA010000056.1 GCA_018267675.1 Bacteroidota bacterium
GACCTGTGGTAGGCGGACAGCCTGTGGTAGGCGGACGACCTGTGGTAGGCGGACAGCCTGTGGTAGGCGGACAGCCTGTGGTAGGCGGACGACCTGTGGTAGGCGGACAGCCTGTGGCAGGCGGACAGCCTGTGGTAGGCGGACGACCTGTGGTAGCTGCGACAGCACTAAACATCTGCCCGTAGTGCAGCACTATATCAATCTGTAAGAAAATACTGTTCGTCAATGTCAATCCCATTATCTGCTATCAATCTGCGATATTCGTCCTTAAACGCTTCGTTTTTATGATGCTCTCGCTGGTTTTTGATGTACGCTATCACAATGTCTTTTTCTTGATAACGGATAGTGAAAGCTCCATATTTTTCGCCCCACGATATAAAATTGGGGAACTTATCTTTATTAGTTTTAATCCACGAATTAGTAGAAGTTTTAAGTTCTTTTACAAAATCAGCAAGTGCAATAGTAGAATGAATGCCCACCAAAATATGGATATGATTGGGCATTCCGTTGATACGATATAAAAATGATTTTTTATTTTTGATATATCCCCATATATATTGGTACAATTCTTCTGAGTGTTCGTTTGGTAGCACATCATCACTGTATTTTGTCCGTATGATGATGTGATGTAATGACTGTATGTAACTCATAGTATGTGAATTGTTCCGCCCTACGGGCGGAGCTTGTGGCTGGTCGCTTAACTCGTAAGATAAATCTTACGGTTAATCAAATATTGTCCTACGGACAAGGCTTTTACAAAAGTACGTCTTTATTGAATCTCAATAAACCCAATAGTTCTTCTTTCTTCTTCTGTCAATGAATATAAGTCAAAAATTCTTTCATCAATCTCGATTTCTAATTCTTTAGTAATCAAGTGTGATTGATACAGTACTTGAAGCTTTAAAACTAATTCTTCAAATTCTTTATTTGTTTCTTTCGTAACCTTTACAACAGGAATTTTATCCAGAAATATTTTGCGAAGTTCTCTTGTACCTCCTTGTAGCTCAGGAAAATTATCAATAAAGCAGTACTTAAAAATTGAAGAATTAAGAAATGCAGTCAAAAAAGAGATGTTATTTCCTGTAATCATAAAAGATTTGTCATTTTGCATAAAACCCTTGTCATCCAGATAAAATGGTAAATACTTTGTCATATTAGGATACATAATTTTCTGCTCAAAAAAATCCTCCATATAAGCACAGTTCCGTAAATTGTACGGAGTAACTCCTTGGTCGGCTCTTGTTTCAAGCTTGTTCCAATACTGGTCTAAGTGTCTTTTTATAGCTGGATAATCGTTTACATCAATAGGCTTTATGCCTTCTTCTCTAATTCCATTGTGGGTATTTATGAGCCATAAATCGGCAAAGTCATACCCATATCTTTTGATGTCTCTGCCACGTAAAATTGGTCGTATAATTTCATCACTTTTAGGGTCTTGCGCAATAAGTTCTTTTCGCTTTGCTCCGTCTATGATGAAAGCTGCATTAAATCCGGTTTTTATGCCGTAATTTATTTGAATATCCCAGTTCTTTAACGGAGTGCCTATTCGTTCAATTTTTTCTTTTATCCTTTGTTCAATATCAGAAAGGATAACCCAACTTTCGGCACTATTAAAATTGCAAATAGCACCCTCTTGTCTAACAAAAACGCTCAGTTCGTTTAACAGCTTTTCTTTTACCACACAAGCCTGTGTTTTCTGTTGGTTTTTATCCTTTGCAAACATTAGTATATTCACATCTACCGTTGCACTTTCAAATATTTTCTGTCCGGCAAAGTCAATCAGCAAAAGCGGGTTGGTGTTTTCGGCAAAGAACTTTCGGGTGCTCTCGCCATAGCCTGCCCGCATCCATTTGTTGGAGGTGATAAAGCAGAGGTGCCCTTTGGGTTTCAGCAGTTGCCAACCTCGCTCATAAAACAGCGAATAAATATCTCCGGTACGGGCAAAGGTCTGGTAGCCACAACCTGCAAATTGCTGTGCCATTCTGCCACCGTCTTTTTGCAACTGTATATACGGCGGATTCCCAATCACAATATCAAATCCGTCCTTAATGCCGAACATCCACTCCACATCAAAAAACGGAGCACTGCTGTTTTGGTCGTAGGGATTCCATTGTGCCAACTGCTTGGCATCTTCGGGGGTAGAATCGTGGTTGGCTTCCAGAAAGCTTGCCAGCTTGTTGCGCAGCGTGGCATCCTTCTCTCGTAGGGTTCGTTTGCTATTGGCAGATTTGGCATTAAAATGCTCGTGCCTTACGTGTATGATTTCTTGTTTGGTGGTATCAATCGCGGGGTCTTCAAACAAAGTACCTACAAAGTCGCCTTCCTTTTTCTTTTTTATTCCAATCAAGGTATTGGCGGCTACAAATTTGGTTTCCAGATTGGGCAGAGTGAGCACACCATAGTTTTCTTGGCTTTCGTCCTTCTGGTGCTGCTCTACAATAAGCGAGATAAAGAAGCGCAGTTTACTGATTTGTGCCGCTATGGTTTGTATATCCACGCCATAGATGCAGTTCTCTATCAGGTGCAGCTTCAGCCGGTACATATCCAGCGTTTCGGCTACGCCTATTTTGGTGAGCAGAGCAATGATGCCGTTCAAGATACCCATCGGAAAAGCTCCCGAACCGCAGGCAGGGTCTAGGATTTTTACTTTCAAAAGTGTGTCATACACCTTCTTTTTCTGGGCATCGGTCAATTCATTATTTAGGTTGATGTCGCCTAACTTTTCGTTGAGATAAGCTTGCAGGCTTTCGCTCACCATAAAGTCCACAATCTCGCGTGGGGTATAAAACGAGCCACTTTGGTTGCGAGCCGTCTCTTTGGTTTCGGTATTGTATGCCCCCAACAGGTTTTCAAATACATTGCCCAATAGTTCGGGGTCAAGGGCTACCTGCACATCTTCGGGGCTATGCTCTTCTACCGTAAAGTTGTAGCGGTTGAGCAGGGGAATGATACCTTTTGCCTCGTCAAAGAAGACACAATTTGGGATAAAGGCACGGTGCTTGAAATTGCCATTGGTAGCACGTTTATCATTGCGACTAAAGCCATCTAAGAAATATTTATTGCCTTCCACATCTTCTTTGTCCAAGCATTCAAAGAGGCCTCCATTCAGGAAAGGCACCGGTTTGAAAAGCTCCAGAATTTCTGCTTCGGGAATTTGAAACATTTCTGCATAGCGGTACAAGGTTTTGATGTCGCGAATGGTTTGGGTTTTAGCAAAACCGCGCTCTGGTATGGCTTTGTTAAGCGTAGCAAAAAACAGGTTTTGCAAAATGGCATTGTAATAATTGCCTTCGGTGCTACTTGCTGCATCAAAGTCTTTCAACGAGGTTTTGAGCTTAGCTGTGTCAAAAAGTGTATTGGGCACCAACTCTTTTTGTTTGATAAACCATACAAACAGTAAGCGGGTAATGAGCCTGATGATTTGCTCCTCCAGCTTTTCGCGGTCATCGTTGGCGGTGTTGGTGTTTTTAGGAAAGGTAATACCGATCTCGTCACTCAATGTCCATTCGTACCATGTGAAGAGTTCTTTGTAAAACTCTTTGGTGAGGGTAGCTACCGAGAAAAGTTGCCGAATATCTTCTAAGTTGATGGGCTTCCCTTTTTGAGTAAAAAACCGATCGGTGGGTGTTTTTGTTTTTTCTCCTTTACCTAATAAATAGGTGTATCGTTTGGGTTGTGTTTTACTTTCAATTAATTCGCCTTCTTCGTTTAACGTTCTGATTTCGCTTACAAAGCTCAATCGCCATTTATCACCTTGTTCAAACACGATAACGGCTCCGTCCACATCGTATTGATAAACCGAACGAAGCAATTCCCTTAAACCTACTTTATTGCGTTCCAGCCATACATTGGGCTTCACCTTCACGTGATACAGGCCAATGAGGCGGCTGTCTGCTGTATTGAACTTACCTAACTCAAAAGCGGCTTCGGCTTTGTCGTTGTTGGGTAATAGAATGGCTGCCGGATTTTGCAGCAAGCTTCTTACGCCAAAAATAGCTGTCAATAAATTTTGCCAGTCAGCAAGCACAAAGGGCTTGGAAAATATGCTTTGTAAAGTTGTTTTGTCCATTATTCCGAATCTTTTTTATGGTTTGCTCTTGCAATGGCTATTGCTCGGTGCAATTTTTCGCTAAGTATTTTTTTATCGGGTAGTTGTGTAAAGTATTGTGCTACTTTAATGTTTCCTTCATCCAGCATCAGGTATTCTATATGTTCTGTATTGCCTTCGCTACAAAGAATAAGACCAATGGGTGCTTCTTCGTGCTCCTTACGTTCATTTTTGTTGAGGTAACGCAGGTAAAGAAGCATTTGTCCTTCGTGCTCGGGCTTAAATTTTCCGAGTTTTAGCTCAATGGCTACTAGTCTTTGCAGCCCTCGGTGAAAAAACAGTAAGTCAATACGATAGTCCACCGCATCTATCGTAATGCGCTTTTGTCGATCAAGAAAGGCAAAATCATTGCCCATCTCTTTAAGAAAAGATTGTAAGTTGATGAGGATAGCATCTTCTAAATCTTTCTCAGAATAGGTGTCGGCCAATCCGAGCGTTTCTAAAAAATAGCTACTTCGGAAAACAACATCGGGCGATAGCGTGTCGTTATCTTTTAATTGTTGCAGTTCTTGTTTTATGAGTTCTTCGGGTTTGCGACTTAGAGCCGTTCGCTCGTAGAACATTTGGTCAATTTTTTCGTCCAGCATTCTGGTGTCCCAGCGTTCAATACGGGTCATTTGCATATAGAAGGCGCGTTTGAGCGCATCTTCAATACTCATAAGACTACGTAGGTGTGTCCAGGTCAATTGTGTACGCACTGCGTATTGAATTTCGTCTTCGGTAAAAATGTACGCACTGCGTACACAATGTTGTAGTTTGTAGATACTCCAACCTTTACCGTAACGAGTTGTAAGACTTTCCGCAAGAGTTTTGATGATTTCTTTGCCGTATTCTGCTCGTTGGTTATAGAGTACATCTTCTTTTATCCGCTTACCAATATGCCAGTTCATATAGCATACTTCGGCATTGACAGTAGTGGCAATTTTGTAACGGGAATTGTCAATAATACCACAGACATCAGCAAGTAGTTCTTGTCTGTCTGCACTGAAACCCTTGCTATTTTGTACTGTCTTTTTGGCCATTATTCCCGATTTACGATTATTGATTGTTGATTTTGGTTCTCATTGTTTTTATGGACGCTACAATTATTGAAAGGATTTCATTGACTTCGGATTTTAGCTGTACGAGTTTAGGTTTTTCAACAAGCTTGCTTTCTTCCAATAATTCCAGCCAATACAAAGTTTCATCTGTTTCTTCTTCTTCAATTTTCAGATTGTTAATAAAATCTGTTTCTGACTTTGCTCTTCAAGCAGCCCTATAATTAGCCCCAATAGAGTGGCTCTTCTTACAATTTGCTTCCCAATTGCGCAAGCCGATGGTTTATTAGGTAATTCATCCAACAATTGAATCACTTCCAATCCTATTTTCTTCGTTCTATGTTTAATCTGTTCTTTCATTCAAATCGTAGTTCGTAATTCCCAAATCGTAATTCCCAAATCGTAATTCCCAAATCGACCCTTATAAATTGTAAATCGTCAATCAATAAACGTTTCTGACAGCACAATTTCGGGTGCAATATTGGTGTCTATTTCTTCCGGTTGGGTTTCTTCTTCGTCATTTGTAAAAACATCGTATTTCTTAGCCAATGCAATTAGCAAGTTATCTACTTGAGCTAAGGTGATTTCCCGTTTATTTAGCTTTTGGCTCAACTTCGCCAATTCATTAGCCAGAGGTGTATAAGTTCCGCTTTCAACAATGGGTTGCAATTTTTGACAGGTTTCTTTCACGGATTGTTGGTGTGTGATGCCGTTAAAATCACGTAGAAATTTCAAGGCCTGTTTGGTGTGGGCATCGGCTTGGTCGGTGATGGTGACTTTTTCGGTTGAATTGTTGCCCAAAAAGTCTTCGTCAAACGATTTTAAAGCAGCTTGAACATGCACGTAATGATTTTCAGGCAGGGAAACTGGGCGCTCTGTAATTTGTGCTTCAAAAATTTGTGCAGCTTCTAAAAAGGTCAAGGACATTACTTGGTTCTCGCCTTTGCTTTGGTAAAATTCTGTTTTGTAGGGCGATTTTAAGAAGATAATGGTACTGTTCTTTGCTATTTCCGAGCCGTTTTTTCTGGCAGTCCTAGCCTTCAAAGGAAATGCCTTGATCCGTTTAAATTCCTTCGGATTATTGTCTTTAAACTCACGGATGAAACGCAGGTAATGCAATCGTTTGTCTTCATCATCAGGCAATCCTTCATTAAACAGTTCAAACTGCTCCAACATTTCTTCGTGAGTGTATATCTGTGCATCCTCACCAAAAGCCGAATGAAAACCTTGTAGCTTGATTAATGCATTTCTGTATAGGTGTATTTCTTCATTGCCTTGTTGGGAAGGGTAGAAGTTGTAGTTGTAAATAACGCCTGCCACACTTCCGATTCGGTTCACCCGCCCAATACGTTGCATCAATCGGGTGGCATTCCAAGGGGTGTCGTAGTTTACAATGACATTGGCTCGGTGTAGGTTTACCCCTTCTGCCAGTACATCGGTAGTGATGATGATATTATAGTCGTTCTTGTGTTCCTTTTCATAATTAGCATCAAAATTTTCCTGAATAGTTTCAAAAATTCGACTGCGGTTTTCACTTGAAACATTCAGAATTTTGGTGCCTAAAAATTCTTCCACCTTTTCGGTCAAGTAATTAGCCGTGTCCGTACTTTCAGTAAACACAACCAACTTGCCTGTTGGGTTGATTTGTTGATTGAGTAATTCGTCTTTGAGTGCGTTTAAGAACGTATCTAGCTTGGGGTCTTGCTCCACGTTGCTCCATCCCTCAACCAATTCTTGTAAAAGGGAATGGTCTTTTCTTAAACCGTCAATAAAATCACTATCAAAATCATCGGGTGAAAACACATTGTTGCGTGGGTTTTCAATTGAAATAGCAGCAATTTTTCCTTCTATTTCTTCGATACTAAATCCCTTTTCCATCATATCGTTTACGCTCAAATCGGGAGCAATCAACACTTTGCCTTTGGCAAACATTTCAATCATTCTGCCTGTGGCAACGGTCAAATTGTTTAATGATGATTTAAACGCGGTGAAACTGCTTTCTAAGCGTTTTATCATAAGCGTTTTCATGATTCCCGCCAAGGATTGAGACACTAAAATCGCCTGTTCGTAGTAGTTCTCCCTTAATTCAGGTTTCAAATATTTGATAGCCTGATAGCGGTAATACTGGATTTTATCATCATCGGTAAGGTAGAAAACCGTGTGATAAAATAGCGTGCTCAACTCGGCATCAAATTGATAAACCTTCGGTTTGGGTTCAGCAATTTCTGGAAATACGATTCCTTGAGCCTTTAA
>JAFDYA010000057.1 GCA_018267675.1 Bacteroidota bacterium
CCGAGCGCTCCATTCAACGCCGCGCCAATAGCCAGGCCCGCCCCTGCAAGCAATGCAGCAAAGCTGGTCAGATTCACGCCGAGCATTCCGATGACCGACAACAAGAGCAAGATCAACATGGACACCTTGAACAAAGAACCCAAAAAACGCTGTAAGGACACTTCCATGTTCCGCTTGGCCATCACCCGAATCAGCAATCCGTGTACTTTATTGATCAACCAATTGCCTATGATATAGACTGCAATTGCTCCAAGCAACTTCGGTGCAAAGTCGATCGCCATTCCTTTCACTTTGTCGAGCCAGCCGCCCGCAGCCGCTAGATGTTCCGCTCCCTGCGTTGAAATTTCTGTAGTAATTTGTAATAATGTCATACTGGTTGTTTAGTTAAATTATTTGGATGCTTTTTTCAATCCTGAAGCTGCAATAGCCTATTTGTTACCATTACCAACATCTGGAAGCTTTGAGTTCAAATATAGGTAACACAACTTTTTCTCCTTGCCCAATTGGATGGAGGTTATTAGGTAAAACGTTTCTTGTTTATAAAATTCGCGGGTGTCATGACAAGCATTGTGCCAAAATACAAAAAGGGGCAAACGTTTGGCCGCAAGTGGGCGCAACACCCAGATCGCCACTATTGTATAACCAGCTTCCGAACAATACTTGGTACTGATTCCTTGCTTAATACTACTTGATACAGGCCGCTTGGCAGCTCGGAGACCACAATTGAATTTCGACCGGAGAGCACCCGGCTCAATACCTTTTGTCCCAAAGTATTTTGCAGGCTCAATTGTACTTTGCCCAAGCTTTCCGGAAAGCTAATATTGATGACATCCTTCGCGGGGTTAGGAAACAGTTGTACCGCCTCTAGTGCCGCTACCGGATCCAAGCCTACATTGCTTGCCTGGATACTGAACTCCCCTTCATTTATATTGAAAAAGACATTGCCCGAGCCTTTCACTTTTATTCGTGCTGTGCTGGTATTGATATTCGGGATCATCACGCTGGCCTTACCATTATTTAATGCGGCGGCGCGCAACAAAGTAGGATAGGTATAGCCGCCATCTGTCGAAAGATAAATATCCACAGTTGCCGCCCCGATAGGTGCTAGATCCGTTTGTGCTACATTCCATGTGATATTAGCCCTGCCGCCACCCTGCCAAATGGCGCCTGTTGCCGGTGCGGTCACTTCAAAGGGGATACCCGTATTCACTACGTCCAGCGTTATGGCATCGTTTGAGAAGTTGAAGGTGCCCCAGCCCTGATACACATCCCGCTCCACTAATCGAAATACCATCGTCCGTGCTGTATCCGGTAGCTTCTCCCCGCGTATCATAGGATTAGCGCCAATCGTCAACCATTTCAACGCCGGAAAAACCCGAGTAGTCGCCGGTGTAGGTTGATAGCAGCGAAATAGTGGGCCGTTCAAATGTGTGTTGGACAAAGTGCTCTTAAAATCACCCAGATCCCGTTCTTCCCAAGTATAGGTGATTGTATCCGCTGTTGCATCTGAAGCTATTGGGCCGCTCAATTCAAACGGCGTCTTATAGGGGATTGAATATTTTGCATCAAACGCCGGCATACTAGCATTGGTATTACTTGAGGCTTGGGTGCTTGGGCAAGTGCCGCCGGTATTGGGCAGGGTGATATAATTACTGATCTCTTCGAGGGATGCCGAGTGAAAATAGGGATCCGAGTGCGCTTGGTAATCGTTGCCGGAGCCACAGATGCCCGCATAGGCCATGATCGTAGTACCAGAGCCCGGCTCATAGGCTCTGCTTGCTACTCCATTAGAAAAGCAGGATCCGGTATTGGCATTGAAGGTATGGTTAGCGCCAAATTGGTGTCCCATTTCGTGGCAGACATAGTCAATATCAAACGCATCACCATAGGGAGCCGGAGAACCGGTTACACCTTGTGCTTTATTACTTGTCCTACAAACGCTTGCACGGGATGCAATACCGCCACCGCCTGTACTGAACACATGGCCTATATCATAATTGGCGGAGCCAATGACATTATCCACGGTAGTTTGATTCTGACCAAGCATTGTACCGCCATTATAATTTGAATAGGGACTGTTTGTAATAAAGATCAAATCATCAGTATTGGCTACTAAGGTCAAATGTATCGCCAGCTCCCGCTCATACACACCGTTCACCCGATTCATGGTAGTGACCATCTTAGATAGTACCAAAGGCTTCGTTGGGCCATAGGGCACTACCGCCGCACAATACTCACTATCCGCGGCTAATGCTAAACGATAGGTTTTTTGTACAGTACCATTGCTAAGGCCATAGCCGGCATAGGGATTTGCTTCTTTACCCAGTTCCGATTGAGCAAGTTCACAGATCATTTTTTCCCGATTAGCGGGGTGATAATCGCTCCGGTAGTACGCCACATAATGGCCGCTAGGCCGGCTGGTGTAGGGGTCTATGAGGTAGTTGCCGCTAGGGTCAAACACATAAGCGTGAAACCCGAAAAGGGTATAATCAATCTTCGCCGTTACCTGCCGGTTGTTCACAGCCTCTGCGGTGTAGGTCTTAATGAATGGATACTTCAAGGCCAGCCCTGGCTCCATCATTGAGCTTTCCCAAATTCTGAATTCACGAAATGTGCCCTCCGGGCTTGGTAGGCTAATGATTTGGGCCTGCTGCGGAGTCTGCGTGCAAGCCTGTAAAAATCCTTGCAATTCTTGTTCATCTGTTTGAAAACTTCTAAACCGCTCAGCCGGCAAAATGGGTGCTACGCCTTCATAACGGAAATCATTGGGAAGTACCTGCCAGAGCACGCTTTGCGCTTGTGTCAAGGGGCAAACGCCCAAAAAGAAGAGAAAAAACCCAAAGAAATTTCGCATAAAAAAATTATGGGGATAAAGCTAGGTTAAACGAAGGGAATGGTCGGGTGCTCTGCGGTCGTTGCGGGACCAATGTAGGAGCATTGACAAAACGATTACTCTTCGGAGGCAAAGCAACTATTTTCGCAGTATGGCTTTTGATTCTTTTGAAACAAACTTTGAACTGGATGATATACACAATGCTGCAAAGCAACTTTTAGCCTGGGTAGGTGCATCAAAAATTATCAGCTTTAGCGGTACGCTCGGTGCGGGAAAGACTACTTTTATCCGAGCCTTGTGCGATGAGCTCGCCGTAAAAGATGCGGTCAGTTCGCCCACTTTTGCCTTGATCAATGACTATGTGTTTGGCGATGGTGCTACCGAACAGCATATCTTGCACATGGACTGGTATCGGCTAAAATCCGAAGAAGAAGCACTGAATGCAGGTATGGAAGATGCGTTACACAGCCTAGCTCGTTACTGTTTTATTGAATGGCCCGAGCAAGCACCGACCTTGTTAACTATGCCACATATCGCCGTGTTGCTCGAAGCGGATGATGTGGGTCGGCGGAGCTTAGTCGCTCGAAAACAGCCCTTTTACAAGGCAGGAATACTACCTTAGCCCAAAGCGAAAAAATCAGATCTATTCATGTCCTCTACACTACTCCAAGAACGCCGGGGAGCTGTTGCTATTCTATCCCTCAACCGTCCGGAAAAGTACAATAGCTTCAACCGGGAAATGGCGCTAGCCTTGCAAACTGCACTGGATGCTTGTGCCCAAGATGATACTGTCCGGTGTATTGTGCTTACCGGTTCCGGCAAAGGCTTTTGCGCGGGTCAAGACCTCTCCGAAGCCAGCGACGTGGCCAATTTGGATTTCAAAAAGATGGTGGAAGAACAATATAATGCAACCATTCTCCGAATGCGCAATATTGAAAAGCCCATCCTAGCGGCAGTAAATGGTGTAGCCGCAGGTGCAGGGGCTAATATTGCTTTTGCCGCCGATATTGTAGTTGCTGCAAGCTCGGCAAAGTTCATCCAAGCCTTCAGTAAAATATCCCTGATCCCTGATAGTGGCGGTACCTATTTCCTGCCGCGGATGATTGGGACCCAACGTGCCTTAGCCCTAACCCTTACCGGCGACCCGATATCCGCCACTGAAGCGCAACAAATTGGGCTAGTCTATAAAGTATTTGAAGATGATGTGTTTGCCGGTGCTTGGGCAATGATGGCTGAAAGCCTAGCCCAAGGAGCGACCCGTGGTTTTGGATTGACCAAGCGTGCCATCAACCAAAGCCTGAACAACACGCTCCAACAACAGCTGGATCTTGAGCGGGACTTGCAAGCAACAGCCGGTGCCAGTGCAGATTTTGCGGAAGGTGTTCGTGCATTTCTCGAAAAACGCAAACCCATTTTCCAGGGCAAATAGTTTATTCTCTCTGCCAGCGTCCTCACGGTTCCTGCCATTCAAACCCTATTTTCGCGCATCATTTTATAATCTATCCATTTCTATGTCTCTTCTTGTTGTTGGTACCATGGCCTTTGATGCCCTAGAAACACCCTTCGGTAAAGTTGATCGAGTAATCGGTGGCTCTGCTACCTATGTGGCTTGGTCGGCTTCCTATTTCACCCAACCCATCCGGCAGGTATCCATCATTGGAGGCGATTTCCCAACTACCGAAATTGATGCTTTGAAAAAGCGAGGGGTCACTTTTGAAGGTGTAGAAGTGGTGAAAGAAGGTAAGAGCTTTTTCTGGAGCGGTCGCTACCACATGGATATGAACACCAGAGATTCGCTGATTACTGAGCTCAATGTTCTGGCCGACTTCAACCCACAACTTCCCGAAAGCTATCAAGATTGTGAATTCTTAATGTTGGGCAATTTGGTTCCTGCTATCCAAATGAACGTGATCAACCAATTGCGAAAACGACCCAAGCTCATCGTGCTCGACACCATGAACTTCTGGATGGAGACCGCAATGGACGACTTGAAAAAAGCAATCGGTATGGTGGATGTCTTGCTGGTCAATGACTCTGAAGCGCGCCAACTTACCGGTGAATATTCCCTGCCCAAAGCGGCTATGAAAATTCAGGAAATGGGCCCAAAGTTTTTGATCATTAAGAAAGGAGAGCATGGTGCGCTTTTGTTCCATGACAGATCAGTGTTTTACGCCCCTGCACTTCCATTGGACGAAGTATTTGACCCGACCGGTGCAGGCGATACCTTCGCCGGCGGCTTCATGGGGCATCTTGCCAAAACCAAAGACATCTCTTTTGAAAACATGAAAACAGCCATCATTTACGGCTCTGCCATGGCATCATTTTGTGTAGAGAAATTTGGCCCACAACGGCTTCAAGAATTGAGTGAACAAGACATTCAGGAGCGTATGCAATCCTTCGTTGATCTCGTAAATTTTGATATTGATCTCGTCGGTTAATCGAACCATTTCACTTTTGTTTTTCCCAATCAAATCACCATGACCTACGCATTAATCACCGGTGGCTCCAGAGGTATTGGTCGCGCCATTTGTTGCCAGCTTGCCAATATGGGCTATAATATTTTGGTGAACTATAAAGGCAATAGAGCTGCCGCCGAAGAAACCGTACAACTCGTGACTTCCCTTGGCCAACAAGCCGAGGCGCTTGCTTTTGATGTAGCCGATGCAGATGCCGTGCGGGCAGTATTGGGTGCCTGGCAGGCGGCACATCCTGAAGACAAGATTGAGGTATTGGTGAATAATGCCGGTATTCGGGAAGATACTTTAATGATGAGCATGACCGATGCGCAATGGAATAGCGTGTTGGATACATCACTCGGTGGCATGTACACGGTGACGAAACAAGTGCTCAACAACATGTTGCTCGCTCGCTTTGGTCGGATCGTCAATATTGTCTCCCTCTCCGGCCTCAAAGGGATGCCCGGCCAAGTAAATTACAGTGCGGCAAAGGCCGGTATGATCGGCGCTACTAAAGCCCTGGCGCAGGAAATAGCAAAACGAAATATCACTGTAAACGCAGTAGCTCCAGGCTTCATCAAGACTGATATGACCGAGGAACTGAACGAAAAAGAATTGGCTAAATTGATACCGGCACAACGCTTCGGAACGGCGGAAGAAGTGGCGGCTGTTGTCGGGTTTCTTGTTTCTAAACAAGCCGGCTATATCACCGGCCAGGTCATTTCTGTAAATGGTGGCTTATATGCCTAGCAACTAGGCAGGCAGGAAAATTTGAAATAGGGCGCCTTGCGGCTGATTGTCCAGCACACTAAGTCTTCCTTTGTGTTGGAGGATGATTTTTGAGGTAAGGAACAAGCCTAATCCTGTGCCCTTCGTTTTTCGGGTAGCCTCGTCACCTACACGGTAAAATTTGTTGAAGATTTTTCGTTTCTCCAAGTCGGGGATGCCTTGTCCATTATCCGCCACAGCCAGTACCAGCCCATTTTCTACCTTCTTTAGTCGTATGTCGATAGCGCTATTTGGAGGGGTGTATTTTATCGCATTTTCCAACAAATTGTGTAGCGCCATTTGCAGCAACATTCTATCGCCCTCCACCATGCAGCCCGTTTGGATGTCGGTGGTGATCCGGTTGGGGTAGCGTGCCAGATACAAGTCTGCCGCGTCTTCCACCATTTCCGAAAGTGAAAACTGTTCTTTAATAGATTTGTACTGTCTGCCTTCAATTTGGGACGTAATCAACATGTTGTTGCACAGGTCAGCAAGTCGATCACTCTCTTCTATGCCACGCCGGAGCAATTGTGCTTTTTGTTCCTCATTCAATTGTCGTTTCTGGAGTGTCTGCAGGCTGAGCTTCATCCCGGCAATTGGGCTTTTCAACTCGTGGGTCACGGCCAACATGAAGTTGCGTTGCTGTCGTTGCAAGCGTACATTCCTACGGAGGGAGCCATAGACTACTGCGGCTCCCACAAAAAGTATCAACAGCAAGACGCTGCCTTCCCCCAGGTATTGCGCATGTCGGCCATTGAGGTGTTCCTGAAGCTCTGCAAGTTCCGCCCGATAGCGTTCCGGCTGGGCGGCACTATCAATTTTCTGATGCAAAGCTTGCCGCTCGGTCTCAAAAATAATCCGGCTTTGGCGTTGCAGGCTGATGCCCCAGAATACAAGCGCAGCAACCGTGTAGAGCAAGAGCAAGGAAAATACGACCGTGAAAAAACGCATAGTACAGGCTTATTTTTCCTTTTGGTAATGCGGCAACTGCTCTATCCTCAACCCAACAGAAAGCACTTCGGGCAGCGGGTCACGACGCATATCTTGACTTAGCCGTATCTGGTATCTGCCTTGTTTAGGGAAAAAGGCCGGACGATCCAAGGAAGTAATCGGCGCGCGCTGTTCATAGATTGCCCCCATGCCTCTGCCCAGCCATTGCCCGGAAACCGCCGCCAGTGGCACTTCTACCCGCACTTTCCCCCAAGCAGTATCACCGGGGGCTTTGCTCTCCAAGCTGATCCAAATATTAGAAAACGGATAAACATCCGTATGGCGCAACACCAATTGGAGCTGATAAGCCGCTGCTGTATCCTCAATATCGAATTGAAAAGTGGGCTGAAAAGTGGATGGCCAAGTGCCTCCGGGTAGGGCAAAATTTTCCTGAAACTGCGGCGAAGGCCTGGTGCAAGCGCTAAACGCGAGAAACAACAATAGAATACTCAAATGAGCAAGCGACCCAAAATAGGGATGTATAGCCGCCCGCCTACATAGTTGTCCCAGTGTGTACTTCCTATTTTTATTCTCCGACGCTAAAAGCATAGCTGCAAGTTGCATTTAAGTAGCCAAACAGCAGCAATCTTTTCTAGAAATTTTCAAGTACAAAGAACAAGTGAACGGAAGGCAGTGCTACTTTTTTCTATTTTACACTTCCCTAATTGGTACCTAATCCTCTTCCCTCCAAAGAGGAGCACAAGCTATTTTTTCTTTTTTTGGGCGCCATTTCCTCCGCTCACTTGCTGAGGGGGCTTGTCCCCTCACTCGCTGAGGGGGCTTGTTCCCTCACTCGTTGAGGGTACTACTCCTCGCCCCCGATTCCCAGCGGGGCTGTGGGGTATTCGCTACTGTGGGGGGCGCAAACCCTTAATTTGGGAGCTGCTTCATTTGAGTGGTACATTCCAAGATTTCCCAAAGCAGTTCTTTACCTACGATGAAAGACTCACTCATGTCTGCGGCAACAGCTCATAAGCCATTGTTTACAATGCTTTTATCACATTTTGCGGCTGTTTTGTACTATTTCATATCGTCTAGATTTTTACTGCGGAATCTGCTGGATTTATGCTACCTTCCTAGGCGAACTTTTCTATCATTCGTTCACTTTCATTGAAATTGCACTGAAAATTGAGCCTGTTCAAAGAAATGGTTACTCCAATTTATTCAAAAGTTTTCATTTTGTTAATTTTATTTGAATTTATTTGATTTTCATTAACAGCCATTCTATTTTTGAAACCAAACAAAATTTTCATTATGAAACCATTACCCCCCCCCCATTTCAGTTGATTATCAATGTGTTGAGTTAAAAAGCAGTACCTTTTGTAGCTCGATTTACTACTCACAACTTAAGCGCCGAATTAAAAAATTCAAAGAGTGTTTTGTTACACATCGGATCAAGTCTTTGGCGCAATTCATCCGTTCTGGGTACTTTTCTCTAGGCATCGCAATCGCCTTTATGTCAATGCCCATATTGGCTACTGCTCAAGGTTTTTTAAACGACACCTCCAGATTTCAGCCAAGTGCTGCAATGATGTTTTATGAAAACAAAGGTCAGTTGATTACTAATTTAGGAGATTCAATTCCTCGGATAAAATATTATACTGAACACGGATTTGAAAAGTTGTATTTTGGTACTGATGGAGTACACTTTGCCTATACAAAGTTTGCCAACCGACCAGATTCAAGTTTTACAGGAACAGACTCTGCCAATATTGTAGATAGTTTTTATCGTTTAGACATGTCGTTTATGTGTGACCCAGAAATTTTTTCAACTTGTGGCAATCTGTCTGCTACAGACACAGGGAATGACCATTTAAATTTCTACCTACCACAGTGTAAGAATGGAATTGAACATGTTAAGGGTTATAAACTGGTTCACTATCAGGATGCATTTCCAGGAATCAATGTTCATTTTACCAGTAATCAGCATCAAATTCTTACCTACATCGAAATAACTCCGAATGCTAACCCGGGTGATATTCGTTTACACTTTGCTGGTCAAGATTCATTGGCAATAAACGGCTATGGGAATTTAATCGCCTACGCTCAGAACAATTCGACCACCATACAGCATTTGAGAGCGTATACTTATGATGCTGCTGGCAATGTTACGCAAATGCCTTGGGCACCACAATTTCAGATAGATCCAAATGGGGATGTTGTCCTTTTGCTTGGGAGCTACAGTAGCTCAGAAACGTTGATACTTAGGACTATTGACGAATATATACCTACCCCACTATATGAGGATGAGCCGTCGGATAGGTGGGCCACATATTATGATGATGCCGGAATCTCTCGTGGCTCTGTAATAAAAACGGAAAGTATCGGCCAAACGGAAAATGGTGAAACGACTCCGGCGAACATGCTCATATATACTGGACAAATGGAATTTTCTTCCACATTTCCTGCATACAATGGCACAAGCGTTGTCCCTTCTTACTATGGCAACCGGCATATGTACTTTTCCCAGTTCAACGGATACAATGTCCGAAAATGGGCTACCTATTATGGTGGACCTATATGGAATCCCGAAACAATAACGGGAATGGCATTAGCACCAAACAGCTTTTATGCAGTTGGTTCTTGTGTTGGTTGTATATTGAAAAACACCGGAGCTTTCTTCAATAATAATGGTGACGGTTGGGTTGGTGAATTCAATAAATATTTTGGAAGTTTAAATTGGGCAACCCAAGTTTCAGGTAGCGTTGCTGGAGTGCCAAATGCTCCAAATGGTATAAGAAATACTGGGATTGACTACAATAATGGTAATTTGTATATTGTTGGAAATGCGGCAAAACCTGTTCTCACAGACACATGGACCCCGACGCTACCCAATGGTACCGGGCGATTCCCTATGGTACAGAGCGGAAGCAATTATTTTTGGCCACTCCATCCTGGGACAGATATTGGATTTGGTGCTTTTATTATGCAGTTTAACGCTGCCACGAAAGATTTAGTCTGGTCCACTTTTATTGGGGGAGGGTTGGATCTTTATGCTGTAAAAAAGGGAAATTCCGGAATTTATATTGGAGGTGCGGCAAAAAATTTGAATCAAAGTAACACAATAACATCTTCGGCAAAAACTAGTGCGGTGCATAGTAATGCACCTTTGGTGAAGCCCAATAGTTCTGCGTTTTTCTCGGATGTAAGAACCTGTACTAGCCCAATTAACGGACCTTGTACCTATGACGGCTATATTGGATTCTTTGACAATAATAATCAATTGGCATGGGCAAGCTATTTCGGCGGTAATGGGGAAGATGTAATCTCAGCTCTGGACATCAATGCCCAGGATGAATGCTGGGTAGTGGGTAGTACAACGACACTGAACACAACAAATGGTAGCTTTCCAAGTGCATCTAGCTTAGCTTCGGGCTTATTCCCTACTTATAGTGGAGCATTATCGGGTCATGGCTTTACTGCCAGCTATAGTGGAGGTAATACAGACGATTTTGTTGCTCGCTTCGGTTCTAACCATTCACTCAAATGGTGCAGTTTGTTTGGAGGGCCGGGAGCTGAAGGAGATCCCAGATTTGTGAATCATAGCAGTTCAGCTAAATATAGCCACACGAATACAATCTTTGACTATCTCCCTTATACGTCAATAGCTGTTGACGGGCTGAATAATGTAATAATTGGTGGGAGTACCCGTAAGCCGGCCGCCCTTCCCTCCATCAACACCATCCCTGTGCTTCCCTCTGCACCTTCAATATCCGGAATGTGGCATCAAGCCCTCAATGCTTCTTCCGGTGAGAACGTGCAAGGATCTGATGCCTATTATGCGCTATTCAATGACAAAAATGATTTAGTCTGGTCACAACATTTTGGTGGAAGTGGAGTCAATTCGTTAGAGCCTGGGGAACCAACTCGTGCCGATGAGCGCTGCGAAGGAATCGCTTTGTTCGGTGGTCAAAGAATCTATACGATAATTTCATCTTTTTCGCAAAGGACACCGGTTAGCTGCCCCATTGTACCTCCGGGCTATACTCCGTATTGTGATCTTACCTATCATGGAAACGGCGATGTTGTGATTGGCTTCTTCCCCTATACTAGTATCTATGGTGCAAATCCCGCTTCGGTCAGCCCAAAAATGGGAGCAGCTAGTAATGCACTTAGGGCAAAGCCCAACCCTGTCAAAAATTCAGTTACTGCTAGCTTTATTCTTCAGCACAATGAGCTGGTGCTTCTACAAGTGAATAATTCCCTCGGCCAAAGCATAATTCAATACAATATTGCTGCACTTGCAGGTGTCAACTCTTTCGTAATACCGATGCAGCAATTGAGTACTGGAATCTATTATATCACCCTTAAAACCGCCACACATCATGAAAGCGTTAAGCTGCTTAAAGATTAATCTGGTTATATTGCTTTTGCTTGGGTTACAGCAAATCGGGTATGCCCAAAAGTCTTGGCAAGACTATCCAAGGGATCTGTTTCAGGGTGCGGTTAGTGCAATGTACAACGATCCAGATGATGGGAGTTTGTATGTAGCCGGAGTCCATGAAATAAACCCTATTGACCGTTACATTATCTCCCGGGTTGTCCGCATCAATTCGGACAAAAGCATTGACACGTTACCGCAATTCCCCCAAGATTATGAAGTGATATATTGTTTTTATAAATGGCAAGGGAAGCTCTACGCCGGTGGTGAACGGCATATTTATAGGTTCGAAGGAAATTTTTGGGCAATACTAGATGATGTGAAGCAAAATATGGCTTTAATAAGTGCCTGTACTTTTATCGAGTATCAGGGGCAATTAATCGTTGGGGGTATTTTTCAAAGTGGCTCGTTTAAAGGCATACAAGAGGAGGCACATCTGGTGGCCTTTGATGGCTTGCGCTTCACCCGCTTCATGGGAGAGGATACTGTTATCTCACAGGGCGGCATCATCAATACCTTGGAAATATATAACGGCGAGCTTATCGTTGGTGGCAATTTTGATGCTTTCCCTCCGCTCAAGAACAGGGGTTACAAAGAGGTGGTGGCCTGGGATGGGCACGGTTGGCATACATTAGGGCAAGGCATATTGGGGGATGGTAATGAACTTGTTTATGATCTAGCGGTACATCGTGGAGAACTGTATGTGGGCGGCATTTTCCAACAGTCCACCGGTGCGCCGGGCAATGGTCTTGCCAAGTGGGACGGGAGTCATTGGAGCAATGTGGGCAATGGCCTAGAAGCTCGGCGCAATTGGGTGTATTACCTGCTCTTCAACGGGGATACGCTCAATATTGCCGGTAATTTGGAGCAAGTTGGTGTGGTGCATTCGCCATTTGCTCGTTTTATAAATGGGTCGTATTGCTTTGATCAAGACACGGTGATGTGGCAGGGGCGGCATTTGGGGTATCTGGGAGATAAAGTGGTGCTAGGTGGCCAGAGTTTATGGTACACTCCACAAAATTATACAACGACTCTTTCTGTATTTCAGGCTGCGTTCTGTGCACTACCGAGTGGGGTAGCCCAAGAAACATTGCAACCGCAGTTATCCCTCCATCCCAATCCTGCTCGGACGGGGCGATTTGTGATCAATTGGCAGATGGTACGCTCGGCGACACCACTTCGGCTTCGGGTTTACGATTGCTTCGGAAAAATAGTGTATCATGAATTGCTACCCGCAGCAGCGGCGGGTGAATTGGAAATCAATTTAGGTGCTGCTCCTTTCGGGCTGTACTTAGTCAGCCTAGACGGTAGCGATGGAAGAGTGACGAAAAAGCTGCTTTTGCAATAGGGGAAACGGCTGGAGATTTGCATAGCCCTTGGCAGATTTGCTGGGGGCTATGTTTTTGTTTGGACAATGATGCTCGTTATCGCTATTGCTGTATGCCTTGGCATTCGATACATTCCCAGATTTCCCAAAGAAGAAGGTAGCCGACTTCATGTGGGCTGCGCTAGCGGCAGCAGCGAAAATCCCCCCTCACTCGCTGAGGGGGCAGGCATTTGTGTCCCGCTAGGGCACAAAAATTGCAGCGTACAGCCCGCCCGGGCGCCCAAAAAAATTTGGCTATAGTACGCAGTATTTCTAGTGTTCGTGTTCGCCGGTATTGGTCATCTTGGCCAAAAGGAAATAGGCTCCTTTGGTCACAATCTTTGTTCCGGCTGGTAAGTCGCTCAAAGGGGTGATTTCGCTGTAGCCCACGTCGGTAGTGCCTTTGGCAATGGGGATGCGCTGATAGCTGACCGATGTTTGTTGGGGTGTTTCGGTTTCATGCGCATGGTCGTGATCTCCGGAAGTTGCATGACTATGGCCATCCTCATCAGCGTGGCTATGTTGGGTACTTGCCGCGGTTGGCGGATCTACTACTATAAAAATATAGTCCCGTCCTTGGTAGTTTACAATAGCCTCGCTAGGCACCGCCGGCACTGTCGATTTGTCTAGGCTTACGAGTGCGGTGACGTTCATCCCATCAATAAGTCCAGCTTTGTTGCCAATCACTTTGGCATGGACAGGAATGGTCTTGCTACCGGCTTCGAAGGCGGTGCCAATGGAGAAGATTTTAGCGTCGTATTCTTTACCGGCGTTGTTGGTGATGGTGAAATGAATTGTTTGGTCTGCTCTCAACTTGGTCAGGTCTTTTTCGTACACAAACAAGTCGAGGTGTAACTGGCTATTGTTCACAATCTCAGCGATGGGCGCATTGATGGCTACGTTGCTTCCCAATTGTGCCATCACCTGACTCACCGTGCCGGCTATAGGTGCTTTGACCGCTACAGTTGCGGACACGGATTGTGAGGCACCAATGGTGGCGAGTTGTTGCTGTATTCCGTTTCGTTGGGTTTTCAAGTTGGCAAGTTCGGTCTGCACTTGTTGCAAGCGTTTCATGGGTGCGGCATTTCCTGCGACTAGATCTTGCTGGCGTTTCAGTTCTATCTCTGCCAGTGCGATCTGGGCTTTGAGTTGTTGTAGTTGTTGTTGTATTTGGATGAGCTCGGGGTTCTGGATCGTTGCGATGACTTGGCCTTGCTTCACGAAGCTCCCCGGCTGAATATGCAGGCTCTTCACCACACCACTGTAGAGCGGCGTAACGAAAGCTTTGTTCTGATTTGGGACGGTGAGGACACCATTAGCTTTGATGGCGTTGGTCAGTTCTTTCTGTTCCAGGCTGCCCAGTTCAATGCCTATTGTTCGGATTTGATCTTGTGTTAGGCTAGTGGTGTTGCCTTGCTCTGGCTCATGGTTGGCGTGATGGTGTGCCGCCTCCTCCTGCTCCGCAGGGTGGCTCTTGTTACCACAGGATGATGCAAAAATTTGAAGGGCAAGTAGGGCAAGAAGTATCTTTTTCATTGCTAAAAAATTAGAGGTTAGCATAATAGTCATACTCGATGACGGATTGATTATAGTTATTCAAAGCATCCAGATAGTTTCTTCTGGTGTCTATGGCTTGGGTTAGGAATTGGCTCAGTTCTGCAAAGCTGATTTCACCGGCTTGGTAGCTCAATGTTGCTGCTTTAATTATCGCTGTTGCTTGCTTTAGTCCGCTCTGGGTATAGTATTGAAGCATGGCCAGATTCTTTTGAATCTCTATACGCGCGGCATGGGTTTGCGTATTAAACTGTTGTTTTTGATAGCTCAATTGCTTTTGCTGCACTGCTCGTTCCGCTCGTGCTTCTTTCACTTTAGCCACGCTTGCCCCTAAAAGTGGGAAGGCGGCAGTCACTGAGAATCCGGAATACGGATTGCTGGCACCCCAGAGTTGTTGGGAGAAGATCCGCCCGGAGAGTTCAGGAAGGTTGCTTCGTTGTTGCACTAGAATATTCGCACTGGCCAGGGCCAGGTTTTGTTGTTGTTGGGCCAGTAGCGGGTGACTATCGTTTGGCTCTTGAAGGTGAAAGGGTAGTTGTTCTAGTGCTGTATCCAGGGGCAGGTAGGCAAGCTCTTGGTTGAGCAGGAGCATGAGTTGTTGTTGCTGTAGCTGCATGTCTTGCTCATTTTGGCTGAGGATGGCGTTTACTTCTTGCAGTTTAGCTTGTGCTGCAATTGGCTCGAGTCCTGAGGCTTCTCCCGTCTTGTAGCGCAGGGAGGCAGCTTGAAACAATGACGAATAGAGCGAGTCCAAACTTTTGTTGAGATGTTGTTTTTCCTGGAGAAACCAAAGTTGATAATACACGGCTCGGGTCTCCTTCTTGATTAAGGCTTGCAGTACGGCTGTGCCCAACTGTTGATATTTCAGTTGTTGTCGGAAATATTCTTTACGGGCTTGGTACAAACTTGGAAAAGCTATGCTCTGGGAGATACCGATTTTTAAGACACCGGTCTGGTCGGTAGGTCGGAGGTCTTCGTTCTCAGCAAATACGCCGGTCTTTGGAACATCGTTAGCGGCTTTCACTGCATAACCCGCCCGTTCAATAGTCGACTGATTGATGTCCAGTCTTAAGTTGTGGTGTAATGCGGTATCGAGGGCTGCGGCGATACTAATCCTTTGTTGGGCTTGTGTAGCGGGCGCAAGCAACAAGCAGCCTAGGGCAAGGCAAGCAACAAGACTATGTTTGCCCCTTCGTCCGATTTTTGAAATGAGCAGATAAAGGCAAGGTAGGACCACGAGTGTCAACAGGGTAGCGGAAATCAGCCCACCGATCACCACGGTTGCCAATGGTTTTTGTACTTCGGCACCGGCTCCTGAACTGATGGCCATTGGGAGAAAACCAAGAGAAGCTACGGTAGCCGTCATCAATACCGGACGAAGGCGAATTTCAGTTCCTCGGATCACGCGGTCCACGGCATCAACAATGCCTTCTTTCTCCAGTTGGTTGAAGGTGCTGATCAATACGATTCCATTCAACACAGCGACCCCAAACAAGGCGATAAAACCAACCCCGGCAGAGATGCTGAAGGGCATGCCCCGAAGTGATAGGGCGAAGACGCCACCGATAGCACTCATCGGTATCGCGGTGAAGATGAGTAGTGCTTGTCTTGCAGAGTGAAAGCTGAAATAGAGCAAGCCAAAAATGAGCAGTAGGGCCAGTGGTACCGCTAGCATCAACCGTGCAGAAGCCTTCTTAAGGTTTTCAAATGTGCCGCCATAGGTGAGGTAGTATCCGGTGGGCAATTTGTATTGTGCTTGGGTCAATTTTTGCTGGATTTCTTTGACTACGCTTTCTACATCTCTTCCTTGCACATTAAAACCTACAACAATCCTCCGCTTACCGGCTTCCCGACTGATTTGTGCTGGGCCTTCCTTTATTGAAATATTAGCCACTTGCGACAAGGGAACCTGATTACCGGAAGGTGTTGCGACATACAAGTTTCCGACGTCTTCAATTGAGCTACGATATGTACTATCCAGCCGTACGACCAGATCAAATTTGCGTTCGTTTTCGAAGACAACTCCCGCTGCTTCTCCGGCAAAGGCCGTACTAATTGTGTTGTTGAGTTCTTCAATGTTTAGATTGTAGTTGGCCATCCTTGCACGGTCATATTCGATGGTTATTTGTGGGAGGCCGGTTGTGCGCTCTATCTGCGGTGCTGTTGTGCCTTCTACGGTTTGGATGGCTGCTGCAATCTTGGGCGCTAATGTGGCGAGTGTATCGATATTCTCCCCAAATATTTTTATAGCAATGTCCTGGCGAACGCCGGTCATGAGTTCGTTGAAGCGCATCTGGATGGGTTGGGAAGATTCAAAAAAGACACCGGGAATGACTTCCAACTTTTTCATCATCAGGGCAGCTAATTCGTTATAGTCCTTGGTGGTCTTCCATTCACTTTTGGGTTTGAGTACGATGATCAGGTCGGAGACTTCTGGCGGCATCGGGTCGGTTGGTATCTCGGCACTACCGGTCTTGCCCACAACTGTTTTCACTTCGGGGAAGGCTTTGATGATGCGTTCGGCTTGCATGGAGGTTTCAATACTTTGAGATAAGGAGGAGCCTTGTGGCAGGATGCAGTGAAAGGCAAAGTCGCCTTCTTGAAGTTGGGGGATAAACTCACCACCCATTCTGGAGAATACCACCAAGGCCACTACTAATATTGCCCCGGAAGTGGTGACAATAGTACGTTTCCAGGCAATGGCCCACTGAATAATTGGCGCATATCCTCGCTGGAAAAAGGCCATCATCTTGTCCGAAAAAGTCACTTTGTTGAGCTTGTTTTTAGACAAGAACGCTGCACTCATCATAGGGATATAGGTGAGGGAGAGCAGCAGGGCGCCTAGGATTGCAAAGCTTACCGTCTGCGCCATTGGTCGGAACATCTTGCCTTCTATCCCGACTAGCGTGAGGATGGGTAAGTACACAATGAGGATAATTATTTCGCCAAAAGCTGCACTCGTCCTGATTTTTGAAGCCGATTCAAATACTTCATCATCTAGCTCCGACTGGCTCAGTCGATGGGTACTTTTCCGGAGTCCTAGATGGTGTAGGGTAGCTTCCACCACTATCACCGCACCATCCACAATCAGGCCGAAGTCAATCGCTCCAAGACTCATCAGGTTAGCTCCGACGCCAAACAGCTGCATCATGCCCAATGCAAACAACAAGGAAAGGGGTATTGCCGATGCAACAATCAAGCCGGCACGGACATTTCCTAGAAATAGAATAAGGACGAAAATGACGATCAATGCGCCTTCTATCAGGTTCTTCTCCACGGTGCCAATGGCTCGATTCACCAAGGATGTTCGGTCTAGAAACGGCTCTATCACTATATCTTGAGGCAAGGATTGCTTGATCGATTCCATCTTCTCCTTTACCCTTGCCACCACTTCAGCGCTGTTGCTTCCTTTCAGCATCATTACAATACCACCAACTGCTTCCTTCTCGCCATTATAGGTCATCGCTCCATATTTCACGGCGTGCCCTAGGCGGACATCTGCCACATCATTTATCGTGATGGGAATGCCAATGCTGCTTGTCTTGATGGAGATACTCCGAATATCCTCTAAAGAACTAATCATACCAATCCCTCTAATAAAATAGGCGTTCGGCTTCTTATCGATATAGGCGCCACCGGTGTTCTGATTGTTTTTTTGTAAGGCTGAAAAAATCTCCGAGATAGTAACATTCAAGGCTTTCAAGCGATTCGGGTTTAGGGCTACCTCATATTGTTTCAATTCACCGCCAAAGCCATTCACTTCAGCTATTCCCGGAGTGCCATATAATTGGCGGGCCACAATCCAGTCCTGAAGGGTACGGAGCTCCATGGGGCTATATTTATCCTCGGCTCCTTTTATTGGATGAATGATGTACTGATAAATTTCCCCAAGACCAGAACTGACCGGACCTAGCTCCGGCTTCCCCATTCCTTCAGGGATCTTTTCCTCCGCATCCTTCAGTCGCTCACTAATCAACTGACGGGCAAAGTAGATATCGACATCATCCGGGAACACGACCGTAATCACCGAAAGGCCAAATCGGGAAATGGAACGTAGCTCCTCCAAATCGGGCAGATTGGCTAGGCTTTGCTCTAAGGGATAAGTGACCAATTGCTCCACTTCTTGTGCGGATAGCTTTGGCGAAACGGTGATCACCTGCACTTGATTATTGGTGATGTCCGGCACCGCATCAATTGGCAATTTTGTAGCACTCCATAGTCCCCATACCATGAGGATGATGGTACCCACACCCACCACCAACTTGTTCTTAATACTGAAATGAATTATCCTACTAAGCATAATTTCTGAATAATGACTGGTGCTTAGTCCGGCTCCGAGAATTGTGCGCTCCCGAATGCTGCAACCACCAAATCGCTAAATGGAATTAAATTGACTACTCGAGCACGGGGTTCTGTCCTGCTACGTTGAGTACCACCGAACACCGGGACACTCCATTGCCGGCGATAAGCCGCAAAGGAGAACAGGCAATATGCTTATACTAACTGAGGTGGCTGCCAGATTGCCAAAGATGGCGCAGCATCACATGAAACATGAAAAGTCGGGTAGCTTTGGCTTTCGACAAAGAAATGATTGGGCGATAACTTATGTTCCTCTTGCAAAATCAAAAAAGTGGTACAGCAGGAACAAGTGCAAAAAGGAGTACAGTGATCCCCGTTGGGATGTTGATGGTGATGGGTTGTGTTTGCTGTAATAGTTGTTTCCCCGCCAGCAGAATGCGCTACCAAGTCTGCACAGGGCAGAAAGGATAGAAAAAGCAGCCAGCAGCCCAAAAGAAGGGTAAACAATTTCACGGGTGCAAAGTTAAATAGGAGATGGCGAAATCTGATTTAGGTCCGAAAGTATTCGGCAACTATAACAAATCACTGCTTTTTTAGACGGAGAAGTGTGTGCCCCATACCGATATGATCCACCTGATCTATCACCTTAAAACCTGCATCATCAATCAATTTTAAGAACACCCGACTATCATACATCTGGCTATTCCCATTGGCCATAGAGGTAAAATAAAGGGAGGTCATCTGTAAGGAAAATGCAGAAGCGGGAAACCGCTGTAAGTCCCAAAAGGTCTCATTGATCACAACATATCCGTCCGGCGGTAATGCAGCATGGCATTTCCTAAGGATACCGATGATTTCCTCATCAGAGAAGCAGTCCAGGAACTGGCTCATCCATATCGTGTCATAGCCCAATGGTAAGGCCAAACTATTATCTAAGACATTGTGGACATGTAGGCTGAAACGGGATTCATCATATCCTGCTTGTTGCAAATTCCTTTTTGCCATATTAAGCTGCCCGGGTAGATCGGCAAGGCCAATGTGAAAATCAGGATTAAAGGCTAGTGCTGCAAGTGCCCATTTGCCGGTATTGGAGCCAATATCCAGCAATTTTTTGGGTGAATGGCCATTATTAAAAATATACTCCAATGCGATTGGAAATGCATTGTCAGAGTAAAAGTGGTCAAACTTAAACCAGCTTGTCTGCACCTCTTTAGGTAGTTGGCTCAAACCATCATACACCGTTGGCCAATCTCCGAAATGACGCAGCCCCACCGGTTTTCCTTGTTCAAGAGCGGCACCCAGATCATTGGCACCTGGCAAACAAACATCCCGCATGAAATCAGTATTGGCAATGGTCATCTTATCATTCAAAAAGAAATGCCCCGTCTTGGAAAGATGATATCGTCTTTGTTCATCCAAATAAAGTAGGCCAATGCCCAAACCACCTTCCACTAATACCCGTAGGGCATAATGACTATACTGTGGAAACTGTGCACCAAGCTCCTCTAAACTGATACCCGTCTGGCGGCAAGCCTCTACTGCTGTAAGAATTCCCCAATCCCGCAACAGGATAGAGTTTTGAAAAACATAGGGGGCAAAAGCGATAAACTGTGCGTCCGCCAATGCCTGAATTGCTGTTTTCTTTTGTTCAGCAAACATATTGGGATTGGATTGGGGAGCTATTGGTGTTTCAGGCATCTGTGATAGTTGTGTAGGATGGATCAATATAGGAATTACTAGCCGTGGCTTGTCCTTCGTATAAAATTTTGTTGGCAAGATAATGTAGTAGACGGGAACGAAAGAAATCCTATTTGCCTTTCCTGTGAAAGCTATGCCAAGAGTGCAATCACCGATTTTGCCTGGGTAGGATTAAAGAAGAATCTGAGTTTATTCCCCTCAAGCCACCGAGGCTTCTATTCATCATTCGTTACCGAGTAGCTTTGGCTCAATAATTAACTATTCCCTTTCCTCCGGAAGTTCGTTGTAACAGCGAACCACCAGCCGATGTGGTGTACCTTTGCCGCCGCAAATATTAGTAGTAAGTTATGGCTAAGAATAATGAAAGGAAATGCTCCTTCTGTGACCGAGAAGAAAAGAATGTCAATATTTTATTTTCCGGCCTAAAGGGGAATATATGTGATGAGTGTATTGAAAATGCGCATAGTCTGCTCCAGGAAGCCATCGACGGACAACAACCCAAAAAAAGGAACTCCGCTAATGACCTTAGTAAGCACCGACTCTACAAGCCAAGAGAGATTAAAGAGTTCCTAGATCAATATGTCATTGGGCAGGATGATGCTAAAAAAGTATTGAGTGTAGCGATGTACAACCATTACAAGCGCTTGCTCCACCCGGTAAAGGCAGATGATGTGGAAATTGAAAAGAGCAATATCCTAATGGTTGGTGAGACGGGTACCGGCAAGACACTGCTCGCCAAGACTATTGCCCGCCTGCTCCAAGTTCCCTTTGCCATCGTAGATGCTACTGTCTTTACTGAAGCCGGCTATGTAGGCGAGGATGTGGAAAGTATCCTGAGCCGCTTGCTCCAAGCGTCCGATTATGATGTAGCCGCAGCCGAAAAGGGTATCATCTTTATCGACGAGATTGACAAAACCGGCCGAAAGGGTGATAACCCCTCCATCACCCGCGATGTGAGTGGCGAAGGTGTACAACAAGCTATGCTGAAATTATTGGAAGGTTCCGATGTATTAGTGCCGCCACAAGGAGGCCGCAAACACCCGGATCAGAAAATGGTCAAAGTGAACACGCAAAACATCTTGTTCATCTGTGGCGGCGCCTTTGAAGGGATCGACAAAATGATTGAACGCCGAATCCAAACTAGTGCGATTGGCTACAATGCCATCACTTCTACCAAGAATATCGACCGGAGCAATATCCTTCAATATGTAAATGCTCAAGACCTTCGCTCCTTCGGACTGATACCCGAACTATTGGGGCGACTGCCTTTAATTACCTACCTCAATCCGCTGGACAAAGAAGCACTCCGCAGGATCCTTACCGAGCCAAAAAATGCACTGATCAAGCAATACACTAGGCTGTTTGAGCTAGAAGACATCAAGCTAATCGTGGATGATGATGCTTTGGATTATATGGTGGCGAAAGCTGTAGAATTCAAGCTCGGAGGTCGTGGGCTACGCTCCATCTGTGAGCTGATTTTGACAGATGCCATGTTCCATTTACCCAGCGAGAAACAAGGCGAAAGCTTCCACCTGACCGCCGCCTATGCACGGCAAATGCTGGAACATGGCGACCGTTTTGATTTCATTAAGGCTGCATAGATTTTCCTGAAAAGCTGCGCCCAATCAGTTTACTACCTTCGGATGAATGAAGCATTTGCTTTCTCTTCGGAAATACTTGTTGAAATATCGGCTTAGACTCCTCCTCGGGATAGTCTTCGTAACGGTTTCTAACTTATTTGCTGTACTGCCGCCCGTGGTGGTCCGCGTGACACTAGATAGTGTGGTGGCCAATATCAATAGCTACCGAATGTTGGGCGATGGACTTCTGGCCGGCACCATGCAACAGTACATCTTCAGCCTCGTACTCTGGAACGCTTTGCTCATTCTGGGCTTAGCTATACTGCGCGGTGTCTTCATGTTCTTCATGCGACAGACAATCATCGTGATGTCCCGTCATATTGAATTTGACCAAAAGAACGAGATCTACGCCCATTACCAAGCCTTAGACACTGCCTTCTATAAAACTCATTTTACTGGCGATCTCATGAACCGTATGAGCGAAGATGTGTCCCGTGTACGACAAGCTACCGGCCCTTCTATCATGTATCTGATCAACCTTGCAGTACTGGCTACGATGTGTATCTGGGGCATGCTCCGCGTCAACCCGATGCTCACACTATATGTAGTCGCCCCACTCCCGCTTTTAGCTCTATGTATCTATCTCGTCAACAAAATCATCTACCGAAAAACAGAGAAAATACAAGCACAACTATCCGACCTTACGACCACTGCACAAGAGTCCTATTCCGGCATCCGAGTGATTAAGTCCTTTGCTCAAGAGCAAAACATGCTGGGCTTCTTCAACAACACTTCAGAGCAATACCGAAAAAGTGCTATCAATCTTTCGCTCACGGAAGCCATCTACTTTCCTTCAATGGGCTTGTTCATCGGATTGAGCACACTACTCACCGTGTTGATTGGCGGGTATCTGGCTATTAAAGGTGAAGTGACTGTTGGCAATATTGCCGAGTTCGTTATCTACATCAACCTGCTCATGTTCCCCATCTCCAGCTTAGGTTGGGTAGCATCTATGCTGCAACGAGCCAGTGTGTCCCAAAAAAGAATTGATGAATTCTTGTTGATACAACCGAAAATTAGTTCGCCAAAAGCCGCGCTGCAAGCAGATCTACAAGGGAACATCCGTTTTGACCAGGTAAACTTTACCTACAGCCATACCGGTATTCACGCCATTAAAGACCTCAACTTAGACATTGGAAAAGGTCAGAAAATTGCTATCATCGGTGGCACCGGTTCCGGAAAAAGTACCCTAGCTCATTTGCTCCTTCGGATGTACGACACCGACACGGGTCAGCTCCGCCTTGACGAGCATTCTGTTAAGGACTTTGACCTACAGTCCTTAAGAACAGCTATCGGATATGCGCCACAAGAATCGTATCTATTCTCGGATACCGTTTACAACAATATTCGTTTTGGCAGACATTCTGCAACGGAGGAAGAAGTGAAAAATGCTGCCCGTATGGCCGCCTTGGACAAAGACATTGCTTCACTTTCCAAAGGTTTCGATACCGTGATTGGTGAACGAGGCGTCATGCTTAGTGGTGGGCAGAAACAACGGCTGGTACTGGCGCGCGCCCTACTCAAACAAAGCAATATCTTCTTGCTCGATGATTGTCTGTCCGCAGTTGATACCCGCACAGAACAAACCATTCTCGGCAATCTCAAAGAATATTTACAAGGCAAAACGACCATCTTAATCACCCACCGCATCTTCCTCTCCTGGACATTCGACCAGATCATCGTCCTTCATGAAGGTAGTATTGTAGAACAAGGAACACACGAAGAACTCTTGCAAAAGAATGGTCGATATGCAAAACTCTATCGACACCAAACACAGTCACAAGCCAACGACTAACGAAAGAGCAGGCTCGATCACTTACCCACATTGATTATTGGAGCGGACACATTTTCCTATTCCAATAGGCTGATGAATTATCACCGACTACACAAAAAAGGTCGACCAATAATTTTCTGAGAGAACCAAAAATTGCCAAGTGGAAAGACAGTAAACGTAACAGTAACAAAGAGCCGGAAAGCCTTGCCAGCAAAGGGATACAGCGTGGCACAAAAAAACCCGGCAGAGTTGTGGGCTGCCGGGCTTGTATTAGGAATGGGTTAGTAAGCACAATCCCTACACAATATTAAAGCGAAAAAGTGCAACACAAAATTTTAATCAAAAAGTTTTTTTGAATTGTGGGAAAGCTGTGAACATCGGGGCTCGATTTTGTCCACCACGAGCAACAATAAAAATTGAAACTGCCCACCAAATTGAAACGCAGCAACGAAAGAAAATCACCAGTCTTTCTCCAGTTTCACCGGCTGAGCTTTGCTCTTCTGCATCTTGTCTTGTGTCTTCCGTTCATCCTGCTGCAAAGCCTTTAGGATATTATCGGCTTGTTGCTCGGTGAGCTTCCCGGGTTGTTGTTGTCCTTGTTTTTGCTGCTGCTTCTTATCTCCTTCTTTCGGATCCTCGTCTTGCTTCTTATCGTCCTTTGGTTGTTGCTTCTCGTCTTGCTTCTTCTCGTCTTGCTTATCCTTGTCTTTTTGTTGATCCTTGCCCCCACCCTGCTTTTGCTGTTGCTTCAACTTCTCTAGGGCATAAGAAAGATTGTACTTAGCATCTGCATCACTCGGGTTTTTACGCAGGGATTCCTTGTAGGCATTCACAGCGTCCTGCCATTTCTGTTCGTCCATATAACTATTGCCTTTGTTATACTGCGCACCGGATTGTACAATTGGGTCTTTTGCAGTCTTGGCCGTCATATCCATCACCTTCCTTGCCGCATCATACTGCTTCTCTTGCAACAAAGCATTACCCAAATTAAACGCACCGGGCACAAACTGAGGTTGCTGCTTCAGAGCCTCCTGATAGGCTGCCGCAGCTTCTTTGTATTGCTTCTTTTCATAGAGAGCATTGCCTTTCCGCACAAGGCTCCGCTCCTGTGCCAGCACCGGACAAAATGAGACAAACAAGAGCAAAACAAACAACAAACGTATCATGCGGTATTCCATTTTCTATGGTTAGTAGCCCCAGGAATTAGGTATTCCAAAATCAACAACAACAAAGCCGGTAGGAGAAAATACTGGAAGTAGCTATCATAATCTGTGTAGGAAATTGCTCCAAGTGCGCGACCTTCCATCCCATCAATTTGCGCGGTCAGTTTGCTCGCAACTTCTGCACCATTGCCCAGCAGTTGATAGGTGCCGCTACCTGCATCGGCAAGTTGCTTCATCTCTTCCTGATTTAGTTTGGAGCGTACTTGGTTACCGCTTTGGTCCAATTTGGGTTGGTGGGTTACCGGGTCAAACAATAAGGCACCTTGCGCCGAACCAACACCCACCGTATGAATCACCACACCGGCATCCGCAGCTTCTTTTGCCTTTGCCAATGCCTGTTCATCATGGTCTTCCCCATCCGAAATAATGATAAGACTTTTAAACTTCTTTTCCTTTTGTGAGAAGGATTTCATGGCAAGCGCAATTGCTTCCCCAATCACGGTGCCCTGAGTGGGTACCTGATCAGGACCCGCATTCTGCAACATCATCCGCATCGAATTATAGTCCATGGTCAGGGGTACTTGCAAATACGCCTTCCCCGCAAAAATGATGAGCCCAACACGGTCATTGTGTAGCTTATCCAACAAGCGTTCGATCAATTGCTTCGCCCGCGTGAGCCGATCCGGAGCCAAGTCCTGAGCCCACATACTCTTGCTCACATCCAAGGCAATCAACACATCTACACCCTTCCGCTGCACCTGTTCCGGTTTCCCGCCACCTTGTAGATTGGCCGCTCCTACGATTGCAAGAAGCAATGCCGTCAATACTAGGATTGCCCGAAGCGTAATCCGGCCCGGTATCCGGCCCAGCATCTGAGCCGCTACCAATGATGCCTCCCCTATAGCCTTCATGATTCGCGCCCTCCAGAAAAGTAGCGCCGCAAAAATCAATACCAACATAGGCACCGCAAACAACAAGAGCAAATATTCCGGATGTTGAAACCTAAACATGATAGCTTGCAAATGTAACGGGCAACCCGACGGTAGGAAAATGATTCAAAAAGGATTTACGATTCCTTATACCGTTTCAGTAGCTTTTTAGGGTTTCTTTAAACATGAAAAAATACCACCGCTACTTCCAGGAAAATCCAAATAGCTCAAAAAAACTTACAGTCCATACATCATCCTCAAACTGCTGATACACCTTGAATGGCCCGGATACTTCTTGCAACTCCCCTGCTTGGACTATCGTATAGCTCAGGGTACCCGCCACCCAGCCTTCATAATATTCCTCCTCCTTCGGGGCAGTCCATATCGGCTTGCGCAACTCAGTCACCTCATAGCTCCAATCCCGAATCTCATCAAACACCTCATGAAAGCGACCAATCAAATGACCAAGCTCTGCCCCACTATAATTTTCAAAAGTCACTGGATTCGTCAACGGGAACTCCATCATCATCTCGTCCGGCTGACACGCAAAAAAAGCTTCAAAAAATGACTGACACAGGTCCCGCTGATCCAACTCCGCATTGGGATAATAATCTTCGTAGCATAGACAGATAATCACCCCTTCCATCGGAGGCGCTATCGACAAACGCGGCAACTCCTCCGCCAAGAATCGATACTTTAAAAATGAAGAATACTCCCCCCGAAAACTAACATTGACCGACTTAGCCTCGTACAACGCCACCAAGGCCTCCAGCTCCTCCGCCAACTCCGCCTCCGTCAATTGCTTAGCCTCCTTAAAACTTGGCTTCCCCAGAAGTTCAAAAATCGGCTTCTTCTCCGCAGAATTCTTGTGTCGATGAAATTTCAAAACCATCTCCAGAAAAGCCTGCTGCACCTCCAGCGGCAACTCATCAGGACTGGCTCCCTCACCTCCTGCCGTTTCAAAATCAGCCCCAAACTCAGCTTGTATCTGCAACTTCAACATAGCTATCTCCAGCTTCATCCGCTCTTCCTCAGTCCCCTCAAAATCAGCCAACCATTCTTCCTGCTCTTCATCTGCCATAGTACAACAATTTATACTCACGAATATAAGAAAACTCCAGTGCCCAATACCCAATCAACCCTATAATAATTCATGGAAAAATTTGGGGCATTCACTGGCCTATCGCCCTAGCGGGACGATAGGCCAGTGACCGCGCTATACGCTTCAAGTCTTCATTCCGCTCCGTTACACTACGCTTCATTGCGAGCTTTTCGCTACTATCGCTATGCCGCTCCGCATACCGATAAGCCCTTCTTTTGGTTCTGCTACCACCTATTTCAGTTGCTCCCGCTGCCGCTGCAATGCCAGCATCCGATCCCGCAATCGGGCAGCCTCCAAATAGTCCATATCCTTGGCCGCCTTTTCCATACTTCGCTTAGTCGCTGCGATCAATTTATCCAACTGCGCCACATTCTGAAAAGCAACATCCTCCTCTGCCGCTACCGAAACCAAAGCATCAGTAAGTGCATATTTCCCATGTTCATCATACCCCTTTATGTCCAATACCGAGGTCTGCTTCATGATCTGCGCCACATCTTTCCGCACCGTACGTGGGGTGATATGGTGCGCGGTGTTATACGCAAGCTGCTTGCTCCTGCGCCGGTCACATTCATCAATGGTGCGCTGCATAGAATCTGTAATCCTATCGGCATAAAAAATAACCAAACCATCCACATTCCGTGCCGCCCGTCCTGCCATCTGGGTTAGCGACTTCTCATTCCGCAAGAAGCCCTCCTTGTCCGCATCCAGAATCGCCATCAAGGAAACCTCCGGCAAGTCCAGACCCTCCCGCAATAGATTCACACCAACCAGCACATCAATATTGCCCAAGCGCAAATCCCGAAGAATCTCCACCCGCTCCAGTGTATCCACTTCACTATGGATGTATCGACTCCTGATGTTGATTCGAGCCAAGTACTTGTCCAGCTCCTCCGCCATCCTCTTGGTCAAGGTAGTACACAACACCCGATCACCTTTCTTCACCCGCTTGTCTATCTCCTCCAGTAGATCATCAATCTGATTGATAGAGGGTCGCACCTCTATCGGTGGATCTAAAAGGCCGGTAGGCCGCACAATTTGCTCCACAATCACGCCCTCGCTACTGCTTAGTTCATAGTCCGCCGGTGTAGCACTTACAAATACCACTTGATTCAACAATTTCTCAAACTCATGAAAGTTCAGCGGACGATTGTCTAGGGCACTAGGCAAGCGAAACCCATACTCTACCAAATTCAATTTACGAGAACGATCACCACCATACATCCCACTGATTTGTGGTATCGTCACATGGCTTTCGTCCACCACCATCAAGTAATCTTCTGGAAAATAATCCAACAAACAAAAGGCTCGCACGCCGGGCTTGCGCCGATCCAGAAATCTAGAATAGTTTTCAATACCTGAACAAAAGCCAAGCTCCTGTATCATCTCCAAATCATAGCTCACCCGCTCTTTTATTCTTTGCGCCTCTATGCTTTTCCCAATACTCTTGAAATACTCTGTCTGCGCATACAACTCATCCTGTATCTCATGAACTATTTGTGCCATCTGCCCCTTGGGAGCCATATACAGATTGGCAGGAAATATTGCAGCATCCTCCACCCGCACAATTCGTTTCCCTGTCTCGGTTTCTAATGTTTCGATTTCATCAATCTCATCCCCAAAAAAAGTGATCCGGTAGCCATAGTCTGCATACGGCAAGTTCACATCTACAGTATCGCCTTTTACCCGAAACGTACCCCGTCCAAACTCGCCCTGGGAACGGCTATACAATGAATTGACCAAAGCATGTAGGAAAGCCTGGCGACCAAAATTATCCCCTTGCTTCAGCCGGATGATTCCATTCGCATACTCGGTCGGATTACCCATGCCATAAATACAACTCACACTAGCCACCACAATGATATCCCGCCGACCACTCAGCAAGGAAGAGGTCGTCCGCAACCGAAGCTTCTCCAACTCCTCATTGATGGACAAGTCCTTTTCAATATAGGTATCCGAAGTGGGGAGATAGGCCTCCGGCTGGTAGTAATCATAATAACTTACGAAATACTCCACGGCATTATTTGGGAAAAACTGCCGCAATTCTCCATACAGTTGCGCCACCAAAGTTTTGTTATGGGTCAAGACTAAGGTTGGCTTCTGTACTTCTTGAATCACATTAGCCATGGTAAATGTCTTCCCCGACCCCGTCACACCCAGCAAAGTCTGAAACTGTGTACCTTCCTTAAGATTTTTTACCAGCTCGGCGATGGCCTCTGGCTGATCTCCCGCCGGGGAATATGGTCGCTCTATCTGGAAATGCATTTACCAAAATTCGGAAAAAATGCCACGCCCCAGCTCCGAATACTTACACGGAAATTTACGACCAAAGTTCAAGTACCTAATTTTGCGCAAACACAATTAGCATGCCGACCTACAAGAAAATCTTTGAAAACAATAAGGAATGGGTGGCCAGTAGACTGGCTACCGACGAAGAGTTTTTTGAAAAACTAGCGGCAGACCAAACACCGGACTATCTCTATATCGGCTGCTCGGACAGCCGCGTACCGGCAACTGAGATCATGGGCCTCGAAGCTGGAGAGGTATTTGTGCACCGCAACATTGCCAACATGGTTGTGAATAACGACATGAACGTGATGAGTGTGATCCTTTATGCCGTCAAGATCCTACACGTAAAGCATATCGTCGTCTGTGGTCACTACAACTGCGGTGGTGTGAAAGCTGCCATGGTACCTCAGGATATGGGTTTGCTCAACCATTGGCTGCGCAATATCCGCGATGTCTATCGCCTACACGAAAAGGAACTGGATGCTATAAATGACGAACATGCCCGCTACGACCGACTTGTGGAACTGAACGTGTATGAGCAATGCCGCAACGTAGTGAAGCTGGCTACCTTCCAACAACACTACTTAGAACATGGCTACCCCAAAGTACATGGCTGGGCCTTCGACCTAAAGACCGGTCTTCTTCGGGATTTGAACATTGATTTTGAAGGCATGCTCAAAGACATCCAAAAGATTTACAACCTCACGAACAATAAGGGCTGATGTACTACTTGTTGCTTTGTATTTTCTATCCGCTCTCCTTATTGCCCCTGCGCGTCTTGTACGTTTTGAGCGATCTTGGCTTTGTTGTGATCTATCACGTTCTTGGCTATCGGAAAGAAATTATTAAAAGCAACTTAAGCCATGCTTTCCCAGAGAAGACCGAAACTGAAATTGCCACCATCCAGCGAAAATTCTATCGCGCATTCTGCGACCAGTGGATAGAAACAATAAAGCTCTTAAGTATTACCCCAAAGGCTCTGTCCCGGCGTTTCCCGGGCAATTGGGAACTCTTGGAAGAGTTGAGCAAAACAGGAAAAAGTATCTACTTCCTTTCCACACACAACTTCAATTGGGAATGGGCACATGCGGCCACAGCACTACATGCGCCTTTATATTATGCCGGCGTGTACCTTCCGGTTTCTAGTAAGGGCTTTGACCGACTCATGCTCTTTATCCGTAGCCGAACCGGTGCCAAAATGATCAGCATGAAAAACCTACTCGGTGGGATGAAATCCTTGCGCGGGCAGCAACATATCCTTGGCTTGCTTGCCGATCAGAATCCGTCTCAGCCGGATGTGGCCGCTTGGTTGCCTTTTATGCACCGCGAAGCTCCTTTCTTTCGCGGCCCGGAACAAATGACAAAACGGGCAAAAGCCGCGGTAGCATTCATTGGTATTGAGCGAGTGCAACGCGGACGCTTTCGAGCAAACCTGGAGACGCTCTGTGAAGATGCCTCCCTTTTGCCTGATGGTGCTGTACTGGCAGCATACGTTCAATTTGTGGAACGCCAACTTCGGGCGCAACCGGAAAATTATCTCTGGAGCCACCGACGCTGGAAACATCAGCGAAAAGTATCAGTTTCTTAGCTTGGCAGCTTTTTCTGCCCGCAACATTTCTGCAAATCCAAAGCCTTGAGAAAGCGCGACAACAGCTCGCTTCATCCTGTTTTCCCGACTAGCCTCGCCCTTTACCGCAGCAATCCAATTCACCCAATAACGTTGATGTGATGCCGGAAGGTTATGAAAATAGTCCATGGCGCCTTCATCTTGACTCAGCCATTCTTGGAAGTCCGCAGGTACAACAAATTGATTCGTGTCCCGCGCTAATCGAACCTGCAACAGAGCGCCAGCTTTCTTTTTTATGCCTTTGCGCATTGCTGCGTTAATGGCAATTATGAACAAGCCATCACCCATCGGCACAGTACTTACTTGCTCAATTGGGTGGTCGTCCAGGAATCCTTTTACCCGGAAACTAACCTTTGTGTCAGGAGCCAACTTGGCCGCCACTTCCTGAGGTAACTCAATATAGCTCCAGCCACTTTTCTCCCCTTTGGATCCAAACTTTTGAATAGTAGCTTCGAAATGCTCCATGTCGGTTTAGTGCTTATCGCGCAATCCAGTCCGTTGGGTTGAGCTTCCGGCTTGTATTGCCACTGGCCTTCCAGATTTGAAAGTTGAGGGTTGGAAGCCCGTCTTCATTATTCCCGACCGTCCCGATTGTTTGCTTAGTCCGCACCTCTTGGCCCTTACTCACCGATACCGAAGCTAGATTGGCATAGACGGTATAGTAGTTACCATGGGTTACAATTACATTCTGTCCGGACCCAGGTACATAAAATATTCCGGTCACCTGGCCATCAAACACCGCACGAACAGCAGCACCGGCGCTGGTTTGGATATCAATACCGCTATTGTCCACGGTCACGTTAGCCACAGGATGTTTGTGGGGGCCGAAATAGCTGGTTATCGTTCCTCGCTCCACTGGCCAAGGTAGCTTTCGTTGGTTAGCTGCAAAAGAATTGTTCAGTGCTTGTGCTTCGGGAGTGAGGGATAGATCTACGGCAACGGCTGCCTGCTTGTCGTAGCGTGAGCTAATATGCGTGCCGGACATAGCCACGCTGGGTTCTTCGGTTTTATCATCCGGCTTTGTCGGCTCGTCAATTTCAGGGCCGGTTATCGGCTTCTTATTCCCGGATCCAGTAGCCACTTTCATTCCGCCATACGTGTTGGCTGCGGCGGCTTTGCGCTGCTCTTCGGCCTTCTTAGCAGCGGCCGCTGCCAATGCTTTTTTCCGCGCTTCTTCCTGTGCTTTTCGGCGCTGCTCGGCGATTTCGCGAGCGATAATCGCGGCGACGGCCCGATCTACTTGTTTGGCGATTTTCTGATTTCGTGCGATATCCTGTAATAGTTCTTTCTCTCTGCCCTTTAAGTCGCGGACGACATTGTTGGTCTCATTTGTCTCCTGTTGGAGCACTGTTTTTTGTTGTTCTTGGGCGCCTAGTAGTAGATTTTTCTGCGTCTTTTGGTTGCTCAACACATCAATACTGTGTTCAATTTTCTGCTGGGTACCTCGGATATCGGCAGCTTGTTGTTCCCGGTAGTTCCGGTAGCGCTTCAAATACTTCAGCCGACGCATAGCGTCATTATAATCTTTGGAAGAAAATAAAAAG
>JAFDYA010000058.1 GCA_018267675.1 Bacteroidota bacterium
CCTATAAAAGACGCCCAAAAGCCTCCCCACATGGTGTCGCTGAACAACGAATAGCAAAAAGCCCTGGGCCTACGCTCAGGGCTTTCCCTTCACCAGGACTTTCTTCTATTCGTCATAATGTTTTATAGGGCGTTTTTTTCTTTCATCATTGTTCTTGTTCGCATTTTGTCCAAAATTCCGTCCAACTAATTTCAGGTTGGTGGGTTTCAAAATAGTCTTTTATCTCGTCTTTCATTACTTGTCTTGAATTGTCCAAGATTGTCCGATAGTCTATAAGATGTCTTGGTTGACTGCTTTCGTCTTTTTTGAATATTTCACGGTCAAAGTCAAATCTGTTTCCTTTGTCTGCCGTGTCATTTATTGCTTGTAATATTTTTCGTGGATGTTGGTTGTGTCCGCACTCAGAACTCATTAAAGAAGGTGCTGTGCAATTGCCGATAAATTTCGGATATAAAGTTTTTCTCTGAAAAGTCTGATATAAGTGCCGGTAGTTTGAATAAAAAGTTTGGTCAACCAAAACAGTCCAATAGAGTGCAACCGCAAACAATCCTTGTCTGTCGTGGGGAATTATGTCTAAATAGTTGTACTGTGGTGTCAAGAAGAAGTATTGAATATTTAACTCATTTTTGTCGTAATGCTTGTTACCGTCAAAAGGTATTTGCCTTACAAAATTCAGAAGGTCTTGCTGGAATTGAAGTTTGTAATATGTCTCAAAGTCTGTCAATGCGTTGTCGTTTTAAAATGCCCTATAACTCACAAATATAGGCATGTTTCCCAGCCAAACAAGTAAATCCAAAAATATTTATCCACACAAGCACAATCAATAATCACTTACTAATTAGCCTACTACAACCACCCCTCAGATTAATACTAAAAATCTGAAGAATAATACCCCTAACTTTGGACTTGCGTCTATTTTTATATCATCTATTTTTTTTGCTTAAGCTATCGGTCAATTTTTTACTCAAATTATTCAACGTGAATTTCATTAATGCAATGAATCTATTTCGATATCCGGCTCAAAGTTGTTCTTCCAATTGAAGCATCGCTTCGAAGGCCTTTTCAAAATCGGTATTGGCCACATCTAATTTGCTACAATGTGCGCGGTATCTTTCGTCCAGTTCGCTGAATTTTTGCTTGTCGGCATAGACATTTGGGTCGCCTAGCTGTAGTTCAAGTACAGCCTTTTCCTCTTGGAGCTTTTTTAAGTCTTGTTCCAAGCGTTCCGTTTTCTTTTGCAGCTTTTCATATTCTTTTTGTCGGTTACGGCTTTCTTGGTCTTGCGCCTTCTTTGGCTCTTTTTTTATTTCGGTAGTAGGCTTTGGGGCAGCCTTTTCAACAATCGTTTGCTGTACCGCTTTTTGTTTTTTCTCTCTTTCATCCAGCCATACCTGCCATTCCCCGTAGTTCCCTACAAATTCTTTAATCAGTCCTTCTTCAATCCACCAGATCTTGTTGGCAGTTTGGGAGATAAAATAGCGGTCGTGGCTTACCAAGATTAGGGTGCCTTCATATTCATTCAGTGCATCGACCAGCATTTCTACACTCGCCATGTCCAAGTGGTTGGTCGGCTCATCCAGCAACATGAAGTTGGCCTTGGTGATAATCGTTTTTGCGAGGGCAACACGTGCCTTTTCACCACCGCTGAGCACCTTAATTTTCTTGAACACGTTGTCCCCGCCAAAAAGGAAACAGCCCAGCAATTGTCTGAGCTCTACTTCGGTCTTTCCGCTCCCGGAACGTTTAAGTTCTTCCAGGATTTCTAGTTCAATATCAAGCGCCTCCAACTGATGTTGGGCATAGAAGCTTTCTTCCACATTATGTCCCGGCTTGCGCTCACCTTCAAAAGGTTCTCTTCCGGCAATGATGCGGAGTAGGGTGGATTTACCCTTACCATTGGCCCCAATCAGCGCGATCTTGTCTCCCCGGACTATTTCGCCGAAGGCATGTTGTAGCAATTGTAGTTGCCCGAAATTTTTAGAAATATCCTTCAGTGTACAGATAATCTTCCCCGGTTGAACCGCCACATCAAAATTGATGTTCATCTTCGGTACCGTTGCGTCCGGGCTCTCTATTTTTTCTAATTTATCCAAGCGCTTCACGATGCTTTGTGCTTGTGCCGCTTTGGAGGCTTTGGCTCGGAAGCGTTCTACAAATCGTTCTTGCTGGCGGATATAGTCTTGTTGGTTCTCATAGGCGCGTTGCATCAGCTCCATACGTTCCGCCTTTTCCTTTTCAAAGAAAGAGTAGTTGCCGGTATAAGGGACCAAATCCCGCTGAAATACCTCAACAATTTTAGTAACCATCCGATCCAAGAAAAACCGGTCATGGCTCACGATGATGACACTCCCCGGGTAGCTCTGGAGGTAGCGTTCCAGCCATTCAATACTAGGAAGGTCCAAGTGGTTGGTTGGTTCGTCCAAGAGCAACAGGTCCGGGCGTTGCAACATCATTTTTGCCAGCAAGACGCGCATCCGCCATCCCCCGCTGAATTCGTTGTAGGAACGTTGGAGGTCTGCGGTAGAAAAGCCGAGTCCTTCCAGTACTTCGGCAGTGCGGTGTTCCATTTCGTAGCCACCGGCTACCTCAAAATCGTGGAGAGCATGGCTATAGGCGTCCAGCAGTTTCGCGTCTTCCGGCTTGGATTCTAGCTGTTGCAAGAGGCCGTCCATTTGCTTTTCAATTTCCTTCGCTTTTTCGAATGCTTGCATGCCCACGTTGAGGATACTTTCGGAAGTCGAGAAGGAAAGAAGGTCTTGGTTGAAGAAGCCGAGGCTCACATCTTTCGGCTTGCTGATGCTGCCCCCATCCACGGTATAGCTGCCGGTCATTAGGCGGAGCACAGTTGATTTGCCCGCACCATTTGGACCAACCAGCCCAATTCTTTCTCCGGAATGTACTTGCCAGTTGGCATTTTCTAGGATGGCACGAGCACCAAAATGAAAGGAAACGTTTTGCAGCGAAATCAACATAAGGCTGCGAAATTACGAAGGACAGCGGCCTAGTATTTTGTTCCAATTAAATTTGTCGGATAATTCTAGATTCCGAAATGTATCGTACGGCAGTCGGTTGCCTTCTTATTCCTTTTTTTGTTTCCTGTGGGCAATCCGATCAACAGGTGAAGAAGCTGCCGTCTGTAGTCCTGCCACCAACGAGTACTTTGGGCACAATAGGCACAGAGGAGTTAATGAATTTGGTTGCGCATTATCTATCATTGAAAGATGCTCTGGCAATGGCCAACACGCAGAAGGCTGATGAAGCATCCAGCAAAGTGATGTCAGCCGCTGAGATTTTTCTTGCGGAACATGCGACTTCAGCTTTGCACCCCGAGCTTCGTCCGGATGTACAGCAGGTGATGAAGCTAGCGGAGGCGATCATTCATTTGTATCCGGAGAATATTGGCCAACGAAGGCTGCTATTTTCAGATTTATCCCAGCATATATTTTCGGTGTTGCGAAGGGCCAAAGTCAGTCATGCCGGTCTTTATTGGGAATATTGCTCCCAATCCTTTGGTGGAAAAGGAGCGCATTGGTTGAGTCGGCCTCGGGATACAAGTAATCCTTATTTCGGTAGTTTGGAGCCGGAATGTGCCGTCTTGGTTGATAGTTTTTAGGTAAGTGCCTAGCTGTGGGTCGGTAGCCTGCTTGTTCCATCCTCGGGTAATATTGCACCTTTGTAATTCTACGTTCATTTCCTTTTAAGCAATGCCCTTCCGTTTTTTTATCATACTCTCCCTAGTATTATTGGCGGAGTATTACAGTTTCGTAGTTGTTCGGGCAGCTTTGCGGGCCTTGCCCAATCCCTGGCGAATTGGGTTGTTCACACTCTACCTGCTTGGCACCTTAGCTGCTTGGGCGGGTGTGATTTTCTTTAGAAAAATTGATTGGGCGCATTTCCCGCATTATGTCCGCAATATTTATATCGCGTTTTCGCTAGGACTCACGGTGGGCAAGGTTTTGGTTCTTGCTGTAATGCTTGTGGATGATCTGCGGCGTCTGGTTTTGTATGTGATCAACCTGTTTTTTACCGGTGGGACGAAAACAGCAGCTATTGTTGAAGCACCGGCAGCGAATGGTATTTCTCGTTCTGTCTTTCTTTCCCGCTTAGCCTTATTGATTGGGGGCACAGCACTCGGTGGCTTTTTATATGGAATCACCAATCGGTACAACTACCATGTCAAAAGGGTGAAACTAGTGCTGGATAAGCTTCCTGCCGGTTTTAAGGGCTTAAAGATTGTTCAGATCAGTGATATCCATTCCGGCTCATTTGACAACCATGAGGCGGTAGCAAATGGGGTGCGGAAAATAATGGCAGAACAGCCGGATTTGATTTTGTTTACCGGGGATTTGGTGAACAATCGGGCAGAGGAGATGGAGCCCTACAAGGCATTATTTGCGAGCTTGAAAGCACCACTGGGTGTATATTCCACACTGGGCAACCATGATTACGGCGACTATGTGGAGTGGCCTTCTGAACAGGCAAAGCAGGACAACTTGGAAAAATTGAAAGCTATCCATGCAGCCATGGGCTGGCGTTTGTTGATGAATGAGCATGTGCTGCTGAGCAAAGGATCCGAAAAGATTGCCTTGATTGGTATTGTAAACTGGAGTGCCAAACCTCAATTTCCTATGCATGGTGATTTGGCCAAAGCTTATACCGGCTTGGAGCAGGAGCCCGATCTAGTCAAAATATTGTTGTCGCACGATCCTTCGCATTGGGATGCGCAGGTGGTACCCGATTTTCCCGAGATTGACTTGATGCTTGCAGGGCATACGCATGGGATGCAGTTTGGCATTGAGATTCCGGGCTTCAAGTGGAGTCCGGTGGAGTATGTCTATAAAAAATGGGCGGGTCTATACCAAACCGGAAGTCAGTATTTGTACGTCAATCGGGGCTATGGCTTTCTGGGTTACCCGGGTCGTCTGGGCATTTTGCCGGAGATCACTGTGCTCGAACTAGTTTAGCTCGGAGGCTTTTTTCAGAATATAATCTACAGCTTGTTGCCGAGGATGGCGGAGTTGTCCTTTGGCTACGGTCAAGTATTTAGCCATCGTTTGCAGTAGAAGCTCTAAGCTTAGTGCTTCATGATGCAAGGTCACTGCCCTTAGGCTATAGTGTGGGGCGGGATGGTCAGGATGGGAGGTAATGTCTGGTAAAGTTTGCGCCATGAGCAGGAGTGGTTTTTTCTAGAAACGCACATTTCCTTTTCATATTGTTTTGTCGTTTCCCATTTTGGACAATTTTCACATTAGCCCGAAGGCTGTAGTAATATCACATCGTCGCAAAGCGTCGAATGGGGATCTGGGATTAAGTAGGCCAAGGCGGATATTATTGAGGAGTGTTCCGCTTTTTTCCTATTGTCTTTAAAGATTAATGGGGCAAATTTGTTACCTGAAGCTTTTGATAATTTTCAAAGGGGAGGTTTTTTTGTTTTTTGACGGATTTTGGATTTAAGGAAAATGGGAAAGACCATCGGTATCACAGGGGGAACGGGCTTGGTGGGTAGTCAGCTTTCCAGAAAGTTGGTAGATGCCGGCTATAATGTGGTGGTTTTTTCACGAAGCAGAGAGAGCAAGGAGGGTAGGATAGAATATGCTCTTTGGAATCCGGAAAAGAAGGAAATAGCTATATCGGCCTTGAGCCGTTTGGATGGAATGGTGCATTTGGCAGGAGCCGGTGTGGCAGATAAACGTTGGACCAAGCAGCGTAAAGAAGAGATCTTGCGGAGTAGAACAGATGCTACTGATTTTATCGTAGAAAGCATGAAGAAATATGCTCCGAATTGCAAAGTATTTGTAAGTGCATCCGCTACCGGCTTTTATGGGCAAGATAGGGGTGGCAATGCATTTGTTGAGTGCGACCATGCGGGCAATGGTTTCTTGGCAGATGTCTGTACTCGTTGGGAACAGGCGGCTCAAGCTGCGGATTCATTTGCTCGAGTGGTAATTTTTCGATTTGGTATTGTATTAGCAGTAGAAGGCGGCGTTATTCCGAAATTTTTGGCGCCGATGAAGCTTGGGCTTGCCGCTGTATTGGGCAGTGGAAGGCAAATGCTGAGTTGGGTGCATATCAGCGATTTGACCTGTATGATAAAGACAGCGCTTCGGCAAGAGCAATATTCCGGGGTGTACAATGCAGTGAGCCCAGGCCCGGTGAGCAATAAGGAATTGGTGCAGGAAATTGCCCGACAGAAAGGTGGAAACTTTTTTACGCTCGCGGTTCCCGGTTTTGTCCTTCGCTTCATGTTGGGTGCTGCAGCCGGGGAAGTGTTGGCAAGCTGTACCGCCAGTAGTAGTAAACTAGCAGCTGCGGGTTTTGTATTTCAATTTCCCGATATCAAGACAGCAGTTTGTGCGGTGTTGCACCATCAGGCGGGTCAATATACATTTCAGCCCAATTCCTCAAAATCATAAGCCCTTGTGGAGTTCCGATAGATTCCGGGTGTGCTTGGAAGCCTATACTGGCAAACTTTTCATGAGCAATACCCATATTGACACCATCTTCGGTAGCCGCAATTGCATGAAGGCCGGTATCCTTTAGGTTCCCGAGGCAAAGCGAATGGTAGCGCATCGCCTGCATGGGCTGCTCCAAACCGGAAAATAAGGGGTGCTTTTCGGTGCGTATGAGGGAAATTTTTCCATGAATCGGCTCGGGTGCATACAGTAGGGAGGCTCCAAAAAATTCACCGATAGCCTGATGTCCAAGGCAGATACCAAGGATGGGAATCTTATCGTGGAAATGGGCAATCGCTGCCATCATGATACCCGCATCGCACGGCCTGCCGGGGCCTGGAGACAGAATGAGCCGAGAAGGGTTCAGATCAATAAGGTCGCTTAGGCTAATGGCATCATTTCGAACGACACAACAATCCGGAGCTGACCGCAACAAGTAGTGGTGCAGTATATGGCTGAAGGAGTCGTAATTGTCAAGAAGCACCCACATGTCCCGGTAATTGTTTGTTTACATCATCAAAGAATTGTCCTAACGAATGGAATACCTCTTTTGCAAAGGGCAGGATTGTACCTAGCTTTTCAAAAACTAAGGGTGCTAAAGGCTCAAAATAGGGGAAGCTACGAGAAGCGGCTAAAGTTTCCGGACTAAAGAAATGTGCTTTATTACCCAGCCAGAGTAGGCAACTCCAGATAAAAGCGCCAATAAAAAGATAGAGCAAGCCCCCAATTATTCTATTGATACCATTGAGCAGTGTGGCCTTCAATACTTGTTCAATGGCCTTAGCACCCAGCCGAATGATAAAGAGGACACCGAGGAAAAGTACCAACCACGCAACAAGTTGCACCCAAGCGGAGGCCACCCAGCCTTTTGCCAATAGCCATTGGCTGAGTGTTGCGGAGCATTTGAGTGCTGCCAACATGCCGATGATGATGCCGGCAAGGGAAAACAAAGCCACAACAATACCCTTCCGGAATCCCCTAAAAAATGAAAGGGCCAAGATGAGGATTCCGATGATATCGAGCATGGGCTAAAATTAGGAAAGCAATTCCTTGACCATTGCCGATATCGCCTTGCCGTCTGCTTTTCCGGCAAGTGCTTTGTTTGCAGCGCCCATCACTTTACCCATATCGGCAGCGGTGCTGGCTCCGGTTTGTGTGATAAGTTCTTTCAGCGTTTCCCGAAGTTCATCTGCACTCATCTGTTTGGGTAGGAAGGTGGAGATGATGGCCAATTCTTCTTCTTCTTTTTGTGCTAAGTCTGGTCGATTCTGTGTTTTAAAAATATCCAGCGAATCCCGCCGTTGCTTGGCCATTTTCTGCAACATTTTCAGTTCATCGGCTTCTGTCATTTCTTTATCAGCACCAGAAGTTTTCTCAATCAGGATAGCGGCTTTGATGGCACGTAGGGTACGAAGGCCAACTTCATCTTTGGCCTTCATTGCAGTCTTAATGGCCTCGTTGATGTTTAATTCTAAAGACATTCTTAGTTCAGTTTTATTAGGCTTTTTGTTCTGCTTCAATCGTTTCCATTGCCTTTTTGTAGAAGGCTTTTGCGAAGCTTTTTAATTCGTTAGACAGTTCTGTTTGGCGGGTGGCTCGATTGTAGGTATCGGCCATGCCCATCAGGCTTTGGTAGAAAAATTCGGCCATTTCGTCCACCATCATTTTCTTAGTCCAGAGATCAATGCGCAAGGCAGACTTTTCAGCCCCGTCCCAGATGCCAAGTAGTAGTCCTTTTGCTTCTTGTAGGCCATTGACTCCACCGTCCGGAGCATGCCATTCAATAGTTTCCGGCATTCGTTCTTCGTCAAGGCTGATCTTAAAGTTGATTTCTGATTCGTGCATGTGTGTTCCGGTGTTGCTTCTCATAGTACAAAGAAGCTGGTGAAAATAGATTTGAAATGATGCGCGAAATTAAGCCCCAATTTGCTTGTGTTTTTATTGGGCTATAGAGGGGTTGCGCGCCGGATAGCAGCGGATACCCCACAGCCCCGCTGGGAAGCGGGGCGAGGAGTAGTCCCCTCAGCAAGTGAGGGGACAGGTAGTGGATAGCCGGGAAACGCGCCCAAAAAGCTATTAAAATCTTGTCGCTCTCAATGGAAATTAGGATGCTTATGGATACATTAGGGTTCAAAGCATTCTTTTGGGAATTGTTCTAAGTAAAATTCCAAATAATCTTTATCGGCTTGCAAGATTTGCTTGCCCAATTTTGTTTCCTTTCGGATTTCGTCGGCCATTGCTTCGTTGTCCCGCTTCACATCTTGAAGGGTAGCGTATTCTGTGGGGGTGTTGCTGAGTTGGCGTTCGATGACGAGCTGTTTCAATTGTTCCGGGCTAAGTTTTTCTAAAGGGTAGAGTTTAGCTGTTCCCTGCGCTAGCTCATCATAGTAGATGTAGGCTTGCGTAATTGGATTGTATGATAGTGGCCGCCGCTTTGCGGCGGCCACTATTTCCGGCAGATGCGTCATAACTCTAAAGTTAGTGCATCTGGATGTATTGTGCAAAACTCATATAGTGAATCAAAGACGAGTAGATCTTCGCTGTCTTACTGCCCCAAGACGCGCCATTAACAGGGGAGCGCATTAGATTCCGGTCCGAAAGTAGGGTTGCTGCGGTACTCGTCCCCGGTACTGATGCTATGGCCGCATTATATTTTGCTACGGTATCGGCAATAGCTTGTTCTACTGTTTTTCCATTGGCCATGCTGATGTCAAATTGAGAATCGCACTGCCAGTATAGGGTACTATTTGCCCAGTCAAACACAAAATTTTCATCATAGCCCAAATAGGCTTTCGCTCCTTTGGATACGGTGTTGGGGCCAAGGCTACGACCGGTTTCACAGCTCAAGAAATGGATAATTTTTCCGTTCACTTCTGCAGCATCATAGCCATTCACATCCAATATATGGTTGAAGCCATGCCCTGTATAGGCGGTATAACTACCGTGGCCAATGCCACTGATATAGACCATCCGGCTTTCTTTAGCTTTAGGGATAAAATTGGCTCGGATATCATCGACTCCTTTGAGTACTTCCACCTGGAATCCCTTTGCTGCAAATACCGGATGCACATTGGCAATCCGATAAGTTGCGGCCTGATTGGTTACACTGTCGGTGGTGTTTTCGCAGAATAATACTTTTGATTTAAAAAATGGCCATTTTGCTTTGGGAATTGCACGCCAATCTGCTGCGACTACGGGGTCTTTTATAAGTTTCCGGCTGATTGTTGGTAGGATTAGTTTTTCCGGTTTACCCATGAGTTGGTTCGCAAAATATTCGGCATATTGCACTTCAATATCCATGAACTGTTTGCCAATGGGCGTTTGATTCTCGATGTGTTGCAAGACTTCGGCTTTGGAGTAGGCCCCTACTTTGTCTAGGACACCAAATTTGAAATCGGGCTCCGCCTTCAAGCGACTCAAGGCTAGTTTTATTTTTAATTCCGGACGTTTCAGCTCCAGTCCCATACTGGGTGCTTCTTTTTTGCTGAGGAGCTCTTTGGGATAGAGGAGTGTGCCGTCGCCGCGCACACCAATGGGTTTTTCTGCTACGAAATCTTTTACGGTGATCTTACCGAGTTTTACGTTTGCCATAATAGATAGTTTTTTAAGGTGAAAGAATTATAGGCATCCAAATGTATGTTTATTTAATTAAAAAATAGAATGACCTGAATTATTATTTTATTTGACCGGTGCATGTGATGGTTGCCGTATTGCTTACCTATTGCTCGCCTCTTTTGCTTGTTTTTTTTGCAAATCCTTTTGCTGTTGCATCCTGCGCTAGCGAATTCTAGGTCTGAGCGGTATTAAGTACTAGGGATGCTGAATGGTGCTTCTATATTATCTTGCAAAGTTCAAGGGTGTAGGAATGGTCAAAGGACAAAAGAAATATAGCTTTTTCAAGATTCTGAAGGAAGCCGGACGAGAATTCATTGACGACAATGCGATGAAGTTGAGTGCTTCACTCTCTTATTATACAGTATTTGCGATTGGTCCCTTGTTGTTGGTCATTATTTCTTTGATTGGTTTGTTTGTGGATAAGAGTACAGTCACTTTAAGTGTTTATGGGCAAGTGCAGGAGTTGTTGGGGTCAAAAGGAGCGGAGCAGATTATTTCGACGATTGATGCTTTGCAAAAGAAGAGTGATGCCCATAAGTTTGGGATCATTGGCTTGGTGGCCTTGTTTATTTCTGCCTCTGCAGTTTTTCTGGAAATTCAGGATTCGATCAATTTTATTTGGAGCATCAAGGCAAAGCCAAAGCGGGGCTGGGTGCGGCTCATCACCAATCGCTTACTATCCTTTTCCTTAATCATTGGCTTGGGCTTTCTTTTCGCAGTTTCTTTATTGGCCAATACTGTAGCCGATTTATTGACCGAACGGATTGCCCGATTGATTGGTCATGGAGAAGCACTGTTGCTTCAAGGTACGGGTGTATTGTTGCTTTTTCTCATCATTACCACCCTGTTTGCTATCATTTATAAAGTATTGCCGGATGCCAAGATTCATTGGAAGGATGCAATTATTGGGTCTTCTTTTACCGGTGTGCTTTTTCTGCTGGGTAAGTTTTTAATTGGCTACTATATGGCTACTTCACCCGGGAATACTTATGGTGCCGCAGCCTCTTTAATCATCATCTTGCTGTGGGTGTACTATTCCGGGATTATCCTCTACTTCGGTGCGGAGTTTACGAAGGTGTGGGCTATACATAGGGGGCAGGGTATTGTCCCGAATGGGACGGCTGTATTTATCCTAAAACGAGATGCGAAGGAAATGCCCCAAGCGCAGGAAGTGTTGCTGAGTAAAGATGTCTTGGAGCAGGATAAAACTAACGGTTTGCAAAGAGCAACAGAAGCTCCCGAAGGCGGATAAATCGGAAAGTCAAGATGAGCAGCCCGGCAAGAAGAACCAATAGTGTTGCAAGTAGGAACCAGTGAAGATCAAAAAAGAGTTTGCCGGAGATGCCCGCCGCCGTCAAGAGTAATACATACCCGCCAAGCGCCATGACCCATCTAGGATGCACCGGGAGATGTTGCTTGTAAGAAGTGATCATTACGGTGCTCACTGCGATACTCCATTGCGTAATCGCGGCGACGATTGCGGCAGCCAATGCGCCATATTGCGGTACCAATAATAGGTTCAGCCCGACGTTGAGTAGCACTGCCGCCGCAGCAAGCCAATTCTGGGTTTTCATGTCGCCGTTTGCGGTGAGAAGTGTAGAATAGATATACATTAAACTATAGGCCGGGAGGCAGGTCATTACCCAAGCAAATACCAAGGCATCATAGCTGCCAGCTCCGGGATAAAGTAGTTGCATAATTCCCTCGCCACAGGTCCACGCGACAACAGCTCCTAGTACTGCTACAGGAAAAAGGAGATTGGTACTCATCCGCACAATTCCTGCTACCGATTTTTTTTCTGCAAGCATTCTACCATACAAGGGAAGCAAGACGCCTGCAAATAAGATGGCGAACATATTGCACACGTCCAACTGTCGGTAGGCAGATGCATAAATGCCGGCTTGATCTTTACTACTCAATCGTTCTACAAGGGTGGTATCGCTTCGCATGTACACCGCCATCAAAAAGATGAGTAAGGCATAGGGCGATGAAGCACGAAGTAAGCCCCATACCTTGCCGAAATGAAAGGAAAGTCGAATGGGCTGTTTGGTAATCGTGTAAAGAAAATAGAAGCCGACCAGTACCGCAACGGCATAACAAGCTACCTGTGTCCATACAAACCATTTGATCTCAAACTGCCCTGCCATTGACGGGAGGAATAGCAGGAGGCTGCATACGAGAATCATGAGTAGCCGATCCAGAACACTTAGGATACCATCCAGTTTAAATTCCTGAAAGGCGGCAACATTACTTCGGACGAATAAGAGTAGGATGGTGAGCGTCTGAATGAGCAGTGTACCGCAAAGCAAACCCAACTCCTCTCCCCGATAGCCGAGAAGATAACCAAGTACCAAAACAGCGATCGAATAGATGCCCATAAGCAGCAAACGAAGGCCAAGCATTACCGGGAACCGGCTGGCAAATCGTTTTGGGCTTTGCGCAATCGTACGGGTGTTATAACTGTTTAGTCCAAAGTCTAGCACAAATTGCAGGATTACGGACATATTGAGCAGTGCCTGAAAGGTGCCATAAGCCTCATGGCCAACACGGTTTTGAACTGTGCGGTCGATCAAAAAGACCCATATCGGTTTCACCAAAATATTGATGCCGATAATGAATAGAAGATTTCTGGCGAAAAACCTGCGCAATCGGGTAGAATTACTTGTTGAAATTCGGGCTTGAAGGTATTGCCTTAAACCCAGTTTGCAGTAGCCTATTTGTTGTATTATACTCCAGTATTATTCCTTTTTCAAGGCTCAAAAGCTATATGTTGCTATGTTTTTATTGCATTTTTTGAAGAAACTCAAGCAGGCTTTGTTGGCATAGAGCTAACTTCGCGCCCCATGCGGATTGCGGTCAATACACGACTATTGTTGAAAGGAAAGCTGGAAGGTATTGGCTGGTACACCCATCAGATGCTCGAACGAATCGTGAAGGCTCATCCGGAGCATGATTTTTATTTTTTCTTTGATCGCGCGTTCGATCCTTCCTTTCTATTTGCACCCAATGTTCACCCAGTAGTGGCCTACCCGCAGGCGCGACATGCAGTGTTGTTTTATACTTGGTTTGAACTAATGCTTCCGGTATTGTTTCGGAAGTATAAGATTGACTTATTTCTCTCAACCGATGGGCTTTGTTCTTTACGGACAAAAGTGCCTACCTGCCTAGTGATGCATGATCTGGCTTTTGAGCATTATCCGGAACATCTGAAGTTGAGTCATCGAAAATATCTCCAGCATTTCTCACCAAAGTTTGCAAGGAAGGCCACTCGGATTGTTACGGTGAGCGAGTTTTCTAAGAAAGATATTGCAGCGCGCTATCGAATCTTTCCGGACAGGATAGATGTGACGCCTAATGGTGTTCATGCCGCCTATCAACCATTGAGTGCCGATGAACGGGTAGCAGTGAAGGTCCAATACACAGAGGGCAAAGAATTTTTCATTTTTGCCGGTGCCTTACATCCCCGAAAGAATGTTGTAGCCTTGTTACAGGCTTTTGTCAAGTTTAAGAAACATCATCGAAGTGCTATAAAGCTGGTGATTGTTGGGCGAATGGCCTGGAAGTTTGAAGCACTTGCCGCCCTACGGGAGTCGATGCCATTTAAGGAAGATGTGGTCTGGGCAGGATACATGAATGTGGAGGAATTGAGCAAGGTGATGGGTGCTGCTTATGCCTTAGTTTATCCTTCTTTATTTGAAGGTTTTGGTATTCCAATATTGGAGGCGTTGAAGTGCCGTGTGCCGGCAATTGTTAGCAATACTTCCTCCATGCCCGAAGTGGGTGGTGATGCAGCCTTGTTGGTCGATCCTAATGATGTGGCTGATATCGCCGCCAAGATGGGACAGCTATACAAAGACGAAACCCTAAGAGATAAGTTGATTGCCGCGGCACCGGCTCAAGCTGCCAAATTTGATTGGGATCATTCGGCAAGCTTGCTTTGGCGGAGTATGATGGCCTGTGTAGCGGAGCGATAGGAAGGCTGGTTTCTGCTAGGTTTTTAGCATGTTTTCTCGGATTTTGATGTAAACAAACTACGGCTGGAAGCATGGTTTTTTCTGGTTCGCTGTAATGATTGAAGCTGTTTATTTTCAAGCTCTGGGATGTATTGCTGCACAGGTTATCCCCAGCATGGCTTCATCGCTTTGGTATCATTTTTATAGGTACCTACCTTTAAGAAAAATACGCGTATGCCCAATAGTACAGATAGTAGGTGGCGGACGTTTAGTGGGGAAGGTTTGAAACTTCCGGTGAAAGAAGCAGTAGAAGCTGCAATAGTTCGTGAAAGAAGCAAAGGCTACAAGTTGAAAGTATGCATCGGTACGGACTCCCAGGTCTATGGAACAGAGACTGAATTTGCCACTGTCATTGTCTTTTTGCGGGAAAAGCAAGGTGGCTTCATGTTTTTGCATAATGAGCGGCATACCAAACCTTATTCTATCAAGGAGCGCATGTTGGTAGAGGTGGCGATGAGCATTGAGATAGCCTACGATTTATGCGAGCTTTTCAATCGCTATGATGTGGATATGGAAGTGCATGCCGACATTAATACCAATCCGCAATTTCGGAGCAACGAAGCCCTGCGCGATGCAATGGGATATATCTTGGGTATGGGCTTTGCCTTTAAAGCCAAGCCGGAAGCATTTGCTTCGAGTAGTTGTGCCAATAAAGCAGTGAACTAGTTTTTTGGAACTATTGGTTCCAAATTGTCCAAGCAGCCTCTGCCTGTATATGGAGCATTTCCAATCCATTCTTGATCCGCGCCCCACGGGCCATGCCTTGTGCTAGGAAGTCCGTTGTTGCTGGGTTGTACACAAGGTCATAGAGCAAATGATTCGGCGTGAGTGCGGAACAGGGTATTGCCGGAGTTCCGTTTCCTAAGGTGCCCAAGACAGTGGTATTGATGATTATAGTGTGGGCTTGAATTATTTCCGAATTGAGTTCTGAATACAACCAATCTGCCTTTCCTGGAGTTGCAGAAACCGTGTGGTATTTTAGATTCAGTTGCGACAATGCGTATTGTACTGCTTTGGAAGCACCTCCATTGCCAAGCACTAAGGCTGACCGGTGATGTACCTGTAATAATGGGTATAGACTATCTGAAAAGCCTATCCAGTCTGTGTTGTGGCCAATAAGTGTGTCTTGAAAAAACTGTACACAATTGACGGCACCTATAACTTCTGCGGCTTTGGTTAATTGATTTAGGTAGGGTATTACTTGTTCTTTGTAGGGCGTGGTCACATTCAATCCACATAAGCTCGGATGCGCAATCAATAGCTCCGGGACGCAGTCGATTGAACTGATCGGGAATGTACGATACCGCGCTTGAATACCTTCTTTTTGGAATTTTTCCTGAAAGTAGGCTGGAGAAAAGCTATGGTCAAGTGTTCGTCCAATGATGCCAAAGAGCCTTTCCTTATTGGGTTCTAGCACTTTTTCCACCACTGGGCAATTAGTATTATTTCAAGTAAAGGTGGAACGTGTCGCCGCGTAGTCCAATCCGCATTGCTTCCAATGCGATCAATTCCGAAGGCGCGATATTGCCTAGATTGACATTTACACCAAGCAGTTCCAGGAAATATACCTGCTGTGCTTTTTGAGGTGCTTCCCAAATAATTCTTTCGGCAGGAATTTGAGTAAGAATTTCTTGAACCAAGCCTTGCCGTACTTCGCCACTATCTCGGTAAATACCAACGTTTCCCGCTTCTCGGGCTTCTGCAATGACGTATGAAGATCCGGCACTCAACTCTGCCTTCATCAATTCTATCCATTTGTATGGAGGCATAATGTTAGTGGCATCCTTAGAGCCAACTTCACTCAGTACCGTAAAGTCTTTAGCTAGTTTTTCAATATACCCGCATTTCTCTGCATGAGGTATTGTGATGGAGCCATCACTCACTTCAACGTGTGTAATGCCATAGTCTTTAAGGGTATTCCGATAGTCGTCAAATTGCTTACGCACCAAGAAGGCTTCAAATAGCGTACCTCCAAAGTAAATTGGAATGCCGGCCTCGCGGTAGATGGCTATTTTATCGCGGAGATGTGCTGTGACTGCTGCAGTCCCAAATCCGAATTTTACTAAGTCGATATAAGGTTGTGCAACTGAGATAAAATTCCGAACCTCATTGAGGCCAAGGCCTTTGTCCATCACCATGGTTAGTCCGTCTGTACGGGGTGAAATACTACGGTCGGGGATTTGAAGCAAGGGGAAATTCATGAGCAACAATTAAATAACGGCGCAAAGGTAAAGGACGACCAGTATCTTCGCAGCTATGCGCGTCAATAAAGCACCAGTGGGCCTATTGCTAGGACTTATTTTCCCCTTATTGGGCTATGTAGTTGTGTTTTTTATCTTGGGCAGGGGCGGTTCATTTTCGGATTTCTCATCGTCTGTAATGCATAATGGCGACCTTGCAGGAAAGGTGATTTCGCTTGCAGTATTGGCCAATTTGATTCCTTTTCTCTATTTCAATAAGTATCGAAGAGATCAGACCGTGAAAGGAATCGTAATCGCGACTTGCTTGTACATGACTTTGTTTGTGTACATGAAGTATGTGCTTTGATTTTGGCTGCTTGCAGGCCTTATTTCATTTTCGTTTCGTGCGCTTAGCCCCGATGTGGCAGTTAATGATTTGCTCCATTTTTCAATTTGCTTTAAAAAATGCGTGAAGAATTTCGGTATATGGCTTGTTTTGTCTGATGAATGTATCAGAAAGTAGTGAAACAATCACAACAACGTCAGAATACTATCGGAAGCCAACGAAAATAAAAAAAAAGTCGTCTTTTTGAGGGCTAGCAATTCTTTAGAAAAGCGTCACTTGAATACCATAATTTTAAAACCTTGCCCTTTTTGAAAAGTTTTGCTATAATTTGCCGCTTGAAATTTATTTACACAATCAATTTTCGTATGAGAACACTCCTTACGCAGCCTAGAACTAAACGATACAGCATGGGCTGGCGGGTACTTCCGGTTTTCTTGTTTGCCTTGTGCAATCTTGTAAGCCTTAACAGTACTGCACAGACCTGGACTGTAGGTTCTGGTACTTCCCAATTTAGTACTACGGCGACCAGCCCACCTTCACCATTGGGGTATTACAGCAAAACTGCCCGATTCAGCTATCTATACACCGCAGCCGAAATGACGGCAGCTGGGATGACGGCCGGATTGATTCATGGGATCGCTTTTAATGTTGGATCGACCAACAGTGCAACCGCTCCCGCTAATTATAGCCTTAAGATGGACAATGGACCATCTGGCAACTTAGCTTCCACATCTTGGTATGCCTCTACCGTACGTTTTACATCCTCCACCTATACGCCGATACCAGGATGGAATTATATTCCATTGACTCCGGCTTATAATTGGGATGGGACTTCTAACGTGGTCATCGAAATATGCTATGATGGAGTAGGCCTAGGTACAGCTAATGCCGGTGTTTATTATTATGGTGGCTCCAATAACTATGCTGCTTCCGGATCATCAACCGTTGCTAGTGGCTATTGCGGGAACCCCTCACCAACTGGTGCAAATACTTCGTACAAGCCAAATATTCAGTTTACCCGCCTCGGCCCTTGCCCAGCTTCAGTTACTGCCGGCACCTTGACTCCGTCTGGTACGGTGACTAGTACCTGTCCCGGTACTCCAGTGACTATTTATTCAACTGGATATTCCAGGAGTGTATTTACTAAGCTTACTTGGCAAATCAGTACTAATGGTACAACTTGGACCACTATTCCGGGTGCAAAGAGTGATCGGTACACGACACCGCCACTTACTTACAGTGCCTATTTCCGTATGATTGATTCCTGCCTTACAGATGCGGACACTACAGCCGCTGTGTATTTCAATATGTCTGGTGCTGGATATCCTAATTATGCAACATTGCCTTATTTTGAAGGTTTTGAAGGAACTTGGGGAAATGGCTGTGCCACTGGCGATAAAGTAGCGTCAAACAATTGGACCAACCTCCCTGCTTCCGGCGACTTGAGCTGGAGAAGAGATGATGATTTGACCTCCGCAGGCTGGTATAGTGCCAGCTATAATGGCACCGGCGATAAGTATGAAGGCAATCATAGTGCTCGTTTCCATGCTTATGGTGCATGGCAAATGAAACGGGATCAATACGGCCATCTATCACTACACGTGAATACAAGTGGGGCAACCGGTAATGTTGAATTGCGCTTCTGGCATAAAGGAGACAACTACACCTATACCGCGGACTCTTTGTTCGTAGATATGTCTTATGATAGTGGGGCTAATTTTACACAAATAGCCCAATGGGGCAATCCACCGGATTTGCTTTGGCATCAAGAGATTGTTACCGGGATCAATACGCATAGTTCCCCAAAAACAATTTTCCGTTTCCGGGCTAAATGTGGCAATACTTCCGGTCCTTATTATTCCGATACCTACATAGATGCCGTAGAAATTTATCCACCATGTGACAATACACCTGTAGCTGGTACCATTGATAGTGTTGTTGCTTGTAAAGGTCAATTGTTTAAATTGAAAGCATCCGGGACATCAAAAGCAGCAGGCCTGTCTTACACTTGGCAGTATAAAGCGCCTTCTGCAGTATTCTGGACCAATTTGGCCGGTGGCGCAGTGGCTAGCCCATCGACAAGTATGACAGGAGCAACTGATTACCGCTTGATTGTGACTTGCAACAATACAACACCAACCTTGAGCGATACATCTGCTGTATATCATGCTACGCTTGCACCGTTCTATTATTGCTATTGTGGAGCTAGTCAAAACCCTGTTTACAATCCCTACAACTATGTATTGGTTGGAAATGTGACCATAGCTACACAGCCGGCTTTTGATACAATTCTTTATAATGGTAACCCAATCCCAACAACCGGCAATAGTAGTGGTGGTTTATTTGGTTATGAAGATTTCCGCCTAACCGTACCGCCTCCGACTTTGGTTCGGGATAGTACTTATTTGATTGGTGTCACCCAAGTTGCTGGTCCTTATGCTTCTAGCTTCTTCACCGGTATGTATGGTGTAGCTTGGATAGACTTTGACCGCGATGGTAATTTCTCCAACTCTTCCGAACGGATTTTGTCTAAGACGGTGCCAAGCCAGAATAATAACGTGGCACAGAGCACCTTTACAGTACCAACTTTTGCTCCAGTGGGTCTTACCGGCTTGCGAGCAACTGTACAGTATGCTTACCCAAGTGCGAGTTCCATCAACCCATGTGGTAATTCCGCTGCCTACGGTCAGTATGAAGACTATCTCGTGAAGTTGGAATATACACCTTGTACAGGGCCTTCCAATGCGGGACTCGCTATTGTATCCGACAGTGTTGTTTGCCCAGGGTACACTATCGACTTGATTGATTCTACCTACGAAAAACAACATACCCATATCTCTCGCTACTGGCAAGAGAGCTTGAACGGTGGTGCATCTTATGCTGTACTTCCTGGTTCTAAGAATTTGGATATCATGTATAACGTAGTCTTGAAGGCTTCTTCAAAATTCCGCCTAATGGTTGTTTGTGATTACTCTGGTGACACAACCTACAGTAATGCTGTAGCGGTTAATGCACCAAGTCCGGTACACTGTTATCCCGTATCTACATCTGCATTAGGGGTAAAAGATAGCTCTGATATTGGTTCTGTAATTATCGGCAAATTCTTCAACCCAGATCCGGCAACAGGCGCAATTGTAGGGCCGCATTTGATGAATCCACTTGCGACTAAGCGCCATAGCGACTTTACCAATCTTCAACCTTATGTAGAGCTTTGGGCGGATAGCACCTATCGTTTGGCCATCTTCCAAACTATGCCTAGAGCGACTCATGCGGATGCCTTAGTGAGTGTGTTTATTGATTACAATAACAATCTTAACTATGAAGTAACTGCTCCTGCACCGCCATCTCCATTTAGAAGTGAAATGGTGTACCAAGGCCGTACATCTGCTACTAACTTCTTTATCGATACCTTCTTTACTGTACCTGACGCGGTAATCGCAAACGTGCCAACAGGTATGCGTTTTATCTTGAACAACGACTTGAATATGGTGCCGGGCAATCCAGCCCTCAAGGGCTCCGGCTTGTTCACATCAGGCGAAGTGGAAGACTATATAGTGATCCTGAAGAGCGCAGCCTTGAAGGTGCCCGGTTTGGATCTTTTGCAAGAAGTAACGCTCTTCCCGAATCCAACTGATGGTAAATTCACTGTGATGAATGATGCCAAACGCAGTGTGAAACACATGGACGTGATTGTAACAACAATTGCCGGACAGCAAGTGATGAGCCGCAGCTTTGACAATGTAGGCACTCGCTTCTCTGAGACATTTGATTTGGGCAACCAAGCGAAGGGGATGTACTTTGTAGAGATCCATGCAGATGGTGAGAAAGTAACGAAGAAGCTGACGCTTCGTTAGTACTACCTAGTATTCCTTAAATTTAGAAGCCGCTCTGATTTTTCAGAGCGGCTTCATTTTTTTATGATTTTCTGATTGAGCCCAGATTCCGAATTGGCCTCTTTGCGACGATGAAATACTACTCTTAAATTTCTACAGCGGCATCTGGGCTTAGCGTGTAGCTCGCGTAATCAAAAGTTCACAGTTTACTAGCGAACCACAAAATAGCCTAAAACAAGCCAGGCAATCCCTTTTAAAAGAAAGAAGAGAAAGCCACCGATACCAAATCGTTTGAGCACCTTTTTTGCTTTAGGGCCAGATAAGAACTTGGGTGTTTTCATTATTCTGAAATCGCTTTGTAGGTTTTGAACGAACTGGACATTGGAGCAGGTCTGCCTTCGGCTTTTGCTTGGGCTAGATCCGCAAAACCTCGTTTATGTCCTTCCCTGAAATTTTCAGAACTGGTCCAAGCTTTGAATGACTCTTCGGAATCCCAATAGCTTACAATGAGGTAGTCATCTTGCTCTTTGTCCGGGCGAAGGACGTGCATATTGTGGAAGCCTGGCATAAGGTCAATTGCTTTAGCGCGATTGGCAAAGAGAAATTCAAAACGTTCCCGGTACTCCGGGCTACAGGTAATGTAGTTGATGGCAACGAATGGTTTTTGCATGGTCATTGATTTGTAGCAAAAATGCCTTCAATGTCATGCTATTGTTTTTATTGGCGGGAAAATGATTTTCATCATCGGGAAAATTGACTATTGTCATTCAGCTTGAAGTTTCTATTAGAAGAATTAGTTCAAACTTCTGAAGATTCGGTAGCTCTGAAGTGGATTTTTTACTTCCAAGTATTTTTCACCGGTGAGATAGTTGATATCTAGGAAATATCGGGCCGAGCCGCCACTAATAAAATAGTGCGTTCCAAATTTTTGAACACTCCCCATGATTTGACTGTAGGGTTCGGGAATGTTGAACGCTCTGAAGCTATTGATGTTTTTATTTTCTTCATCCAGTTGAAATTCTAGGATGCGGGTGCTTTCCCGGACGCCGGCAAGCCCATTGTCGAAGATCATAAGAGTATGTCCATTATCAGCTAAGTTGGCAAAGTGTTGCCGTAGCGATTGCTGGAAATTGGAGATCGGGAAGTCGCTGTTAATACCACCTAGTCGCCACATTATTGCGCCTGTGTTGTGATTGATTTTGAAGACTTGATCTAGATTTCTGCAAGAAATAATTAGGTTATTGTCTTTGGGGTCAATGATCATGGAGTTTAGGTGCATGTAGTCCTGAGGTGTATAGGTGTCTGCAAAATTGTTTCCTTCAACACTTGTGCTGTAGAATTCAGGATAGTCACTGCCTTCCCACTGCCAAACAACCTGATCATTTTGTACTTCCTGAATAACTGGGCAAACTACTTGTGGATTTCCATTTGGTGCAAGGTTAGCGGGTACATTATCGACTGTTTTTAAATAGTAGGAAAGCGTGAAATAATGATTATCGTCCAAATAGATGAAATCATGAAGGTCGGTACTTTGGTTTTGGTCAGTAGTAATATCTTCATGTGCAATTAGGTTTATTGTCTTAATCACATCGAGATTGGAATCCGCTAGATAAGTTGTAAAGCAATAATTGTTGATGACTGGGATGACGTATTTGGTAGGGTCATACATTGCCCAAGAGTAGCGCACTTGGCCATTCACTACCCATCTTCTAAAATTCATGGCACCATACATTGTTCTTTTCTGTTTTAGAATGTTCCCTTTACCGTCCATCACAATCAACGCACCGCTGTCCAATGGGCTCCCAAATGGTGCCATTAAAATATAGCCTTGTGCTGTAGTGTCACTATAGCCGGTTTGGTCAACGGTATCGTGAGTTACGATTTGCTCAATTGGTGTGTCCTTCCTGCAAGAAGCTAGGTAGATGATAGTAGTAAGAATGAGGACGCTGGTAATAGAGTTGCGAAAATGCATTTGAAAGTTGAGTAGTAATTGATAGAAGAGGTAGGGGATACAACGACTCGTCAGCAATTCCGAGGTTTAATCAATTTCTTCGGAAAACTTCTACTTGGCGACCAAATGAGGCGAAAATTGGGGAAGACAAGGTGGAGCCCAGCTTGACTGTATGGTTTTTGTCTTCTATACTGAAGCGTAGGATTCAATTTTTAGTCTTGACGCACACCTTTTTTTGTATTTATTAAAGGCAGTATTATAAAAACGTGTATGAAAAACGTTGCGGATTTTCAATAGAAAAGTTCACAGCTCAGGTGCTTTTCAGGTATTTTTATTAATATTATTCAGCATTAGACCTAAAACCAGCCATTATGGTGTGCAAGGACCATGAACTGTGCTTTGGAGTTGATGTGTAATTTTTCATAAACATTTGCAATATGCTTGTGTACTGTAAACACGCTAATCTGCAAGTTGGTAGCAATGCCTTTGGCATCCAAGCCGGAAATCATTAGTTGCAACACTTCTTTCTCGCGAGTGCTGATTTCTTGTGGGATTTTAGAAATTGATGCTGAACGTTCATTTTCGCTCTGCCGCAGAAGGGTTAGCGCTTTTCGGGCAATTGCGGGACTCATTGGAGCTCCGCCAAAATCCATCACGTTTATTGCAGCTTCTTGGAGTGTTTCGGCATTTTCATGTTTTAGGAGGTAGCCCTCAGCCCCTGCACGGATTGCCGCAAATATTTTATCATCATCATCAAATACGGTCAATACTATGAAGTGGATGGATGGATATAGGAGTTTTGCTCGGGCAATAGCTTCAATACCATTCATCAGGGGCATTTCAATGTCCATAAACAAGACATCTGGCAGCAGACTATGTGGTAAACCATTCAGTTGTTCTAGGCATTCATGGCCATGCTTGGCAATGAATACTAGCTCACACTTAGGCATGGCGGGTATTTTTCGCAAAAAGCTCTGCCGATTTAGGCGGCCATCCTCCGCAAGGGCTATCTTGATTTTTCGTTCCATCGTGAGCAAAGGTTAGGAGTTGAATCAACGTTTACAATTACAAAAATTAAGTAGCTCTAGTCCATTTTAGAATCTTCAAGAGATCAGATTTTATAGCAGGCGCAAGACCATCCTGTTTCAGGCTTGTTGAATGATAACCACTGTGCCGCTCTCTAGCGATTTCCATTCCAGCATACAAGGAATATTTTGTGCCCGCTGTTGCATATTTTGTATGCCGTTTCCCCTCTCAAGCTGTTTGTCGGTTTTGGTGATCCCAATGCCATCATCTTTTATGGATATTGACCAAATATTATCGCAGGACACAGAAATAAGAAGATGCTGACAATGGCTATGGCGCAGAGCATTATTTATGGCTTCTTGCACGATCATAAGGAGGTGGTACGACTGAGTCGGGGAAAAAGTAGCATCGTTCACTAGTGTTTCTGAGACCCGCATTTCAATAGTTTTAAAATTCGGTCGCATCCGCTGAAAGAGTAGTTTGACTCGGTCGCATATTCCGCTAAGGTTCATTTCTGTGTGCCGCATGGCCCAAATGGTATCGCTGAGTAAGGCCACCATTTGTTGCGCATTCTCTTGGAGTAAGTCCAATGCGGGCTGTGGTTGCAGGAACAATGTGCTTTTCAGTTCGTCTGCGCTGCTCTTGATGCCAGCAGCATAGCTTCCAAGGTTGTCGTGTAGGTCGGCAGCAATGCGCCGCCGTTCCCCTTCTTCAGCTTCTTTTACGGCAGATGCGGTATGGCGTATCTCTGCCTCAATACGCATTCTGCTTTTTCTTTGATAAGCTTTAAAAAGCAACCAGCCGATGATAAGTCCAAAGAAAGAAACAAGCAGGGAACCGTAGAACAAGATGTTTTTTCGGGAAAGTGCCAGTTCCTGCATCATGATGGTTGTTTCTTTTTTCTGCACCTCATACTTTGTTTGCATGTCTGCAATGGCCAGTGCAGAGCTTTTGTCAGCTACCGAATCTTTAATTGAGATAATTTGTTTCAGGGCATTTTCGTAATCATTTCTTGGGCCGGTTGCCGAGTATGATTTGGCAAGCCCTTCATAGTAATGGAGGAGGAGTTCAAAATTCGGGGCCATACCGGAAGCACGTTTAGCTGCATGATAAGCCAAGCCTTCTTGATAGATGCTGATTGCCTTGTGGTAGTTTTTTGAATGAACATAATAGTTTCCTAGGCTAAGCTGTTCATTGGAGAAACTTAGATTCCCTTCGGTCTTTTCCCGCAGCGAAACCATCCTCAATAGGGCGGCTTCTGCAAGTGGCATTCGTCCGCTCCATTTGTAAATATTAGCTTGAACCGAATAGGCATTGGCGAGGTAATAGAGATTTTCTATTTGTTTGCAGGTAGCTATCGCGGCAGAGAGATAATGTTGAGCGGTGTCAAATTGTTCTTGCCAAGAATATACCATGGCCATGTTGATCCTAGCATAGGCTAAGGCTTGTTTTGCATTTGGATTTCTGTCATTATAGGAGAGTGCGCGTTGGAAATATTGGAGTGCCTGTGGTAGCTCATTCAGGTTATATGAAATGACACCCAGTTCGTTAAAACAGCGACTGAGTACAGAGTAGTTGCCCACGTTTTCTGCATCTTGAGCAATAGAAAGAAGGGAAGCCACGGTCCCTTCATAGTCCGCATTTGCAGCGAGGATGCCAGCCGCTGCCAAATTGAGGCGTAGGACAATATCCGCCTCTCTACTTATGGAAAGTGTGTAATTCTTTAGGGTATTGTGGATGATAGAATCGGCAGTATTTGGATTATCATTTCGTAGTTGCGCGTTGATGATACCGAGCCAGGCATAGCCTTCTGCGGTTTTGTCCTGCAAGGATCTCGCCAAGCTCAAACAACGAGATGCGATAGGTTGTAGGCTGTCCTTAAAAATGCTTTCATGCTCTTCTAGTAATAAAATATAACTCGTTAGTTTGCTTTTTTCATTTGTTGCTTGACTAATCTTTTGGCGAAGACGTGCAATGTTTTCCGTCTGCGCAAATGGCGAAAAACAAGACAACAGTAAAAAAATAAAGAAGCAGTATTTCATAAATGAATTAGCTCAAATTTATTGACGTCAGTCTGAATTTTGATAGTTCCTTAGGTTGTGGAATGTGGATTCAAAATAAATGGGACTGGCACTACATAAAATTAGCTATTGTCTTGGCTCGGCACTAAGTGTTCCTTTGAGTAAATTCTTTCCATATGAAACGCTTTAGTCTAATATTGATCCTGCTCTTTATGGTTAGTGGTGCACGAGCACAAGCAACTTTTGCAACTGCCGAGGCGATAAGTGCAGGTGTCACAAAGTCAGACACGGTCAACGGCACTCAGTTGCAGCATTATTACAAGGCGGCAATACCGGCGATGGGGCTGCTTCGGCTAACGACCACCACAACCAATATTGGTGCTGCATTTGGCATCGTGCAGTATAGGTTATGTTGGAAAAACCAGAATACCATTACTACCCGAAATGTAAACCGGAACGCTTCAACTGGTGCAGCGGACACCTTTACTATTGCCTGCATTCAGGCAGACAGTATCTATATCGTTGTGGACAATATTTGGGCAGGCCAGCCTATGGTTTTTTCTTTGAGCTTCGATATCCAAGGAGCAGCACCCAATAATGAGTCTGCTTCAAATGAAACACAAGCTACGGCAGAGTTGTTGCCACCGGATTCGCTGAAAAGTGGGCATATTTCTTTTGGTACCCCATCCGGAACAGATGTGGATGATTATTACAGAATAGTGTTTCCTCGGGAGGGTACGTTTAGGCTATACGCCAAAGCCACGATACTTTATCCCAATGGCTCGGCACCAGCGCCTCGCCTGTATTTCTACAACAAATACGGCACGGCCATCAATTTTTTTCGTGCTACCGGCACGGCTGTTGGATATGCTGATATTGGCGGGATTTACGGGCCGACCTTTACACAAGCAACCGATACGATGAGTATTTATGCTCGTTCGGCAGACACGTTCTACCTAAGAGTGTATAATTATCATTCGGGGCTTGGCGTCGCTTTTAGTGCGGCTTATAGCTTGAAATGGGAACTGACTGACACCAGTAGAAACAACGAAGGTTCTCCGAATGAAGCTTTGCTGCAAGCATCTTTACTTCCCGAAGATTCGTTGATCCAGGGGCATATCTCCTACGCCAACTCTAATGGTGTGGATTTAGATGACTATTACAAAATAGTGCTGCAAAAGGATGCCACCATTACCCTGTTTGTGTCTTCTAAAAATACCTGGAACAGACAGGCAAACCCATCTCCAGTGTTTTATGTGTTGGACAAAATGGGCAATGCTCTTACAGTTCAAAACAATGCCGGTGTGCAAAGCGGTACGCTCCGGGTCGCCAGTAGTGCTGCAGCCCCTTTCCTTAGTACGTTACAAGATACGATGCACGTCTTTGGGCGTGCTCAGGATACTTTCTACGTTCGTGTGTATAACTACCATAGCGGCATGGGCTGGAATTGGGCAGCTCAGTACTCGCTACGCTATCAGCTGACTGATACCGCTGTGACCAACGAAGTAGAGCCCAATGATGCATTTAGCACGGCACAGCCCATTCGGGAAGGAGATACGATCCGTGGACATGTGAACTATATCAAAGGCGGCTATGCGACAGATATTGATGATTATTTCCGCATCGTAAAACCTAAAAACGGGGCTATCCGCATCTTTATTAAATCGCGCAACAATTGGGGCTATGCAAATACTTCTTGGGCACCTGGAGTATGGGCTTACAATAGTAGTGGCAATTCGCTGCTTGTGAAAAATGTAGCGGGTGCTATGTCTGGTGGAGGTCTTAGAGTTCGGAATAATTATTACGTACCGTATAGCGTTACACTTGTTGATACGATGTTCATTGAGTGTGTGCCCAATGATACCCTGTACTTGCGACTTCAGAACTATTTCAATTACGTCTATGGTGGTTGGTCCGCCAACTATGAATTCAGCTATGAATATTTGCCTCCGGCAAAATCGAAACTGAGCTATGCGCGTGTAGGAAATGATTTCGGGTTTGTGAATGAAGCGTTGAATGCAAAATCATATCTCTGGTTGATGGGCAATGGGCAACAATATTCTAGTTTTTATTGCCCGGTGACGCACTATGGTCCGGGCAATTATGATGTTAAACTGATAGCAATAGACAATACCTGCAACTATCGCGACACGGCTCTGGTCAATTTTACAGTGGCAGGAATAGAATATTATACCCCCAAACATGCAGGTAAAGGAGGAGATGCCATATTGGAATTGTTTGGAGGGGCTCTTGATACGAATACGGTTATTAAATTAGTACAAGGTGGCACCACACTCTTACCACGAGCAAAATACATCAACCGTAGATTGAATCACTTGACGGCTGATTTTGACTTTCACTCCGTGAATGCCGGCCTTTATGACCTGATACTTCAGGTGCCCGGGCAGCCGACAATTACCTATTCCAATGGCTTTCGGATTGACGCGTTTGAATATCCTTATGCCTGGGCAACTGTGAAAGCTCCTTGGCGTATCCGCACCAATGTGGACAATGCTTTCAGCCTAGTGGTTGGCAATCGTGGAAATGTAACCGCAAGTGGGGTGGTCGTGGCACTCGCTTGGCCCAAGTCGGTGCAAGTAACTTGGAAAGCTAAATTCCATCAGCCGGATTATAGTAAAGATGATACGCTGATTACGGATACAACTACCTATATTTTCCCGAATGAAGCTTATCGGTACATCTACGATAGCACGAATACTACAGTGCCTATTGACAGTTTTAACGGGCAGCCTTTTGATGGATATATACGTTACCTCCAAGTTGCCCATCTTCCAGCAAATGGTCTTATCGAAATCCCATTCATTGCTCGAGCCTCCAGCCAAGCAGATTTACGGTTTCATTGCTTCAGCCATCAACCAAATTTCTTAGGTTCCTGCCCCACGGGTAATTATGATGATTATGCAGATGGTGTCGCTTCGGAGCTGCTAGATGGTGCTGATATGTTTGCAGACCAAACTAAAATTCCGTTATTCCAAGCCTTTACCAAATCTGCAAAAATTGGACAGAAACATATGCAGTCTGCGTCCTCCTATTTGGGCAAGGAATTCTGGGCTTGGTATGATGGCTATGAGACCGACCACGAGGCTAATCTCGCCGACTGGATCAGAGAGACAGGTGCCAATAACGAGTATGCCAAGGAGGTGGCTGCAAAAGAAATTGCCGGCCTGCTCTTTAAGCAAGGCATAGCCAAAGCCGTTTCAAACAATGAGCAAATCCTAGCTATTAATCGTATGCTGGCTAAGAATCCTAACATGAGTGCGAAGAATTTTGAAGCCACTATCAAAATCTTGAATCGTCTGGGTAAAAACACACCCAATATCAATTATGACCGGCTGAAACTGCTCGCTGAAATGTTTGATGATGCCAAGAATCTTTATGATCTGAATGAAAAACTGAAGAAGCTGGAGGAACTCGTAAAAGACTGCCCTGAGTTGAAAGAACAAGAACAGGCACTTCGGGATATGCTCAACCAAGAATTGAATCATCGTGACCCCAACGATCTGCTCATATATTCCCGTGTGTCTTTTGATCCCAATAGCATTACAGGCCCCACAGGCGTTGACTCGCCACGCTATTTGAGCAATTTCCAGACTCAGCCATTTGTTATTCATTTTGAAAATATAGACAGCGCAGGTGCAGCTGCACAAAAGGTGATCGTTCAAGACACAATAGACAAAACTCATTTCGACATCGCTAGCCTCAGCTTTGGTGATGTGACTATTGGAACGCAGCAGTACAGGGTTCCGATTAATCGAAACAATTTCGTTGTGGAGCATCCCTTGGACAGTTTCCCAGCGCTGAAGCTCCGTATTGTGGCACAAACCGACACCGCAACCGGTATAATTAGTTGGCACTTTAGTACTATAGACACCGCCACCTTAGGTGCTCCAGTGTTTGATGGCTTCTTGCCTCCTAATCGCAAAAGACCGGAAGGCGAAGCATCAGTTACTTATTATATTAAACCCTTGAGCAGCTTGGCTGATGGCAGCCTGATGAGCAGTAAGGCGAGTATTTGGTTTGATGACAATCCTGCCATCCAAACAGACAAATGGGTCAATAAACTGGATATTGCACCGCCCAACAGTAGTATTGTTTCCGGTACGGTAGTTACCGATACGATCATCAAGTTGAATTTTGCCGGCACCGACGCCTCCTCGGGGATCCGTAGCTACCAAATTTTTTGCTCCACTAATAGTGGACCTTGGCATCGGATTGGCCAGAGTACATCGGATAGCGTTATCATTCATGGGCAATATGATTCAAGTTACAGGTTCTATGTCACCGCCTTGGATAATGTGGGAAATCAAGAGCAAAAGACAGCTCTTGCTGAATACAGTGTAGCGATGCCAATGGGAGTTGAATCGCAGGCCTTAGCGGCAACCGGAGCCTCATTGACGATAACTCCAAATCCCGCCTCTGATCAGGCTAACCTACGTGTCCATCTTACCCGGAGTGCAACTATAAGCCTACACGTACTGAATCCTATCGGGCAACCCATTGCCGATCTTTATTCCGGAACTACTCAGGGTATCATGAATTTTCGGTTTGATTTGAGCAGCCTTCCCTCCGGAATGTATCTAGTAGTGTTGCGGCTTGGTGGGAAGCAAACACAAACGGCAAAACTGAGTGTGATACACTAGGAAGCCAAGCCGTCCTTAATAGAAGTTGTCGATTCAGGCAGCTTCTATTTTGGGCTTGCGAGTAGTTGCTGGAATTACTGAATCACAATACGAACAGCAAGTCAGTTGAGCGTCCTATTGGATGGCCTCTTTAGTATAAAGGTTCTAAAATAAGAAGGAACCA
>JAFDYA010000059.1 GCA_018267675.1 Bacteroidota bacterium
CATTTCTGCAATTGATTTTTATTTTTCACAAAATAACAGTGGGATGATTGCTATTCCAGCATAAGCATGAATATTTGCCGGACTTGAAACCCCACAAGTAAACGCCCACATTTTCAAAAGAAAAAGAACAAAGACCTACCGATGGCTTACCAAAATGATATCGCAGCAACACAAGCATTAAGCGAAAAAATCGCCCAGACGCGCAAAGCAATTGCCCAAATCATTGTCGGCCAGGACGAGGTAGTACACCACCTGCTTATTTCAATTTTGTGTAATGGCCACTCGCTACTTGTCGGCGTCCCTGGACTTGCAAAAACCTTACTAGTTAAGACTTTGGCGGATGTCCTAGACTTATCATTTCGGAGAATACAGTTTACGCCGGACCTCATGCCAAGCGATATTACCGGTGCAGAAATTCTAAATGAACAACGGCAATTTCAGTTCTTGAAAGGCCCTGTATTTGCCAATATCGTTCTTGCTGATGAGATCAACCGGACACCGCCAAAAACACAAGCCGCATTGCTCGAGGCGATGCAAGAACGAAATGTTACCGTCGGTGGTGCACTCTACCCTTTACCTGCACCATTCTTTGTACTCGCTACACAAAACCCCATTGAGCAAGAAGGCACCTACCCGCTACCGGAAGCTCAATTGGATCGGTTCATGTTTTTAATATCCCTAGACTACCCTTCATTCGCTGAAGAAGTAAATATTGTTCGGAACACAACCGGTAGCCAAAAAATTGAGTTACCAAAAATCATGGATGCTGCCACTATCCTAGAGTTCCAGGAATTGGTGCGCCGAGTACCGGTTCCGGATAATGTTCTGGAATACGCCGTGGGTCTGGTACAAAAAACGCGCCCCGGAACCAATGCTACTACAACGACTAATCAATATATTGCCTACGGCGCAGGGCCTAGAGCCTCACAATACCTAGTGCTTGGCGCCAAATGCCATGCATTGCTCAAGGGCAAGTACGCACCGGATATTGAAGATGTGCGCGCCATTGCCCTCCCAGTTTTACGGCACCGAGTGGTAAGAAACTATAAGGCAGAAGCCGAGGGGATCAGTCAAGAAAAACTGATAAATGATCTACTATAACAACAAGCTTTGGCTATCCATTGGCTTATTTTCCGGTAGTAGTTTGTAAATTTATTGATGACTCGACATGACGAAATCCTGGCCACACACAATAAAGACGTTAGTGGTGTTGATTTTCCGGCGTTTATTTCTGAATTGGTTGACTTGGACGTCCAATCATTTGTCACTTACGTAGCAGATGGGCATACGATCTACACGTTAAGTGATGGGGAAGCAATCCGAACGGATCCGAAATATGCCACCCGTAGCATCGCGCCACACTGCAATGAAGCTGGCTTTAGAGAAAAGCTACTACTCCATCAAAGTGGTATTACAGACTTCTTCACTTTTTGTATTGATGCGGCGCAATGTGGTATAGCCAATTGGGAGTTCGATATTGAAGCTATGGCTTGTACCTACCATGACATTAATGGAAACGAGGTAATGACCGAAGTGCTCCCTATTCAATCTTAAATAGTAAAACTAGCATGGCTTATAATCCACTGAGCAAAGAAGAAGAACGGATAATCTTATCCAAAGGCACTGAAATGCCCTTTACTGGGGCACTATACCACAATAACCTGTCCGGCACTTATATCTGCCGGCGGTGCAATAGCCCGCTTTATCGTTCAAAGGACAAATTCAATTCCGGTTGCGGCTGGCCTAGTTTTGATGACGAAATTGAAGGCGCGGTAAGTCGCCATATTGATAGTGATGGACAAAGGGTAGAAATAGTTTGCTCGCATTGTTCCGGGCATCTTGGCCATGTGTTTACGGGGGAGCAGTTCACCGCCAAGAACACGCGGCATTGCGTGAATTCAGCTTCGTTGCGTTTTATTCCCAGTAGTGAAGAACTACCTCCGTTACAATCTGATCTTTGAACATCAAGTCTTATCCCAAAATACACTAGGAAACAATGCGCAATAAACAAAAAAACCAAAGGGAAGGTTACCCTTTGGTTTTATAAAGTAAGCATCAATATCGCAGATTTATTTCAACAAAACCGGCTGTGAAAATTGTCCGCTCGCAGTAATGAGTTTGAAGAAATACTGTCCGGTGGATATGAATGTAGGGAGATGCACCATTTGAGGAGATACTTTTGTATCTAAGCTATGTGCGAATACCAACTTCCCCATAGCATCAAACACCAATAGTTGCGCTGCAGCTCCATCAAAATCAGAAATGATAGAAACTTGACGACTGGCTTCAACAGGATTGGGATACACAGAAAAACTCACTTCGGGCACTCGGCACACCGGCACATCGACATTCACTTGTTTTGGATAAGGCTTAGTGTATAAACCACAGGTAGTACCTATCAGCAGGTGACCATCATCTTCAAAAAGCGAAAGAACAACTTTACCTTGTAGCGTATCGGCATTCCAAGTTCCGGCCCGTTCCCGGTAAACACCATCCATCGTTCCGGCTACGAGATTGTTGCTATCTACAGCTAACGAAAGAATATTCAAAGGCAGACCGGACGCCGAAACAGGATTCCAAGTATTGCCGTCTGTAGAAGAATAGAGCCCTGTCCCGTTAGTACCGGCATAGAAATCCCCATTAAATCGAATAACGCTTGTGACTGGTGCTGTAAAAATACTTGTCGGGTAAAATACACTATTGGAGCCGGCATGGAACAATTTCACACCTGCGGTAACAAACAAATTGCTATCCATCCCCATAATTTTTTCGGCAGTGCCGGGAGGGATACTTGAACTTGGAAGTGCAATAAAATGAATTCCATTATCAACCGAAAGATAAAGATCACCACCTTTAATGGCCCATACGAAACTTGTATCCGGTACAGCATAAATGGAGCTAATATTCCCCTGCCCAAGTGCAGACGTCAATCCTCCTAAAGTATAACTTGGCGCTGGAGAAAGTTGATAAATATCCTTGTCAACTCCAAGGAAAAGGAAATCCTTATTGCTACTGATAGACACTTTTCTTCCTTCAAGCGTATTGTGGATCTTAATAACTTTAACCCAGGTCTTTGCACTATCAGGGCTCATATAAACTCCTCCATCAACAGTTGCCGCAAACAAGTCAGTGCCCATCGCAGCGACACTATGCACAGATGTTGAATAGAACCCAGTGTGACTAATATCCCAATTGGTACCTTGGTCTTTGGATGCATAAATATCAAAATCTGTTCCCACTAAGACTGCAGAATCAGAAATATAAAAATCAAAAACCTTTCTGTATTTCAAAGTTCCGGCAATATTCTGAGGACCGGCATTGATAAAACTAGCTCCAGAATTTTGCGAATACTTGATCGTATCTCCTCCCGTTACAGTGTGAACAGACGCATAAATATTCTTTCCAGACGCTGCTACATTGGTTACATTCTTCCCCGCTAGTGCGAGCGTACTGAAATTCACTCCTTGATCAAGCGATTGCATCAAGCCATTGTTGGTAGCGAGGTAGGCCGTATCATTGGACCAAGTAAGCTTACCATTGTTCACAGCAGGATTGATGTTCGTAAACGTCACTCCATTATTCGCGCTAGTGTACAAGCCAAGATTAGTCACCACATACAGGATTCCATTCCGTTTAGAAATAGAATAAGCTTTAGAATTATTGATGAACATAGAAATGCGCTGCCAGGATGCCCCTTGATTTGTAGTCAGAAAAAGCAAGCCGGAATCCGGGCGAATAGCTAATGCATTACTCCCTGCAAGCTCTAAATCAGAATACCGCGCGCCAGTGGTCATCATGCCATTATTTACGGTACTCCAGGTAGCACCTGCATCCGTAGAGCGGAAGATCCCATGATTGGCAGTTGCGGCATATACTTCATTAGGGCTTGCCGCAACACAGAATACGCTATCCCCACCAAAAACGTTTTCGGCCATTGATGTATTCGTCCAAGTCGCCCCATTATCATTTGAAGTAAAAACACCAGCATTAGCGGCTACATACAGCATTCCGGCATCTTCGTAAAAACAATAGGCACGACCACCTTCAAAACCTACACGCTGCAATTGAGCTTTCGCTCCAAACACTGTCCAACAAAGGCCTAAGGCCAATAAGTAAAATTTTCTCTTCATAATAATAACTCTAAATAGTACTACTTCCAACAAAATTGGGTATCAAGCTAACGACAACAAAACTTGGGTTGAAATTAACCCGAACCAATCTTGGATTTGTAAAACAATCGTCTTTTTAGAACAGCTACATATTTCTTCTGTACTGTCCTCCAACTTCAAACAAAGCATCAGTAATCTGGCCTAGGCTACAATACTTTACCGTATGGATTAGTTCTTCAAACACATTGCCACCATGAACAGCTACTTGTTGCAATTGCTTCAGTGCAGCTGCGCCGGCCGCTCCGCTGCGTGCTTGAACCAATGCGACATTGGCAATTTGAGCTTCCTTCTCTGCTGTTGTAGAACGAATCACTTCGCCCGGGCGAACCGTAGGTGAGCCCGTAGAGGATAAAAACGTGTTCACACCAATAATAGGATAGGCGCCGGTATGTTTCAGGGTTTCATAATAAAGGCTTTCTTCCTGAATCTTGCCCCGTTGATACATCGTCTCCATTGCACCCAACACGCCGCCCCGCTCGGTAATCCTATCAAACTCAGCTAGCACGGCTTCTTCCACCAAATCCGTAAGTTCTTCAATGATAAAAGAACCTTGCAGCGGATTCTCATTTTTGGCTAAGCCCAATTCTTTATTAATGATGAGCTGGATGGCCATAGCCCTGCGCACACTCTCCTCTGTCGGCGTGGTAATGGCCTCATCATAGGCGTTTGTGTGTAATGAATTACAGTTATCGTAAATCGCATAAAGCGCTTGGAGTGTTGTCCGGATATCATTGAAGTCTATCTCTTGTGCGTGCAAGCTCCGACCACTTGTCTGAATGTGATATTTGAGCATTTGGCTCCGCTCATTTCCACCATACTTTAGCTTCATTGCTTTGGCCCAAATGCGCCGTGCTACCCTACCGATAACGCTGTACTCCGGATCCACACCATTCGAAAAGAAGAAACTCAGATTGGGTGCAAAATCATCAATATGCATCCCGCGGCTGAGGTAATATTCTACAAAAGTGAAGCCATTGGACAATGTAAATGCCAACTGAGAAATCGGGTTGGCGCCAGCCTCTGCTATGTGATATCCGGAGATGGAAACCGAATAAAAATTGCGCACGCCATTATCAATGAAATATTGCTGCACATCGCCCATTACGCGGAGCGAAAATTCGGTAGAGAAAATACAAGTGTTCTGCGCTTGATCTTCTTTAAGAATATCGGCTTGTACCGTTCCCCGCACTTGCTTCAGCGTTTCTGTTTTGATCTTTCCGTACACATCAGCCGGTAATACTTCATCTCCGGTAACCCCCAACAACATCAGCCCAAGACCATCATTCCCTTCAGGCAAGGTCATACTCTCCCCTTCTACACCATAGCTCGGACGCTTCAATCCCTTGGCCTGATAAATTGCATCAATCTTCTTGTTTACTTCCGCTTCCAGACCATTGGCTTTGATGTATAATTCGCATTGCTGATCAATTGCAGCATTCATAAAAAACGCAGCAATGGTAGGTGCCGGACCATTAATTGTCATGCTCACTGAAGTCTTAGGGTCGGCAAGGTTAAAGCCGGAATACAACTTCTTCGCATCATCCAATGTTGGTACACTCACCCCACTATTCCCAATCTTCCCGTAGATATCGGGGCGATGAGCGGGATCTTGACCATAAAGAGTAACGGAATCGAAAGCGGTACTTAGGCGCTTTGCCGGAAGCCCCTTAGAAACGTAGTGAAAACGCTTGTTGGTCCGCTCCGGACCGCCTTCACCGGCAAACATCCGTGCTGGATCTTCTCCCTCTCTTTTAAATGGATAGATACCAGCAGCATAAGGAAATTCACCAGGAAAATTCTCACTCAATGCCCACATCAATATTTCACCCCATGCCTCAAAACGGGGAACGGCTACCTTAGGCACTTGAGTATGGGATAAGCTCTCGGTATGCGTCTTGATTTTGATTTCTTTTCCGCGAACCGAATAGACATAGTACTCATCTTGAAAATGCCGTTTCCGGCTCTCCCAATTTTGAAGTAAGTGAAGGTTTTTGGGGTCTAAATCCAATGTTACGCGCTGGTAGGCTTCTTCCAATTCCTTAATGAGTCGATCGGCATCATTCGTCTTGGATGGGCTGCGCATTTCGGCTAAAGTCTCAATTGTTTTCCTAATCCCAAAGAGCTTCTGCGCCACATTTGCCTGATTCCGTGCCCACTTATCATAGTTCCGATTATTCTCCGAAATCTCGCTCAGGTAGCGAGTTCTGGAAGAAGGGATGATGTAAATCTTTTCACTGACCTCTTCACTTGGCTTAAAGCTGCTGTGGAAATCAGTACCCAGTTTCTTGTCCAAAGTATCCATCAATGCATGATACATCGTATTGGTACCCGGGTCATTAAATTGACTGGCAATGGTGCCAAATACAGGCATATCTGCAGGCGCTTCCGTGAAGCGTTTATGATTTCGCTGAAACTGCTTCTTCACATCCCGCAGCGCATCCTGCGCTCCACGTTTATCAAACTTATTGATACAAACGATATCGGCAAAGTCCAACATGTCAATCTTCTCCAACTGTGTGGCAGCACCATATTCCGGTGTCATCACATAAAGACTTGCATCACAGTAATCCGTTATTTGGGTATCACTTTGCCCAATACCGGAAGTCTCCAAAATAATAAGATCATAATTAGCTGCTTTGAGTACATCTACAGCATCCTTGATGTGGCGGCTCACGGCGAGGTTGCTTTGGCGCGTGGCCATGGAGCGCATATAGACTCTTGGATTCCGGATGGCATTCATCCGTATTCTGTCCCCGAGCAAAGCGCCGCCTGTCTTACGTTTGGACGGGTCAACGGAAATAATTGCCAAAGTCTTCTCCGGGAAATCCAGCAAGTAGCGTCGAACAATTTCATCAACCAACGAAGACTTACCGGAGCCGCCTGTACCCGTGATACCCAACACCGGTGGCACATGGGCTTGCTTCTCTATTTGTTCCCGCAAGCTCTTCATCATAGCTTGTGTCTCTATAGAGTCAGGGAAGTTTTCGGCAGCAGATATAAGGCGTGCAACATCTTTTGCATGATGCTCTGCAATATGCCCTACTTCTCCATTCAATTGATTGCCGGTCGGGTAATCGCTCTGCTGCAGGAGGTCCACAATCATCCCTTCCAGGCCCATTGCCCGGCCATCATCCGGAGAGTAGATTCGGGTAATGCCATATTGATGCAATTCTTCAATTTCTTCCGGTAAGATCACGCCTCCACCACCGCCAAACAACTTAATATGCCCACATCCTGCAGCTTTTAGCAAGTCATACATGTACTTGAAGTATTCCACATGCCCACCTTGGTAACTGGTGATGGCTATTGCGTTAGCATCTTCTTGAATTGCAGTATCCACAACTTCCTGCACGGCACGGTCGTGCCCTAAATGGATCACCTCAGCACCATTCTGCTGCATGATACGCCGCATGATATTAATGCTGGCATCGTGCCCGTCAAATAGGGAGGCTGCTGTTACAATTCTTATCTTATTCTTCGGTGAAAAGCTCATAAAAAACGGAAAAATTTGAAGGTGGTAAAATTACAACAATGCTTGCAGCGTAAAGTAAACATCATTGCCTTAGGATTTCAAGCCGAACTCAGCAGACGGAACGACTTTTATCCTGTTTGTGGCTGCTTCTTCAAAAATGGCGGCGGCTACCACAAGGTTTCCCGGACTACCCGTCGTCCAAGTACTACTTTTGCCTGCCATGGACGCGATAGCACTTAAACTCCAGTCGGTACTGGAAAACATCAACTTGACTGCCCTAAACGAAATGCAGCTAGCCAGCCTAGCTGCGGCCAAATCCGGGAGCGATATTCTACTACAAGCGCCAACCGGCTCCGGCAAAACGCTCGCTTTTCTACTCCCCACTTTTCTTAAAATTGAGGTATCGCAAAAAACGACACAAGCCCTGATCATTGTTCCTTCCCGTGAACTGGCCCAACAGATTGAGTCTGTCTGGAAATCCCTCCGCAGTGGCTTAAAAGTGACCTGTTGCTATGGCGGTCATAAACGGGAGATCGAAGAAAACAGCCTGACGGAAGCACCTGCTTTAATCATCGGCACAGCGGGTCGCTTGGCGGATCATATCCGACGGGGGAATATCCAGACCAACAATATCAAAACACTGATTGTCGATGAATTTGATAAAACATTGGAGCTCGGCTTTGTTGCAGAAATGGAAGAAATAATTTCCGCGCTACCGAACATCAACCAACGAATCCTAACGTCTGCCACTCAAAATGTAGAAGTGCCTGCCTTTGTTGGCTTACAACAGCCTGAAATATTACATTACGAAGCAGAAGAAAAGGAAGAAGGATTTGGACTTGCCCTCCAAGTGCTGCACACCGAAGAAAAAGATAAGCTGCAACCACTTTTCCAATTACTCTGCCAACTCGGCGCCCGACCGACAATTATCTTCTGCAATCACCGTGATGCTGTAGAACGAGTGAGCAATGCGCTCTATGAGCGCGGCATTTTCAACGAATACTATCATGGCGCAATGGAGCAACAAGAACGGGATGCGGCCTTGTGTAAATTCCGAAACGGAAGCACCTATTTCCTAGTCACCACTGATCTGGCTGCTCGCGGACTGGATATAGCCCATCTACGGTACATCATCCATTACCATTTGCCTAATGACGAGGCTGCATTCATCCATCGCAATGGTCGTACTGCAAGAATGGACAAGAGCGGAACTGCCATCCTGCTCCTTGGGCCTGACGAAAAAGTGCCATCATACCTACAAGAAGATAGCTACAAAACAATAGCACTGCAGGGAAGCACAAAACTCCCTGAGCGCCCGGATTGGCTCACCTTATACATTTCCGCGGGCAAGAAAAACAAAATAAACAAAGGGGATATCATGGGCTTTCTTGCACAAAAAGGCGGACTTAAAAAAGAAGACATAGGCCTTATTGAAGTAAAGGACTTCTTTTCGTTTGTCGCCGTACGAAATGCCAATGCCCCAACAGCACTAAAGGCGATAGCTAACGAAAAACTAAAGGGCAAAAAGGTAAAGATCAATATAGCTCAATAAGCAAAGATTTCAGGAAAGCTAAAGCACTAAACGATTTTATTTGTTGAAAAGCTATTCTTATTTACTTTTGATTCGTAACTAATCACAAAAAACAAAACTGCTCCTGTGGCGTACGACAACTCTTCAAATTACAACGGTAATGGTCAGGGCAATGACCGCAACAACGAAAGCATCTATTCTAAACGGGTAAAAGCGGGAAAGCGCCGCACTTATTTTTTTGATGTCCGTGCTACTCGTGGTAATGACTATTTCATTACAATAACAGAAAGTAAAAAGCGCTTTGAAGACGGTGGCTATGACCGCCACAAGATGTTTATTTACAAAGAAGACTTCAACAAATTCCTAGCAGGCCTAGCCGAAACAATTGACTATGTAAAAACTGAGTTGATGCCCGACTTCGACTTTGATTCCTTCAGCCATGAAAATGATGAAGAATACCAGGAAGGCCAAACACAGGCTGTTGGTGAAGCTGAAAATTACCAAGCCGCTCCTGCTGCATACGCAACCGAAACTATTACCTCATCCGCAAGCAATAACAATGATGCTGATTTGGATGATTGGAAGATGTAACCCTCATTAAGACTTTAGCCATAAAAAATACCCGTCCAGATAATCTGAGACGGGTATTTTATTTTGAACGCTAATTGTGAGCTATTCGATAGCTGAGGATTCTTCTTTTGCCGCTGGGTCGGGCTTCCGCTTCAGCATGATGGCATAAGCTTCAATACCAAAACCAATAAGGATTATAATTGGCGCCAGGGTAATTCTCCTAAATGAATAAATTTCTTTGTAGTCAAATTGATGCGGATCTGCACTCTTACCACCGGACATAAGCAGCAAGCCAATGAGGATACAAGCAAGGCCGACACCCATCCACATATAATTTCGTTTGTCAAAAAGGAAAGTCTGATTGCCCCGCGGCGCCGCACCGGAGGTGCTAGACTTGGCTTTTAGAGGGCTACGGTAGCCGGAGTTTTGAGTCGTGGTATGTTGTGCTTTGGCCATAATTATTTACTGGACGCAATATTAGCTAAAAAGTAGGAAGTGGATAATAAATGGTGTGAAATGAAAAACCAGGGTTTAATACAGATCATCAACCCGAACTTTCAAGTACTTAATCACAGAGCGATGGGTACTCGCCACTGAAATAACTACCCCTAATAGCAGCAAGCTGAGCATCAATAGGGCAATGAGCGTATTATCGTGCAATGCCTTCAATTCAGGCAACTGGGACTCGGCAAACTGCATCACAAACCAAAGACCAACTACCGCTACCACACCACTGATCAAGCCGTTGATGACAGCACGTTGGTCAAATGGCTTAGAAATAAAGTGACGATTAGCACCAACCATCTGCATGGTCTTTATAAGAAAACGATTGCTAAACATTGCCAAACGGACAGTATTGTCTATCAAGACGACGACTGCAAATACCAGTACCAACGCAATGATTCCAAGAATAAGATTGATCCTGCGGAAATTGCTGTTCATTTGCTCCACTTGAACCTTAGGATAACTCAAGTCCCGGACAATATTACTCTGCAACACAAACTGCTTAATTTTCTCAAGACTATCCTTATTGGCATACTCTTGATATACGTTCATTTCCAAGGACGCAAAAAGTGGATTATAACCCAAGAATTTCCCAACGTCTTCCCCTTCAATTTCACTCTGCATCTTCAAGGCTTCTTCCTTAGTAATAACCCTAGACTTTTTAATAAAGGGTTGCTTGGCCACAATTTGATGCAAGGCTTCTATCTGCCCCGGCGCTACATTATCATGAAAATCGGCAGTGATGGTGATATTTTCCTTGAACTCGCGCGTGAGCGACCGTCCGTTAATAACCAACCAGCCAAGGGTTCCTAAAAGGAACAATACCAAGCTGACGCCAATTATTGAATAAACGTAGGAGGGTTTTGATTTCTTTCCAATAGACATGAATGAATAAGGCTTGAATCGTCAAAAATAATGGAAATGCAGGTTGATTCTTCGCCTCCGCCATATTCTAACGCATCTTTGTGCTTGCTTTTATCCACACGCTACCCAAAGCGATGAACAAATCCGCTGCCCCGCAGGTTCTGTATGCCACCGAATTCCGAGTGCCACTTTGGATATTCGTCATCATTGGGCTGATATATTGCCTGGCAATACCGGTAGATGTAATGGATGTGGACGCCGCCCAATATGCGGAAATGAGCCGCGAACTGATGCACCAAACCAACTGGCTCCACCTTTTTGATCGCGGCAAAGATTATTTAGACAAACCTCCCTTACTATTCTGGATTACCGCCCTAAGCATGAAGTTGTTTGGGGCAAACAATTTCGCCTATAAGCTCCCTACTATTTTATCCGCATACTGGGCTATATACGCCACCTATCGACTCACAAGAATCCTTTATAACGAGAGTCTGGCAAGACTTTCAGCCTTGCTTCTTGCTTCTTGTCAAGGTCTGTTTCTCTGGACTAATGATGTCCGAACAGACATGCTCTTGATGAGCTGTGTCATCACCGCTATTTGGTGTATTAGAGCATCTGAAGACAAGCGGAAATGGTATTTCATACTCGGTGGTGCTGTCGCAATCGCATTTGGCATGATGACCAAAGGCCCTATTGCCCTGCTTGTGCCCGCCTTTGCGATAGGTTCGGATAGCCTACTTCGAAAGGGATGGAAAAAGCTGGTAACTCCCTGGGGGCTATTATACATGGCTATTATTGGCGTTTTGCTCTTGCCCATGTGCATTGGACTGTATCAGCAATTTGATGCCCACCCTGAAAAAGTAATTGATGGGCATACTGGAGTATCCGGCCTGAAATTTTTCTTTTGGACGCAAAGCTTTGGGCGAATTACCGGAAGCAATGAATGGAGTAACGGCGCCGGCCCCTTCTTCTTGCTTGGAAGTATGTTTTGGGCTTTTCTACCCTGGATATTTCTCCTGATACCCGCGCTATTCCAAAATCTGAAGCAACTAATTCAGCAAAGATTGAAGCTATCAAATAAGCAAGAATGGATCAGCACAGGCGGCTTCCTCCTAAGCTATTTGTCTCTTTGTTTTTCCAACTATCAACTTCCGCATTATATTCTTGTCGCCTTCCCATTTGCCGCTATCGTAAGTGCCAAGATGCTTTATGACCTATTTACTGACAAAAAGTATGTGCCAACAGCCCGCTTTTTTAGTTCCTTCTACGTGCCCGTTTGTTTATTACTTCAATTGGGGGTAGCTCTACTCTATATCTACATTTTCCCGGCACACAACCTGCAATTGGTATGCTTTATCGGGGCACAATTGGTTTGGCTAGGCCTTTTGCTGAAAATAAATGGGATGAAAAGACTATTGTGGCTTCCTGTGGGCACCATGCTCATCATCAACCTTGTGTTGAGTACCCATTTCTATCCGAAACTGCTCCAGTACCAAGCCGGGTCTGTTTTTGGTCGTTACTTGAACGAAGCAAGGATTGATCCAAACAAAGTAATCATCTGGCTCATGCCCGACCCAATGGTGAGCCTACATTTTTATGCGAAAGGCGTTGTTACAGAAATCAACCACTATCCCGCGCCTGGTCAATCCGGAGACTATGTCATCACGACCAGCTCGCAACTCAACTCCTACGATAGCAGCCACGCAAAATATGATGTATTGAAATCCGGCAATTTTTTTATAGTATCCGAACTTAACTTAGACTTTATCAATCCTGAAACGCGCAACAGCACGTTGAAAAGCTATAGCCTTATCCGATTGAAATAAGCCGTGGTAGCCTATTTAAATTTTTTGAAAAAATAAGTCAGGCTACCTTCTTGCAGGATGAGTTCATTGCCTTCACATCGCAGCACTTTTAGCTTCCGATCTGTCTTCCCTTTGCATTCAATGATGCCATCTTGATATCCTACTACCTTCCAGGATGGCGCACCATTCATATCTTTTGCCGACTCCACACCACCGGCCAAGCCCTCTTGCTCTTGCTTCAATTCCATCACCCGAATGATGGTTGTATAATCAATATCCGGCAGCGTCTCACTACTGGTTCTTTTGTACACTTCCCAACGCCCGGGGAGCTGCTCCTGCACAATGTTTCCAGCACTTATGTTTCCACGATTTCCACCCGCAACATTTGAGGCACCCTCGGTTTGTTTTGGAATCTGGTAGCGATGAAATTGGTAGGTTCCCATTTCATCTTTCAGCACAATTTCATCCTTGCTTACTGTAAAAATTTGGTACAGACGCATGCCAATATCCAATTGTCCATCATAAACTTTGTAGGTACCACGATACATAAAATGATTCTTGCGCTGTGTGGTATATTCATTACCTATCAAAAAATGAAAGAAGGTAGTGTCATCAAAAGCAACATTTGATCGATTAGGGTAACTACGGGTCATTTCCCGCCAATCCCCCGTGAGATCAATGTTTTTATCTTTTTTGGCGGCAGATGCAGCAAATACGCAAAAAATACCGACCGAAATCAATATCGGGAATTTCATAGGTTTGAACTGTGAATGATGCAATAATCTTCAGCCAAAATGTATGCCAGTAATGAGTAAGAAAGCAAAAAATCTGTGTATCACACTACTGCAAACAGACATTGTGTGGGAAGACAAGGCTAAAAATATTGCCCAGTACACTGCAGCCTTGGCAGGAATTAAGGGGCAAAAGGAAATAGTGGTACTTCCGGAAATGTTTACCACTGGCTTCTCCATGAATCCGACCGACTTAGCTGAAGACATGGAAGGAACAACGATTGCCTGGATGCGGGATATAGCGCAGGCGCACAAAATCATCCTTTGTGGTAGCCTCATCATTAAGGAGGAAGGGAACTTCTACAATCGGCTAGTTTGGATGCAACCGAATGGTCAATATTATAGCTATGATAAGCGGCATCTTTTTGCGTTTGCAGGAGAAGACGAGCCGTACACCGCCGGCGATAAAAAAATAATTGTCCAGGTAAATGGATGGCGCATCTGTCCCCTTATCTGTTATGATTTGCGGTTTCCTGTTTGGGCGCGAAATATAGAACAGCACGGTGAGCCACTTTACGACGTACTACTTTACGTGGCCAATTGGCCAAGCAAACGGACGGTCGCCTGGAAAACACTATTGCAAGCAAGGGCGATAGAAAACCAATGTTATTGCGTAGGCGTGAATCGTGTAGGCATTGATGGCAAGGAGATCCCTTATGAAGGGGCAAGCAGCGTGTTTGGACCACTCGGAGAATTAATTTGGCAACAAGTGGGTGAGGTCGCAATTCAAACCATTGTCTTAGACCAAGAACATCTGGCTGAAGTGCGGAGGAATCTACCCTTCCTAAAAGACGGAGACTCCTTTCTTCTTCGCTAAAAAAAACTACAATCGCAATGATTGTGGGATAAAGTAATGTGGGAACTGCAGGATTCGAACCAGCGACCTCTACCATGTCAAGGTAGCGCTCTAACCAACTGAGCTAAATCCCCCGAAAAGATGCCGCAAATGTAACCCTGGCGACATTGGCATCCTTTACTATTTTTTCATCTTCATGCTACCATCATAAAATTCTGGCGGCTTCTTTTTAATCCATTTGATGAACTTAGCGATCTCATCATGCCCCTTTAGCGCATCGACTGTATTGTAGTGCAAACTCAATTCCCGCTCGGTGAAAACTGCGTGTACTTTACCCTGACAGATTTTATGCATCATCACAGTTTCTGTTCCTTTTCCACCTTTGCTCAAGGGTATGAGATGATGCCGATTCATCGGTTCTGCCAAGGGGCGTTCACACAAGGGACATATTTGCTCTGCCATTTCCGAAGCTACCTGTTACTTATTTTCTATTGCCATCATAAGCCCAACGAATGTATATAGAACCCCAAGTGAAGCCTCCACCAAACGCAGCCAAGACGATATTATCCCCTTTCCGTAGTTGCGGCTCCCATTGCCACATACAGAGCGGTAAAGTGCCGTTGGTGGTGTTGCCAAACTTCTCGATATTGACCATTACTTTTTCGGGATTTAAGCCCATACGCTCTCTGGTGGCATCAATAATACGCTTGTTGGCTTGGTGCGGAATGAGCCAGGTAATATCATCGGCAGCAAGTTGATTACGCTCCATAATATCCGCCGCTACATCTGCCATATTCTTCACGGCAAATTTGAAAACAGTCTGCCCTTCCTGATACACAAAATGTTCTTTGGCCATTACCGTCTCCACCGTTGCAGGCCGCATGGACCCTCCTGCCTTTTGATGCAGATAAGCCCTACCGGATCCATCCGATTTCAACACAGCATCTATCACACCAAACCCGTCTGTGTCTGGTTCTAACAAGACGCAACCGGCGCCATCGCCAAAAATGATTGAAGTAGCTCTGTCTTCGTAGTTCATTATAGAACTCATCTTATCACCACCAATTACCAATACCTTCTTATGCCGACCGGATTCAATAAACTGTGCGCCAGTCGTCAGCGCGAAAATGAAGCCACTGCAAGCTGCACTCACATCATAGCCCCATGCATTCTTCAGGCCGGCCTTGTCACAAATAATATTTGCAGTAGCTGGAAACTGCATATCCGGAGTGGTCGTCGCACAAATTACTAATTCAATGCTCAGAGGATCTACTCCTGTTTTGCAGATTAAATCCTTGATTGCACCAACGGCCATTTCGGAGGTCCCCATATCGGCACCTTTCAGAATTCTGCGTTCACTAATTCCGGTACGGGTTCGGATCCATTCGTCGCTGGTATCCATCATGGTTTCCAGTTCTGCATTTGTTAGGATATAGTCAGGTACGTACCCGCCAACGCCGGTTATGGCTGCGTGAATTTTTTGCATAGTGGGCAAAGATAAGCAGGGGCAATTAGCCCCGATACTTTCTACAAGAATTTAGAAACAATATCGAGAAGAATAGTGAAATAAATATCTAGGTATTCATTCCACCGCAAGCAGAAATCACTTGTCCGCTCACATAACTGCTCATATCCGATGCTAGGAACAAGGCAACATCAGCAATCTCCTCAGGTTTTCCAAAACGCGCTAGCGGAATTTTTGAAAACCATTGCTCTGCCCCGCCATCCTTCAGATAATGCGTCATGTCAGTTTCAATAAACCCTGGAGCGATGGCATTACAGCGAATATTCCGAGAGCCTAGCTCCAAGGCAATGCTTTTTGTAAACCCTATGATACCGGCTTTGCTGGCGGCGTAGGCACTCTGCCCTCCATTCCCCGCTACGCCAACTATCGAGCTCATGTTGATAATAGAACCTTTCCGCGCCTTCATCATCGGGCGAATGACTTGCTTGGTCAAGTTATAGACTGATTTCAGATTGGCAGTCATCACCTCATCCCATTGTTCTTCACTTAGGCGGAGCAACAAATTATCTCTTGATATGCCGGCATTGTTCACACAAACATCAATAGTACCAAACTCCTTCACAACTTCATTTGCCAAAGCTTCCGCTGCTGAAAACTGAGCCGCATCGCTTTTAAAGGCCTTTGCCTTAACTCCAAAAGCAGCTAAGCGCCCTTCTAATGCTGCTGCGCGCTCGTCCGAACTCAAATAGGTGAAAGCCACATTGGCTCCATGCTCAGCAAATTTAAGCGCAATGGCTTCTCCAATTCCTCGGCTGGCGCCGGTAATTAACGCTACCTTGTCTTGTAATAATTTCATAGTCGGGAATAAGGCATAAAAATAATGGCTCCGGCGCGAATGAGCAGCATCTTCACTCGAATGCCCCATATTACTCTGAAAAAAGACTAGCCGCTATACCATCTGCAAACAACTTTCCAGTAGGCGTTAATACCAATTTATCCTCCTGCAACGTTAGCTTCTGCTCCTCCCGATAGGGTTGGGATAGCCGAAGAATCCGCCGCCGAACTTCACCGCCCCAGCGCTGATCTATCCAATTCAAATCGCAACCCCACATGGTCCGCAGGGAAGTCATTAGGTATTCATTTAATTGCTGTGTGCTGCTCAATTCCTCCATTTCAAAAGGCACGACTCCGTTGTTGATAGAACGGATATACAGGGCATTGTTTGCAATATTCCATTGACGTATTTCTGCACCGTTATAGGAATGTGCCGAGGGCCCCAGGCCTAAGTAAGCAACACCTTGCCAATAGGAGGTATTATGAACAGCATAACACCCTGGCAAAGAATAATTGCTTATTTCGTATTGTTCATACCCAAGCTGTGTTGATGCCTGCATCAAAAGCTTAGCTTGTCGAGCACTCTGTGCTTCATCAACCGGTGTTGCAGCTTTTTTATTAATTGCAAAATGTAGTGCTGTACCCTCCTCCACAGTGAGTGCATAGGCAGAGAAATGCGGTATTGCCAAGGAAGCCATTTTGTTGATATTCTCCAGCCATGCTGCATCGGTCATGCCGGGTGTACCATAGATCAAATCGATACTCAAATTGCTGAATCCATTATCCTGCGCAGCTTTGAGTGCATAATCACTCTGTTGCGCGGTATGTGCCCGATTCATATAGCGCAAGTCTTCTTCCCGGAAACTCTGGATGCCGACACTCAAGCGATTGACCAGGGTTCCTTTTAACTGTTTCAAGTACTTCCCGCTCAAATCATCAGGGTTCGCTTCTAGGGTAAATTCCCTCAATTGCTCCAGCTTAAAATTATCAACAAGATGGTCTATCAGCCGTCGGAGTTCATCCACAGAAAGTAAAGACGGGGTACCGCCGCCAATGTATATTGTGTCCACTTTGGCATCATTTAGCCAATGTTGTTGTAATTCTATCTCCCTGTAAAGTGCAGCTAGAAGCGACTCTTTCTGCTTGAGCGAAGTAGAGAAATGGAAATTGCAATAATTGCAAGCTTGTTTGCAAAAAGGAATATGGAGATAAATTCCGGCCATGTGGTGTTCGGGTTTAGTATTTTTGAAAAGAGCCGAATTATGCGCCTATTCTCATTTTGTACAGTTATGTTGCTCTTGTTTCAAGTGAGCTTGCTTCGTGCGCAAAGATATTCGCTGTTACTCCATTGCTTCGATAGCTCGGGTGTTCTCCCGCCTGAAATGTCGTCCCTTGCTCGTGAATACAAAAACCAAAATAGCGCCCGTCAGGCCTTAAATGATTTGATCTTCGAACTTCAGGAAAAGGGGTACCTGGAAGCATCGGTGGATAGTCTTCATCTAAGCGATCAAACCCTTGATGCATGCATTCACTTGGGACAAAAGTGGCGCTGGGCAAAGATTTCATTAAAACAGGTACCCATAAACGTACTAGTCGGCACCGGCATAAATGAATTGCAATACTCCGGTACCGAGCTACGTCCTAGGAGCGTAGCCAAACTTTGTGAACATATATTAAATTGGTGCGAAAACAATGGTTTCCCATTTGCCCGTGTACAGCTCGATAGCGTAAATCTTTCAGGGAAAGATGGAATCATTGCGCAATTAATGGTGGAGCCTAACCAGATAAGAACCATTGACTCTATTATCTTAGAAGGGAATGCTCGTCTTGACAAAGTCTATCTCGGACAACTATTGGACATTCGGGAAGCCAGCCTTTACCAGGAATACAAACTTCAAAGCATCCAACAAAAACTCAACAATCTCTCATTCTTAGACCCTAGCAGCAGTTGGCACATCACTTTTGGGCGATACCACACCAAGCTTTACCTCAACCTGAAGGAGCGGCGCGCCAATCAACTCAATGCCCTAATCGGCTTGCAACCCAACACCGGCGGATCGGATAAATTCCTGCTTACTGCAGATGTCCAAGCCGCATTCCAGAATATCCTTGGCCGTGGCGAGGCGCTGTCCTTCTCCTACCAAAAACTACAAGAAGCTAGTCCTCGTATTAAGGCAGCGGCACAATACCCCTACCTGCTCCGCACCCCGATTGGGGTTGATTCTCGATTTGATCTATACTTCAATGGCACCTCTTTCCGCAAAACAAGTTTAGACATCGGCGGTAGCTACCTCCTGAGCGCACAAAACACCTTGCGCATCTATTACCAAAATATCAACTCCCGCATCATCAATCCGGATACTGCCTATATCCTAGCCAATCACCGACTACCGGAAGTTCTGGACTTAACGGCAAATGGACTAGGGCTTTCCGTGCAAACCGAACAAACGGACTATAAATTCAACCCACGTCGAGGATATAACCTAAGTGTTAGCGGTATCGCGTTTAAACGAAACATCATTAAAAACGACGGTATCACCGGCATCAAAGATGGGAGCGGCTTTGACTATGCTACGCTCTATGATAGCCTATCCATCCCTAAATATCAATTTCAACTAACGGCACAACTCAATAAATTTTGGCCAATAACCGACAATCTCGTCCTTAAACTGGGATATGCCGGAGCATGGATCAGTGGGGAAAAGCTTTATCAAAATGAGCTTTATCAAATCGGCGGAATGAAGCTCCTTCGCGGCTTTGATGAAGAGAGCATATTTGCGAACCAATACCATTTACTCAACGGCGAACTCCGATTTCTTTTTTCACGCAACTCAAACTTCTACTGCTTTAGCGATAATGCTTGGGTACAGACGACCATCAATGGATTTAGCAAAGAAGGCTGGTACCATGGCTTCGGAATTGGCACACAACTAGAAGTGAAAAATGGGCAATTCAACATTGCATACGCCCTGGGTAAAGCCCCGAACTCCCCAATACTTTTCCGACAAAGTAAGATTCACGTTGGGTATGTCGCTTACTTTTAGGACTTGTTGAAACATCAGCAAGACTTTGGAAAAATTCACGTCTATTCCCTCCGACTCACATCCGACCACTTTCGTAGGAAATCCCTTTAAAATAGGCTACATCCTCTCGGAGTTTTTTGCGTTGAATCATTTGTTGGATAAATGCGGTGAGCGAACTTATCGGGGAAAGGATAAAAATTGCAACGATCAACAAGCGCTTAAATGCTTTCACCCGCCCCAAGCGCTCGGGCGCTCCGGACGGCCCTTTTTCTTTTATGTACTTAGCCCAAAAACGGAAGTTTTTAATCCCTCGTTGCTCCAAAATAATCAGTCCGGCATTTAGCTTCACAGCATCAAGCAAGCAAAGCTGCGCATGAAGACTATCCATCCCTTCCTTAGATTGTAATGCCGCTAAAATCGGTTGGCCAAATCGCCGCGCCGCATTGATATCAGCTTGTTGCACCCCCGCTTCCGGCAACCAAGTTCCGGCCTCTTTCTTCCCCTTAAAGGCCCAGCGAATAATGGTAAGTATGGATACTAGATTGGTATTTGAATCCTCAAACACCAAGTTACCAATTTGCTTTGCTCCAAATCGATGAAAATGTGCTTTCACTTTCTCGCCCGCATTGAGCCACATATTCCTACTGCCCACCACTGTGAGTACCTGCTTTCCGGTTAAAATGCGCGCATCATCACTTTGCAAGAACGAGCTAATCGGCAACGAAGGGTGTAAAAACCAGGGCTGCCATCCAAAAATCACCAAATCAAAATCCTGGCTGAAAAGTGCCCTATCTATCGGCTGGAGCGGTATTGATTCTTGATACACACATTCCGGCATAAGGTCAAAGAAATGATTAACCTTCCAGGGCAATGGATAGGAACAGCTAGGCTGGATTGCTGCAAAGACAACTTGAGCTAGGGGCGAAATATCCTTTAAAACACTGTCCAATATCTGCCGAAGCTGTCCGGACTGTGAATAATAAAGAACTAGGATTTTTGGAGTGTTCATTGATAGATTATACTACGGTGAGGTAGATATAGGCATAGGTAAACCGAGCACTTTCTGGCACCATCACCAATAATCTATCTCCAACTTTCAGCATCCCATTATGGAACAACTCCTCCAACATCACATAGGCCGAGGCACTGCCTATATTCCCAACTTTAGTCAGGTTATAAAACCACTTCTCATAAGGGATCTCCAGGCCAATCTTTGCTTGATAATCGTATATCTGTTGTTTAAAAAACTCGCTGGACATATGCGGGAGATAGTAGTCCACTTCTTCGGGCTTCAAGTTGTGTTTCTTAATCACTTCTTCAAGAAACATACCACCCCGAGGCACCACATTCTCGCCCAGCAGCCGCGTATCTTGCTTGTAGGCAAAGACACTTTGTTGTTCCCAATCATGAACGTTTAAATCGCCAAAGCCGATGATCGTCCCGTCTTCGTTCTTCATTGCTCCTGCATACATGCAGGTCTCCAGAACATTGGCATAGGAGGTCGTCTCAATCCACTCAATACGCAAAGACAATCCATTATCGTTGGGTTTTGGTTCCAACAATGCTGCACCAGCTCCATCGCTAAGCATCCAGCGCAAAAAATCTTTCTCAAATGCAATGAATGGATTCCCCTCAATATCTTTCCATGACTCGGCTTCGGCTTCATATCGCGAAGCATTGATCATAGCTGATGTCCGCTCCGACCCAACCGCTACTGCACATTGCGCAGTACCTGCCGCGGTTGCTAAATAGGCATATTTCAAGGCTTGAATAGAGGAGGCACAGGCTCCGGACACGGATACAATTTCTAGATTATGAATACCCAACTCTCCATGAATAATTGCAGCATGTGAGGGCAACAATTGCTCCGGGGATGAAGTGCCCGCTGCTAACAAATCCATCTTTTCAATAGGATGCTGATCATCAAACAAAGACTTAACGGCTAATGCCGCCATCTGGGTGTTGGTATGGGTGCGTTGCCCATCTTTCAATGCGTAGTAGCGCGTCTTAATACCATTATTCCTCAAGACTATACCCCGCGCCCGAGAGGGCTTACCGGCCACCATGCCCAGCACTTGTTCCATCTCTTCATTACTAACAGGATTATTTGGAAAAAACTTTGATAAACGCGTGATATATACAGCTTCCATCGGGTAGGGATCGTCAAAAAAATGAATGGGCAAAAATAGCAGAAATAAAATAGGGCTTCGTAGGGGAAAAGTGGTATTTCTGCACAATGCTAATGATAAAGCACCATTAATAAAAGCCGACTAGCACACATTTTAAGCCTATATCCCCCTTGCAAAATGAGCACATTTACAAATCCTTGCTAGTCAAAAACAAACCTTTGCATCTTTGCATTTCCAATCATGGCAATCCATCAGCTGAATATTGACGATTTCCTAAATCAGGCAGATTCCTATCCTGTATTAGACGTGCGTAGCCCCGCTGAATTTGCACATGCCCATATTCCAAACGCTCATTCTTTTCCCATTTTCTCGAATGAAGAACGCGCCGAAATCGGAACAGCCTACAAACAATGCTCCCGTGAAGCCGCAATAAAAATTGGTTTTAAAGCCTTTGGATCTCGACTAAACGACTATGTGGAAGCTGCTGAGAAAATATGCTCCAGAAACAACAAAGAAATCTTAGTGTATTGCTGGCGTGGCGGCATGAGAAGCAGTGCCATGGCTTGGTTGCTAGACTTCTATGGTTTTGAAGTGGGGCTATTGGACGGGGGCTATAAATCCTATAGAAATACTGTATTGAAAAGCTTTGAAAAAAGCTATCCCTTCCTGGTTCTCGGTGGAAAAACGGGATCCGGCAAGACAGACATCCTTAAGGAACTAGCTAAAAAAGGATACGCAGTTTTGGATTTGGAGGACCTTGCATGCCATAAAGGTTCCGCCTTTGGCGATATTCCCGGACGCAAGCAACCCGGTCAAGAACAATTTGAAAATATGCTCCATCAGGCACTCCGGAAACTCACACTGGAGCAACCTTCAACAATTTTCGTTGAAGACGAAAGCCAACGCATTGGCCAAGTAAACCTTCCCGGCAGCCTTTATCAACGTATCCGAAATGGCCGACAATTGTATCTCGATATCCCCTTCGCAGCACGCTTGGAATATATCCTGCAAGACTACGCATCTGTACCTACTGCTGAGCTGATTGCAGCAATACTTCGTATTAAAAAGAGACTGGGACCATTAGAAAGTAAAACGGCTATTAATTACCTTTTAGAGGATGATAAGCAGGCTTGCTTTGATATTTTACTCCAATACTACGACAAGCAATACACAAAGTCTTTGGCCAACAGAGCAATCCAATTGGATATTATCCTGCTCGAAAAAGTACACACAGAAACCAATACCAATCACATTCTGGACAGACTAGCACAACAATCATGAGCACCACCGAACATCCCGAAAAAGACCCCTCCCTTCTTACCCAATGGGCAAAGGCAACCGGCTGTAGCTGCAAAATAGCACCGACACAATTGAAGGAAATCTTACAATCCGGTTCGCCAAAATTTCAAGACAAGAAGTTGCTGGTGGGTAATGAGAACAACGACGACGCAGCTGTATATGCGCTTGATGACACGACCGGCATCATCGCAACGACGGACTTCTTCACTCCGGTGGTTGATGACCCATACTATTTCGGGAAAATAGCTGCTGCTAATGCCTTGAGCGATGTCTATGCCATGGGGGGAAAACCCATCATGGCCTTGGCTGTTCTGGGTTGGCCGGTCGATACACTGCCTGCTGCATCCGCTGCTGCTGTCCTTGAAGGTGCGCGAAGTATTTGCACCGAAGCAGAAATCTCCCTCGCCGGCGGACATAGTATCCAATCCGCAGAGCCCTTCTTTGGTCTTACCGTCAACGGCTTGATTTGTCTAGAAAATCTAAAACAAAACAACACCGCCCAAGAAGGTGATCTACTCTTCCTCACCAAACCAATTGGCGTCGGACTCATGACCACAGCAGCCAAACGGGGCGTACTTCCTGACGATGCAAAAAACAAACTACTCCTACAGTTGAGTCAACTGAATAGCATAGGTGCTACTGTCGCAAAAATTACAGGTGTACATGCAATGACGGATATTACCGGATTCGGTCTGCTCGGGCATTTGATAGAAATGGCAGAGAGTAGTCAACTTTCAGCACAACTCAACTATACCAACATCCCCATCATCCCCATTGCTAAAGAATTGGCAGCACAACGTATCGTTCCGGATGCCACCTACCGGAATTGGAATAGCTATAGCAGCAAAGTAGCCTTCAGCCCGGGCGTGAATGTAATGGAAGCCTTCAACCTCCTTCCCGACCCGCAAACTAATGGCGGCCTTTTGATTGCCGTTGCACCAACTGCAGCGCAAGAATTGCAAGCACTACTCCAACAACATGGATACTCGGAGTACCTACAGCCGATTGGCACGGTGACCGCTAAAGCAGACAAAATCGTAACCGTGAATTAATTCTCACTTCCGTACCAACTTATCCAATTTCACCTGAGTGAGCGGATGATAATTCTGCCGGTATTTACTATAGATTTCAGCAGCCAAACGCTGCTGGCCACTTGCCATCATCGCACCATACAAGGGCTCTAAAAACTTCTGACGACCAACAGAAGACAAGAATTTTTCCATGGCAGGATAAGCAACGCTATAATGACGGTTTACCGCCATAATAAACCACAAGTCCGCGATTTCACTGTTGCCACTCTGCGTAAATTGAAACTGTTTATCCAACATTGCCATTTGTGCAACAGTAAGCTCTTTCGGCATCTTTCTTAAAAACTGAAGCCATTCATTTGTCGTCCATTCAGTAGTTGCCAAACTTGCCGGCGTTGCACCGGCTAAAAATTCTGCTCGCGCTGCATTCACCTTCACAAAGCGTACACTATCCGCTCGTGGCGCATTACTCGGAATTCCGGGACCATACACCCATTCATTGATTCTAATCTTACTGGCCAAGGTCGAATCTCCCTTTATCAAATGCTGATTGAGATAGTCCAAAAATTGCTCTGTTGTAATTGACTTGAAAGCATGAGCCGCAAAATATTCTTTTAAGAATGGGTCAAACTTTTCTCGGCCAACCGCTTGTTCTATCAACTCCAAAAACAAAGAGCCTTTTTCGTATGGTATATCCGACAAACTTAAATCCGGATCCCGCCCATCAACAGCTCCCTTCAGCCAGGTATCCCGACTGTCTTTACCCAATTCTGTGACCTGCTCCTCCAAATCCTGAAAGCCTAATTCCCAAAGCATGTCCACATACGTCCTACCTAACATGGCCTCGGTGATTCTTCGTTCAAAATAAACAGTAAACCCTTCATTCATCCAGATATCATTCCACGTTGCATTAGTCACCAAATTTCCACTCCAATTGTGCGCCAATTCATGCGCAATTAGATTGACTAAACTTCTATCCCCCGCTATAATCGTCGGCGTCGCAAATGTGAGTCTAGGATTTTCCATCCCGCCAATAGGGAATCCGGGTGGTAATATCAAAACATCATACCGCCCCCACCGATAAGGCCCATATAAGCCTTCAGCAGTCGTCACCATTTTCCCTACATCAGCCAACTCCCAACGCGCTCTGTCAATCATTGCAGGCTCCGCATATACACCCGTACGACTGTCAATAGCCCGAAACTGAATATCACCAACCGCTAGCGCCAACAAATATGCGGGTATCGGGTTCTCCATCCGGAAATGATATATTCCACTATCACTCACCTTCTGTGGATTCTCCGCACTCATCAAAGCCATCAATCCCTTCGGAACTGTCACCCGCGCATCATACGTAAATCGTATCCCGGGGCCATCAGGACAAGGCACCCAAGAACGAGCATAAACACTTTCACTCTGGGTATATAGGAATGGATGCTTCTTAGTCAGAGTTTGCGTAGGGCTCAACCACTGCAAGGCCGTTGCACTATCAGAACTTGCATAGTAAACGCTTACCTCCTTGGTGGCAGGCAGTATAGGAATTCGCAACTGCTGGCCTAAATAAGGCACGCTAGGTCCAAAACTAAAACTACCCTTCTTCCCATCAACATAAACACTATCTACACTAAGCGCATAACTATCCAAACGCAAATCCTTTGCTGCTCCTCGATTCGATATCGCCCAAACCGCCTGTCCACTTATCTCCTTACGCTCAAAGGAAACCGATACATCCAAATGCAAATGCTTAAAATCAATACTGTCGGCATTGCTCAATGTCTGAGTATCGCGAACCGAATTGGTATCAGTGTTTGTAATTTTCTCAGAATTGGTTGCTGTCCCGGACTGACAAGAACCGAAAAGAACCGTGGCTGTTAAAAAAACTAAGGCAGATTTCATGGGTGAAAGTTAGGCAGGTTGAAGGAATGGTATGGAGATGCTGCGCGAAGGCTCCAGCCTTCGCGCAGATATTTTGTAGCCTCTGGGCTACAAAAAGAAAAATTCAAACCATAGCAAAAAGACAATACTACCGAACACTTACAACTATCGAACCCTGATTAAGCACTAGGATTTATAATGAAATAAATTGAAACAAAATCGCTGAAATAATAGGATAAACGACTAGCGTACTATGCCCCGATGCAACAGAGTTTGATGCGCCGAAGTAGTCCATTACAAAATAGCTTCTGTAATAAAACCAGATTGAAAAATCAAGAAATCTCACTCCACAGCGCGAAAGGCACCCACAAATTCGTATCACACAACAAAAGCAACAAACCTGAAGGCTACAAGGCCAAACCGGTAAAAGCCGCATATACCGTCGCTTCCAAGGTATTGAATTCAAGCCCGTCGGGATTAGCCAGTTCCTTATTGATCGTTGGGTCAACGAAAGGAACCCCGCGTTCATGGCCGTTAAAAAGTCGTTCAATCTTCCCCAATCCTCCTGCAATCAATTGTTGCCGAATCATGCTAAAACAAGCTTGAGTATTCTGCAATTGTAACGCCCGACTACTTGTATTGTCCCCTGCCGGAATACCTAATCGTTGCTTCTGTAAAGCAATCCTTAATTGTTTAATTGCAAGCGAATGGCCATTCGTTCTCTGACTATCAGTAAAGACAATATCGCTACTCCCATCAAAGCTAAATCCGCGACGCCTAAAGCTGCTGCTACCCACCAAAGCCCATACGTCATCTACAATCATCACAGTTTGTTCCAAGTTCGAAGACCTACCAGGAAATCCAATTGGATGAAAGGCTACTACTTGCCGGCTGGGCAAACTATTAATAATCGTTAGCCGTTCCTTAAGCTCGCTTTTTATCCATTGATCATACTGAGGGGCAAAATCCGGTTTCCTCGGCACACAAAGTATCAATCTAAGTCCCGGCTTATTGTTCAACTGTGTAGTCAACTCCTGAATCAAATCAATTGCATAGTCTGCACTAGTTGCGCCTTTTGTAAAGCTAAAGCCAGGTGTTTCTAAATAAATAAATTGTCGTGCATTTTTTATAGCTTCTTCAATGCTCCATTGTGTATCCCTGCGACCATAGCAAGCCGCACTTAGCTCTCGTAGCATTTCATTATACACCCGCTCTTTATCACTTTCGCTTAAAGTATTATCATCCTTTAGATCATTGAGTTTATCGACAAGTTCAGTACGTAATCTATCCAATCCAGAAGAAAGTAAGCTAGGCAATGAGCCTAGGTTTAACCCATTAATCCACCCAACAACCAAATCTACAAAACCGTCAAACGTAGTCGGGATACTACTTATATTGCTTTCCACCAGCGACTTCAACAAGGCAAATTCAGGTGTTTCGCAATACGGCGCAATGTTCTGTAGCACTGCCGCGTTGAACGTGCCAACGGCTTGTGTCGGCGCGTCAGTTTCACCCAATGGTGTTGCTGCTGTAGGCTCATTCCAACTACTTCCTGCCAACTGAATAATCCTTTCATAAATATTTAGACAGCGCCTAAAGGCCATACGACCGATATCGTAAGCTAATTGGCCTTGCTCCGTGTAAATGCCAACATTCGCAGATTCTTTTCCTCCAGGCCCACCTGGGCAACCGTTATCTTGACCGGCATTGTGTATTTGGGACAGGATGGGGCCACCACCCAACAATGCCTCCCAACTCCCCCCTTTCAAAGAAGCTGCTAAAAGATCACGACGCGCCATTGTAGGGTGCCGCGGCGCATCTCTGGGTTGCAATTCTCCACTCAGTGTCAGAATAGAATTTAAAAAGCTGTTGAAGTTCGAAAAATCCAATGAAGTGATCGTAGTATGATTCAACCCTATGATTGGCGTATTACTTATTCCCTTTTTGGTTAAGGGTTGCAACACATTATTTGTTGTCGAAGGCGCAAAGTTGACTGGTGCCTGCACGGGCAGCATAATCGCCCCATACAATCGTTTACTCGTTCCATCATTCAAATTGATCATTAAGTCGAAAAACAACTTAGGCTCCGTTGGTACCGTAATCGTACCATCCGGACGCCGCAAGCCTAATGGATCCTTCAAAACTAGGACAAGCTCTCCATTTAGGGTTCTACCAGGCACAGGGCTTGCCACTTGGGCACATACTCCACCTGCACCATCACCGCGACTCAAGATTGCATCTGTTCCAAAAACCCGATTATAAACTCTAATTGCCGCACCAACGGGTAAACCGGTAAGTTGCAAGCGCACATCAGTCGCTTGCCCTGATGACGGAGTAATAAACGCGGCTTGACTATTAGCCTGAATTTCATCCTTAAGGGTTTGAGGGAAATTTGTGTCAGCCGTTACACTACCGATATTCGGAAATTGTGGCCACAAAACAGCGGTATCATTTGCAGGAAGAATTAATTGATCATCAATTCCAGTACCGACACAAAGTCCCTCTGTCAGGGTTCCACTAAAAATAGTTTGTAGTCGTCCCATCAAATGATTGCCCGTAGTAAGCGCCGAAACATTTTGATGTAGTCGAATAAGCGGTTTGGGTTCCAATTTGGTGCCATTAAATGCACTATTCGGCGTTCCTAACAAATAACCTCCGGATGTCACAACCTGCACGGTAAAGAAATCATGACTCAAGGTATTTGCACCTAAGCTGCTCGGCAGTAGCGGCAGGGGCACCGTCTGCATCATCCGGCCATAACACACATTGCCCATTAAGAATTGTGCCGCTTTAACCGGCGGAAAAGCACCATCTTCATCCGTCGCATCTTCTCTCTTCAACTCTGCCTTTAATCCAGAATCGCTACCGGAATAGCTGGCTAAACTAAACAACCCAATTCCAGCGTTCACCGCTGTAATCCCCTGAATATGGCTACCATCATAGGGGGCACCACTAGGCTTTACTAAACGAACTGTACTACTATTTGTAGCCAGTCCAATGATCGTTCCCAATTGATCATCCAAGCTATTATCTGTATCAATATCCAAAATTGGATAAAGCCCAATAAGGCTTTTCACTAAGGAAGCCACATAGAGCGGATGCAGGATATGACCTTGTTCATCAAAAAAGCACATAGTTCCACTTACTCCAAGATCTTCCCCAACATTGATATAACCACCTGTAACAGCCGCCGCTGTAGCACCACTATAAAAAATATAAGCGGGTACCTGCCGCAACGTATTTCCACCAGTCCATTCAAATGCATGTGTATTATCCTTGTCATACTTCAAGGCCATAAGCCGCTTCATTCTCAAAATCTGTTGCGGAAATAACCGAAGAACAGCGCCATCTTCATTGAGCATGCTTCCATCTGCTTTTTGTAAACTAAATACCAGCTTTTTATCACTGTTATTTACAGCGTTTACAAGACCATTAAAAGGAGCAAGCCAATTGCTACCATTGGATAGGCACAATGTTGCCGCATCAAATGTTATAGACGGGCTACTACTGTTCTCGCTACTCCACTTCTGTGTAGTAGCCGGCATGGTAAAACTAAGACCCTGAATGCCGAATTCCTTCAGGTTTTCAACCGTTAAATCTTCAATTAGTGGCATAAAAAATCGTTTGTGCTGGTTTACAATAGAGGCTTATGAATGTGCCATTATTTCGGTGGATCTATTAAGAGGATCGGTAATCCTGACAATCACTTTCACAGGATTACCTTTAACGCAAATACTGAAATTGGTAATTCCATTCACGAGATTTGTTTCCTTACGACTAAAAGCAGGCAAAGCATTTGCTTCAGCTTCGGACGTTGCTAATGAGGGCAATCCGGATTGAGCCTTTTGTTCTGCTGCTGTCAAGGTGAGTATTCTGCTACGGACATTATTGCTATCTAGCTCAAACACTTCAACAACAGCACTTCCAAGACTAATTGCATCAAAAGGAGCGGAAGTCGAAAAAACAAATCGGCTACACCACGCATTAGTTACAGTCAAGCTCAATTGCACCAATGTGGGTGGTAGATCCGGTGGAAAAAAAATAACTTCATTCGTGCTCGCCTCACTTGTCCCACTCAGCAAACCTCTACTGGGATCTGCCTTTCCAATCGCAACAGCTTGATAGACGAATGGTCGCCAACTTTTAACTACACCCAATTCATTTATACGTTTTCCATTGTAAGTAGTACCATCCAATAGCTCAATTGTGGTGTCCATCCATGCCGCATCAGAATGTTCATATACCGGCAAACCCTTTAACCCTATATCACTACTGATTAATTGCTTCCTTACTCGGTATAGCCTATAGCCGGCGGGTTCCTCACCAACTGTTGTCACCACCTTCACCTCAATACCTTCCCCATCCGGATCAGAAGCAGTACGTTTCTTATACTTGCGCAACTGCAACATAGGCGAGGCTGGTACAACCATTCGCGGTACCGCAAAGAATATTACATTGCTCCGCCCACTTTCAATATTTGCACTATTCACGCTACTCACCTGATACAAAAACATCACATCGGCAGAACCCGGCAAACTCAGCTCCATACTGGTAGCAGTTATCGGCTCTTTAGTAATCCTATTAAAAAACTTTTGGCAAGCTTCATTATACTTTGACTGCGCCAAAAGATCCCGCAACTGAGTGGCCCTATCCACCAGTGCTGTGCTAAGTGGTAGGATATACTTGGTAGGATCACTTGGAAATTCTGCTTTTAAAATCTTATCTAACTGTGTCCGGATTGCCGTTTCATTCGCTTCCCACACATTATACTTGAACGCATTGACAGCCGATGGCCAACTCAACATGCCTCGACCAGTCTTAGTCGCATCGGGTACCGCAGTAAACAATACTGTAGCTGGCAAGAAGGTAACCGCCGGCGGCCTAGGATCCGCCATGCGTGCAACATAGTTTATCTTCTTCCTGTTGGCTACATCAAAAGGTATATCCCATGGATTCCAATCACTAAATTCATTAATTGGAACCCGTACACGTTCCATGCCGCGGATATAGGCAGCAAAAGCAACTTCAAATGGCGCGATGCCCGGGAAATTGCAACTCACTGGTACAATCAATTTGTAGCGCACCATATTGTTCGAAGGCACGTCACTACTACCTACCATGGGTGCCGCCGTAGGCCCGGAGGGTGCATTGCTAGCCATGATCGATAGTTTATATGGTGCAGGCACATTCGGAACAATATTCGGATCGTCCACCGGAAAATTTATAACAATTATCGGGTTGGCGGTATCGGTACTATGGAGGGAGAAATAATTGGGAACACCGGCAGTAGGCTGATCTAACATAGCATTGAAAAATTTCCCGGCAAACTCAATTCTAGCTGGCGACCGATCAATCCAATCCCAGCTAAACTCAATCTCCAACTGACAAGGCACAGGAGACTGATTAGGGCTTAAACTGTACAAATCCACACCATCCTCTATTCGCAATTCTATAGCCATAATCCCCGGCTGTTGTTTCGGTGGTGCCACTGCATTAAAGTTCAACTTCCGAAAAGCACTCCATCGTCCAAACACATCCCAAGCACCCACAAAATATTTATGCTGCTCGCTTCCATACAAGGGCACAGGTTCCTCACTAGCATTAATGATATATCTATCAACGTCTGCCGGATCTTGCAGGAGGTCATTCACCTTTGGCTGTGGCGTAAAAAAGTTTTTGTAACAGTACTTTTCAAACGAATAATCATCATTGTGCACCGTTGAATCGGCACCAGATTTATAGCTAGCCACAACACCATAACCATGTGGAACGTTACTCTTTGGCCAACGTAATTTTACACTCTGTGTATAGGGCTGGTCCCGCATCTGCGGACGATTGTACTGTATCCCCATCGCCTCCAATACTTCTGGCTGTACAGGTTGAGTTCGTTCATCATTAAGCGCTGCAAACTCGATTTGCTTACTCAAATCATCTAAAAAACTAAAAGGGAACTCATCAAATGGCCTTACCACGTATTGGGCTGTAACCATATAATCTAGCGATAGAAAATTACTTGAAGTTGTAGCCTGCGCCGCATAGACTGCCCGATAATCGGCGGCTTTAGCTTGCATATTCTTCCGCTGAGGAAAATCATAGGTACCAAAACCCATACCCAAACTTGCTGGGCTTTCATTAGACACAGACACCACGGTATGACCGACAACCGGAACCTTAACATTAGCAGTTTGGGAGGCAGAACTTCCTTGCTGATGAATGCCTTCCACCGTATAGTACTCCATATAGGCAGGCTGCCTTAAAGCTCTTAAAAATGAATAGTCATCACATTGCTCCAGACAATTTCTAACTTGTTTCAATGGCTCATGATGAAGAAAATCCAGATATTTGACTGCTTCCGGATGCTGCCATTTGGGATCAACACACTGTGCGTCTATTGAATTGATGGAAGGCGGTGGTGTAAACAACCATTGTCCAAGTTTCAACCGTAGTCTTGCCGCCGTTTCAGGATCGACCAAATTGGGTAAAAAACCTTGCTTCCCACCATCGTACCCTAACCCTCCCACTTCTCCTGATGCAAAGGGCAAGCCCACAATTTGAATAGCTTGCCAGTCCTTCTTTTGTAGCATTGCCGCCAGGGCAACACCAGTCAGGTTGGTAACAGCACCCAACCCTTCCGCTTGGATACCCATAATAAAGGGCGCTTTAAACATAACAGTACCACTACTTTCAAGTGTAAACTGCTTTGCCTCCATTAAATTTCCTCCGCGACCGATTGGTGTAAGAATCAAGCTTTGTCCGGGTGCAACCGTGCAGGAAATGGCCACTAGATACATCTCTTCCCCGAAATAAAAGGGTCGTGAAATATTCACAGCTTCATTACCATTTGAAATTACCTGACGAATATCGCTTGAGGTATAAACAGGATTTCGTCGCCAAACTTTAAATGGGCTTCTTGGAAAGCCAAATTCAGGATGTGTGGTCCAACGTAATGCTACCGGGACAGTATCGTTTGGTACATCCAATTTGACCCTACGAACGTCTTCGTCCTTTTTAAAGTTCGGGAAAAAGGATTTTTCTAGAACGCCTTGTAGCACTACATCGTTAAGCGAAGCACTAAATAATTGAAAGGATGGATGGGCTAAATACATAAGGTTAGGTTTTGCGTTTTATCGTTCTGATTAATCTTCCCAAGGGGCTTTGTTGTTCAACGAAACAGTAACAAGCGGTAGTAGCTTGGCTGGCGTACTATAAAAACTACTGGCCAATTGTTCGACCATGATAGAGCAAGCTTCTCCGGAATCCGGTATCAATTGTTGCTTGAAAACAACCAATGTACGAGTACCCGCTGTCGTTCTCACAAAATGGCTTATCCTATGTTCCCCGGCTTTCGCGCGCAGCACCATACAATCCACTGCGGTATTCTCATAAATTTTAAAGGCTGGATCGATCTCCTGATTCTGTGGGTTGAGCACGGTGCGTTTTTGCGCTTCAATACGTTGCCGCCAAATAGGCTCACTAGCATTAATCAATAAAGAATGCGGCACGAAATCGTCGCTGTTTCTACACCAACACAGTGTCATGCTCGTAGATTCATTGGTTGCGCTCGGCACGATACCCGCGCTAGCCAGCATACTTTCAAACTCCACATCGGGCAAAATATGGACACTTGGTTGAGGACTGGGCACTGCAGCCGGCAACCCTACAAAGGCCGTTGGGAGCGCTTTATGCTTAATGGCCTGAGCCGCGAGACTATTCACAAACTCTTCCAGATCCGCAAATCGACTGGTCTTAAAGGCTCTCCGAAACAAGGGCTGTTCCGACCCGTTGGCTGGTACCGCCTCCTTGGGATCCAGCTCAATATCGAAAGTATAAGGCATTAAAGGCTTCAATTCAAATGCTGGAGTAAACTGTGCGTGCGTCGGGAAACTCATTTCACCAATACAAGGCAACATTCCGGCGGCAATCATGGCTTCAATAGCTTCACGATACGGTGTCTTTACCTCAGCTGGAATTGCAGTCAATGAGTTCACGATCTCAGGACTATTAAACACCGGCTGCCCATCTGCACCTCTTATTATTGCCTTCAATTGCTTTCCATAGGCTTGATACATTTTTAGGAATGCATCATCGTTGAATACCACCACTAATGGATCTTTATAAAAATGAAAAGGCTCATCCATTACCGGTAAAGTGCCCAAGACATAAGGCGACAAGGGCAGTGGCGGCTTCGCATCCGTCCTAAATGCGAACTCCTCAGTCATATTCTTAGTCGACTGTACCAGCCAAGGGTCACTAATTTTCTTACGAGTTTCAACCGTCGCTGTGTAGGAAACCGCTAGGCGATAATTCCGATTGGGCTTCATTAAAGGAACCGGCGAATTCCCATTCAGATAACCCGTAAGTGTTGTTTTATCCGTTGCCAATTGCTCACTCACTTGTGCATGATGCTGTACCTCTGACAACTGCAAGGTTTCAATTGCAGATACCAATAGAATTGGTAGACCGAGCTCAGGAATACAATTGCAGATACGTATGCGGCACGTCTTTTCTGTACTCGGCTTCACCACAAACAAAATCTTGGCAAATAGATTGAAGTAGCCACTATGGAGGTATGCCGCTGTTGGCAATACTTTGGGCCGCCAAGGCAAGGCTGGGTTTAGCCAATCCGCCGGAAGGTCAGTAGCCGGCAGTACATTTTCATCTACAATCAGCTCCGCCAAATTGTAACTCTTTAGAACATTATCCTCACTATCTAGCTCTTCGACAATAACCAACTTTGCCAGCGCCCCAGCCGATCCGGTACCTGTGGTGGTTTTGGTATTCCGATTGGGCATGTTCAACAAACCTCCATAGAACATGATATGCTCACAAGCTCCAGTTTCAAAAATGATACAACAATTTTTACCTTGCTTATCATAGTACTCCTTGATCCATTTGGGATCAATAAGCTTCCGCGCAATCTCTTGCTTCTTTAAGTCCGGCTTGTCACAGTAAGGAAGTTGCAGGGTGCGGAAACAAGGCATAGCCGCTTTGAGCATGTTCATTGCCGCATTCCTATCCCCCGCATAACAAATCTCCAAAAATTGACCGGTAAAGTTTCTATTGTAAACAATAATGTGCTTAATCCCGTCACCTGCCAAGCTCACTGTATGAACTTCTTCCTCTCGACTTGTATCAATGAAAGTTTCCTTATCCAACAATGCTCCAGCAGCATTATAGGCGGAAAACACCATCCTAGGTTGTGCCTGAGCACGAGTATTAAAACTGCTAAACCGAAGCACAACTTCATCTACCCCATCCACAAGGAAATCGATACGCATATACTCCCGAATACTCAAACCGATGGTTTCGCCAATCTGCCTAAAATGTGTCCGGTACGGACTTTCGAAGGGCGTTAGTTTACTGGCGTCAATAAATCCTATTTTGCGCTTGTAGAAACTCTTTTTGTCCGATGCACTGAAAATGACTAACGACTTATCAAGCACCAGTGGGTTCTGTTCAAAAGCTTTGGACTTCCGAGTCAATTTGTAGCATTTCCGCTCTTTTGAGGGTGGAATGTTGACATTAAACTTATCAACACCCAGCACTTTTGCACCATAACAAGCACCATAACCGGTTTCACTCAAGAGCGCATCAAATGTTCCAAACTTTTTCTGACTTTGAGGCTCATAAATACGCATTTGGTTATTCACCGGTTGGGTACGAACTGTACCGTCCGGATCCGGCTTAGGAATACCGGTAAGCGTCCATCCATTTATTGAATAGCCAATCTTCTGATGACAGAAGGTAAACAATACCGGCGCTGGTGGCGCAGGCTGCTTACATGCATCCTGCCAACGTACCGTCACATTTGTATTCAATTCGGTACTCCGCTCCACAGCATGTGGTGCAGTAGTAGGCACATGACTAAAGCAAGCCAAATCGATGCTCGTATCGGTGGGACTACCATTGTTAGGCCGATCAATACGCCATACACTCGGCGGCTTCCCACCAGGGTCACTGTATGGTGCTCCATCTTCCTGTAGTGTTACGCTACGAAGCGTGTAGGAAATTTTCACTTCATCACTTAGCTGAATGCTGCCACCGGTACCAGAATAAGTACCGGGGGAGCTAACAAAACTGTTCGATTCAAACGAGCCATCCAGCAATGGTGCAGCATGCAATTGAATTACCGGAACCGAATCAATCGGTACTGTCAACAATTCACTCGGCATTGGGCCATCTGCCAGATTGTGTGCGGTACCGAGGGAAGCATCTACTGGACGCTGGGTAGCTTGCCCATTGCTGAGCACCGGACTAAAGCTCTGCAAATACACGCCCCGTACCAACTTGGGTGGCTCAACATCATAATCCTCGGTGCCTATTTCCAGCCCAATACAAGCACTGATTTCAAAGAAAAACAAATCAATACTTCCACAAACCTCGCCCTTCATATACACTTTTAGATCTGTAGTATTGGGAATTTGAGAAACCAGAACATCAAAGTTTCCTCGTGCACCAATACTCAAAATCAACAACCGAAGCTTCCCTTCAAAATACATGGTCCCAACTACAAGGAAGGGACTAAAGCTCACTCCAAAATGACACCCAGCCGCTATTTTCAGATAGATACCAGAGTCTTCGTCGCCCAATATTATTGCCGCTTCAAGGCCTACTGCAATCGCTATGCCCTGTAGCTTTTTGTTCCTCAAAAATTGAGGAACCTTATTGCCAAATTTGGAATAATCCAGTTCATTACCTTGAATCATGAGGTAGGCAGAGCCCCGAACTATATCGAGAATGGTCGCACTAGCAGGTTGTGCTATTGTACCAAGCCAAAAATGCCAATCACTCGGGTTGTTCCAATTAAAATACAGCTCAATCGGCAGGGTAATGGCCAATACCTGTTCGATTGAAAAATTGAGCATTACGCCCAAAGTCATTTGACCACGCCCAAAGTCAATATCCAAAATGCCGATAATCCCCACTTGAAGGGTTGTCGCAGGAGTAGCCGGATTGGACGGTAGTACGGAGATTATCTTGGCCTTCACCATGATTAGAATCCGCGGCCCGGGAAGTTCCAAGACAAACATCCCCTGTAGGTTCAGGGTAAACCCACCTTCTGCAGTGCCCAACAAGACACCCACGCCAAAGCTCCATCTATCCAAAGCCATCCCCCAAAGCGGCGTAGTCCCATTGCGCAATTTTGTGGGGTCACCATCAGCATTGATTAACCACCGAAGTGCAGGACCTACTGCACTTGTTGGGTCGCGAGCAGGCTCCAGTCGGCGATAGTGCATTGCAAAAACCCCGAGGAATCCATAAATCCCAAGCCCAGTAGCACCAAGAATGATAGGGGTAGGAAATTCTACTCTTAGTCCTAAAAATACACTGACTGCTTCCCGCTTAGTCACCGGATCGTTCAGAGTTCCCACACCAAGATTGGCCGCAATTCTGATTTTTAATGAGACCAGGGTAATGTCCACACCCCCTTGTATTCCTTTCGCGTCAATTTCTCGGTAGCCCTCGTCGGGATTATTGGGATTAACGGGTACCTGCACCTTTCCATTGATTATTTCTACAAAGCCACTACCAATAATAACCCCAGGTATATTGACTCGTACACCACTCGGTAGTATTTGTGGCGGCCCCGCTGGATCTAATGGAATTTTAAGCTTAAACCGATCAACAGTTATGATACCTAGATCAACTTTTATTGCAAAATCCAACTCTAGGGTTACCGGGTTAAACCGCGCAATCCTCGCCCCTGCGATTGCAAACAACTGCCCTAGTGGATCAGGCAATCGAAACAAAGAGGGATCACTCAAATCGAGATCATAACCTCTGCTCGCGTCAAAAACAGGTGTATAAGTAAGCCCTTTGTAGGAAGACGTATCACTATAGTTTAAATTAAATCCAATGGCTTTGTACCGGGCCCGAAGTGGTGGCGGGAGCGGACTAGACGCGCCGGGCAAACGATCCTGACCAATCCCCAATTGCTCACAGATAATATCAAACTGCACTTCATAATCAAACACCAAGCCTAAATCAAAACTCCTCAATGGCTCTCCTGATGCCGGTGTCACAAATCGTGTCCTTGCTTCGCCTCCGTGTAGGATAACTTTACGTGTCCGGAACACATTTAAGCCACCAATGGCAACAGGAACCCCTAAGCCAACAGCCAACGATATCCATGCTCCTGCATCATCAGGATTATTGCCAACCGCTGTAGCCGAACTATTGATGATCGGTGCAAAAAGCAACAACGCGCCAAAGATGTTTTTTAGCCGATCATCCCGCTGGGCATTATTGTCCATGTGCAGCAAACCGTCTGCATCATTTTCATCAGCATTCAATTTAAAAATCAGCGTAGTTTCATTTGTTGCCTGATCATACTGATAGGTCAACTTAAACTCTACCAATCCATCATTGCTCATCGCCAGTGGCCCCGTCTCTCCCGACTCAGCCCTCAATCTGTCTTCCAACTCTGTCTCAAAGTCAATCTCACCATAAAGTTCAAGAAGACTCAACCGGCCCATTTCTACTTTCACCCGTATCCCCAATTGTTTCAAAACAGGAGGAATGCTGTTGGGTAGGCTTGGCGCGGTAGGTGGGGCAGCCGGTGGCACAACAGCCGGTGGATTGCCGGGGGCATGGGCTGGCCGATTAATTGTTGCCGTGATATCATGCGCAGGTGCGACGGTACTATTGAATGTTATTCGCACCATCCGATTGTCGGGTTGGTTGGAATATTGCAAATTATCATGACCGTTCGCGTGTGGGGTTATAGTCGCCGAAGGATATAGGGCTTGTAGCCTATTCTCCACTACTTGATTTCTTCTTTCCGAGAGTCTAAGGTCCGATGTGGCGCCACTCGGATCGTTGCTTGCCCAACCCTCCAGATGAATACTGCCTATCTCATCTGCTGCAGGAAAATTTACCACCTGACTATTCCAATCACTAGAAAAAACAGTGTCCGTAGTCGTCATGGGGTTATCAGAATAGCTACTCAATTCAGCACTACTATTCGAAGGACGATTGTAGGTAAACCTAAGCTCCGGACTATTGGGCAATGCCGCTGCTGTTCTTGCTTGGAAGCTTAAGGCAACCGCAAGGTTGCTGTTGTTCGGAACATTCAACTGAATTGTTCGTTGGTTGGAATAGCTCTGTGGGCTTGGCCCTCCGGTAATGTTCACAGAAAATGGCTCCGCGCCCCGTACACGCAAGGTGACAAGATCGCTCGTCGCACTACCTTCAATTGTCAGTTCATGGCTCGAATCATTGCCTACAATATTGAACGGCTGTAAACCCTCGAGTGGCTCACCCGATGGAGGATTATCCGCTTCAGTACCTTGCTGTGTCTGCGTTTCGGCAGCTTGTACCGTCACTTTTATGTATTCGCTACTTCGAAGAGTTGTCCCAACGCTAGCATCGGCTACACTGATAAATACATTGCGCTCCCCTACGGTATTAAATACTGCTGTCCGACTGGTATTGTCCCATACTTCGCTGCCATTATCCAAAACATGTATCGTATAGGGCGGCATTCCACCACTCACTTCAAGATGCATCACAGCTGCCTGCTGTACCGTGATAAAGCCTAGTGGTGCCGCGGATGGAGCACTTGACACTGCAGGAGTGATCACACCACGATGCAGACCGGCTACCCGATCAGCGCCGTTGTAAAATGTAGGTGTAGCTGAAAGATTGCTGAGCGTTTCACTGGTATAAATATCCAATGCTGCTTCAAAACTTACTTCCCCGTCAAAAGATATCAGCGCATCGTTAAACCGAAGATTAAAGCCTAAGCCCTGATCGTTGCTGTAGTAAAGTAAAGCCTGACCAATGTATAGGCCGCGCCAATTCTCATCCACACCAAAGTGGTCTAGTATGTTTGCTGGTGTGTTCTGCGTACTGTTATCGATGACAACCTGATCAATACTAAAGGCAACATGCTCACTTTGATGCACGGCTATAGCAGGATTCATCCGAATCAATTCCCCCATATCCAGATCTTGTGGCGCATCAAATCCACTTACTCCCCAGCTCTCAATATTGAATTGAGGATTCAGGTCGTTAGCATTATCCCCTTGGGTATAACTCAACAATACCTTCGGCAAACTAATCACCACGCGCTCGTTGGCATGTGCGGGATCTATTTTCACCCGATTACTGGAAGGGTCTATTATTCCCGGTTTCCACTCCGCTCCAAGTGAAAAATTGAGTATATCCACCAATAGCTCAAGCCGGAACGCTACCGCCGGAAAATCCACAACCTCAAGCGTTGCGTCATCCATATCGGCATCTGTAGGCTGTGGGCGCAAATCATTCAATAAAGCAGAAACTTGAGGCAACTTTCCACCACCAGAACTATTATTTGCTGCACGATCCACAAACTCGGCGCCATCTCTCGGCACCATCATTCTAAAATTGAGGTTCCGTTTTTCCCAAGTAAACTGTGCTCCACTCGGTGCATTATGCACCACCTCCGCACTACCACTCCCATCACCCTCAAAACTCAGAATCCCCGTATATACTACAAAATTGTCATCGTAAAAGGTATTGAGTTCATCTACACTTAATATCGATAAGTATTCCTGAACCTGTTGTGGTAGTTGAATGCCCACCAAATACTGTGGCGCTAACAAATCAAATAGTCAGAATTTTCTCATAGCGAAGGGTATAAAAGAGTTAGTTTGAGGTTTAAGCGTCTAAATTTTTCTTCGTTCTTATTCTATTCTCGCAGATTCATCTTAAGCATAATAGTAGAAAATTAGTAACAGCATCAATAAAATGCATGTTTTTATAGTTCTTGTCGCCTAAATTAAAAATTAATTTTTTAAAACAAAAAAACAAATCTCAATTAGAAACTTTATACGTTACATATGATTTAATACAAGTCATTAACTTGCCACAAATCAATGCATTATAAATAAAATCGCTATGATACAGTTTCCCAACTTTAATCAATTCAGACTAACTCAAGTCATCTACGATAAGAACCTTTGTAAAGAATTCTACCGGCAACAAGTAATACAGTTTGCGCAAGCATGCTATTCATTGCAGCACTTGTGGAATCTGGTATTTCAATTTCCGGGCTGTGTCCAACTGCCTCTGTCGCCGCATTTGATCAGGTTTCGAAAATAAAAAGTGTTGCTCTAGTCTGAAAAAAAGAAAACATACTTGGTAGTATAATTCGGATCAGATTTACAATTCAAAAGGCAATCCAGATTCCGTAATAGACACGTTAGATTAAACTCGCGACACCTATCAACCGCCATCAAGAATAACGGTAACTATTGGGCACAAAAAAAAGCTGCCCTTTGGACAGCTTCAAATAATCTTTGGCCGAAAAAACCTACGCTTCAGGTGTAGCTTCTGTGCTTGCTACATCGGCAGATTCAACCGGAGCCGCTTCTTCAACAGCAGTAGCTTCGGCAGCCGCAGCAGTACGAGCAGCCATCTTTTCTTCCACCTTGGTAACGGAAGCTTTCACCACAGCATGGCGCTTTTCAGCTTTGCTCTTGCGGTGCGCTTCATCACGATCAATGACCAATTGTTCATGCTTACCGTTCCACTCTTCAAATTTGACACGAGCAGCAGCTTCGTCAAACAAGCCAAGTGCTGCACCCCGCATAAGATGCTTTAAATAAAGCACACCTTTGAAGGACAAAATCCGGCGGCAAGTGTTGGTTGGTTGTGCTCCTTCATTGAGCCAATACAACGCACGATCCCGATCAATGGAGACAGAAGCAGGGATGGTCAGTGGATTGTAGGTGCCAAGCTTTTCAATAAACTTTCCGTCACGGGGAGCGGTGCTATTGGCCACAACGATAAAGTAGAAAGGTCTTTTCTTAGACCCGTGCCTTTGGAGGCGAATTTTTACTGACATAATTAATGGAAATTAATTGTGTTAAGGGAATTGGTTTAAAAATAAAATAGTTCGCGAAGGTAAGGTAATTGTTCCTGTTTTTGGAAAACAATATTCCATAAATTTCTTTAAACATTTTTGCGAGAGGCACAGCAGCAATTCAAGCATCAAAAAATTTCAAAAAATTAGCGCTTTCCCATCATGGGCAATCCCATTCCGGGCAAGCCCATCCCTTTCATCTTCCCCATAGCGCCCATCATTTGCCGCATTTGCTCAAATTGTTTCATGAAGGCATTTACTTCTTGGATGTCTTTACCGGACCCTGCTGCAATCCTCTTCCTCCTACTTCCGTCGATGGCATCGGGATTATTGCGCTCATATGGTGTCATAGAATTGATCATCGCCTCAATCCCCTTGAATGCATCATCACTAATATCCAAATCCTTTACGGCTTTACCAATTCCTGGAATCATGCCCAGCAAATCTTTGATGTTGCCCATCTTTTTAATTTGCTGCAATTGATCTTTAAAATCTTCAAAGTCGAACTTGTTTTGCCGAATCTTCTTTTCCAATTTCTTGGCCGAGGCTTCGTCAAACTGATTTTGAGCCCGCTCCACCAAACTTGTGATATCGCCCATCCCCAAGATCCGTTGGGCCATCCGCTCCGGATGAAACACATCCAAAGTATCCAACTTCTCTCCCCTACTCACAAACTTAATCGGCTTGTCCACCGTATATTTTATCGTAAGTGCCGCACCACCGCGAGTATCACCATCCAACTTGGTTAATACAACCCCTGTAAAATCCAAACGGTCATTAAACGCCTTGGCAGTATTTACCGCATCCTGACCGGTCATAGAATCCACGACAAACAAGATCTCTTGCGGGTTCAAAGCAGCTTTCAAATCAGCTACTTCCTGCATCATTTGTTCGTCAACAGCTAAGCGACCCGCAGTGTCGATAATGACTACCCGATTGCCCTCTGCTTTGGCTTTGGCTAGGGCATCCTTAGCTATAGCCACCGGGTTCTTATTTTCCCGATCACTATACACCGGCACTTTTATCTGCTCCCCAAGCACATGCAATTGGTCTATCGCTGCCGGGCGATACACGTCACCCGCTACCAGCAAGGGATTCAACGATTTTTTTGTCTTCAAAAAATTGGCAAGCTTCCCGGAAAATGTCGTTTTTCCCGAGCCTTGCAGGCCTGCTATAAGAATAATTGTAGGCCGCGCACTTAAATCCAATTCTGCAGCCTCACCACCCATCAATGCCGCCAGTTCATCTTTCACGATTTTCACCATGAGCTGCCCTGGCGAAATCGCATTGATTACCTTCTCGCCTGTTGCTTTCTCTTTGACTTTGTCGGTAAATTCTTTAGCAATTTTGAAGTTCACGTCCGCATCTACCAAAGCTCTGCGGATTTCTTTGATGGTAGCTGCTACATTTATTTCGGAAATGCGCCCCTCACCCTTCAACTGCTTAAACGCACCCTCTAACCGTTCACTAAGATTGTCAAACATGAAAAAAAAGTTCTGTACCCTTAAATAAATTGGATGATAAAAAAATGGACGCGAAGGTAGAAAAATTAACCGTGCAACTGCCAAAACTCTTCAAGACTTGGTTCAAATTTCCAAACAAATAAAAGACTCCACTCCGCTAATACCTTTTATAGGATAATCAATCGGAAATACTACCCAATCTTATTTTTGAAAAAGAAGAAATAATTCGTTCTTTGTACTACAAAATTCAACTCAACATAAACTATTTTCCATGAAGATTTTCCGGATGCTTTTTGTCGCTTTCTGCGCTATTTCTTTCGCTACTCAGGCAAAAAATGAACATCAGGATGCCGGACTAAAAATCGGATTGGCAGCAGGGGCAAACTTCACATCAATAAACACTGATGCTTTCAATGCAAAAATACCTGCTTCGCTTCCTAGCTTAAAGAAAAACATCGTCTCAATGAATGGCTCCTTCGACCTTTATTCAGAAGGCGAACCCTTGTACACGAACATTAACATTGCATCCATCCAACGAAAAAGTGAACAGTCCGGAATCCGCCTGGAAGAATCGCTGGTCAATCTTGACATCAACCTTTGCTACATACCCCTTCTCTGGAAGAGCCGATATGTATTTGGAGGCCTTGGGCTGGGGCAAATGACGTACACAGCTTCCTACTTTAGCGACCAACCTAACCTCAATTTTTCTACTGCAGCCGCAATACCAACCGGAGAACGGAATTTTCGCTTAAAGCCCTTGTACTACCTCAATCTAAAGGCAGGATTTGTACAAAGTATTTCAAAAAAATTACCCTTCTCACTTGGCTTGGAAGCCGGATACCGCATCGGACTAAACAATCGGGAATGGGCACTTTATGGCAATAGCCTAAACAATAGTCCAAGCATGAATGCTAGTGGCCCATTTGCATCACTTTCAATTTATGTACTGGATCATTTCAAAAAATGATGGCGTCAGAGTCCTGCGTTACCCTTCAGTGCTCATCATAGAGTCGAAGCTGATGGAAATTAGGAAAATTGCAACCTAGATTTTTTGAATGCACCCAAACAAAGTGCGTACTTTCGCGCAAAATTTCAACAAAACCGTATTATGAGCAATGTAAAAGTGGCCATTAATGGCTTTGGCCGCATCGGTCGTCTGGCATTCCGCCAAATTTATAACATGAAGGGCATTGAGGTAGTTGCCATCAACGACCTGACCAAGCCGAATGTATTGGCCCACCTCCTGAAGTATGATACGGCACAAGGCCGTTTCGGCGTGGACGTGACTCATGGCGATGACAGCATCACTGTTGCCGGCGAAAAAATCAAAATCTATGCTCAAAAAGATCCGGCACAAATTCCTTGGGGCGACCACCAAGTAGATGTAGTACTGGAGTGTACCGGCTTCTTTACCGACCGTGAAAAAGCCGAAGCCCATATTAAAGCGGGTGCCAAACGTGTGGTAATCTCTGCACCGGCAACCGGTGAAATGAAAACTGTTGTTTTCAACGTGAACCATGACATTCTTGATGGTACAGAAACTGTGATTTCCTGCGCTTCTTGCACCACCAACTGCCTGGCACCAATGGCTAAGGTTCTAGATGATTCATTCGGTATCGTTACCGGCTTGATGACCACCATCCATGCTTATACTAACGACCAGAACACGCTGGACGCACCTCATGCTAAGGGTGACCTTCGCCGTGCTCGCGCTGCTGCTCAAAACATCATTCCAAATTCAACCGGCGCCGCTAAAGCAATTGGTTTGGTACTGCCCAACCTAAAAGGGAAACTGGACGGTGGTGCACAACGCGTACCTACCGTTACCGGCTCGCTCACTGAGTTGAACACCATACTTTCTAAGAAAACAACGGTTGAAGAAATCAATGCCGCGATGAAAGCCGCAGCAAACGAGTCTTTCGGCTACACAGAAGACGAAATCGTGAGCAGTGATATTATCGGTACCAGCTTCGGTTCTTTGTTTGATGCCACGCAAACTCGCGTGATGAATGTTGGCGATACACAATTGGTACGTACTGTTTCTTGGTACGACAACGAAATGAGCTACGTTAGCCAACTCGTGCGTACAGTACACTACTTCGCCGGACTCATTTCTAAATAAACCCACTTACTTATCTAAATTTTTGAAAGGCTTTCTACGGAAGGCCTTTCTTACTTTTGCAGCCAATTCAAGCACCCATGCAATTATTCTCCAGTCACAATTTTGCCAATGAACGCGCATTTGTTCGTGTTGATTTCAATGTTCCCATCAAAAATGGTGTGATCACAGATGACACCCGTATCAAAGCTGCCCTACCTACTATTCAAAAAATATTAGACGATGGTGGTAGCGTGATCATCATGAGCCATTTGGGGCGACCCCATAAAGAAATGGCCAAAAAGCCGGAATTGACACCTGCTCATTTCAGTCTGCAACCAATAGGCGCACATCTTGCCGAACTATTGAAACGCCCGGTGTTATTTGCTGATGATGCCATCGGTGAAAAAGCCCTTCAAATGGCGAATGACATTCAGCCCGGACAGGTACTGCTCCTTGAAAATCTCCGTCTATACAAAGAAGAAGAAAAAGGGGACAAACACTTTGCAGAACAGCTGAGCAAGCTGGGCGATGTGTACGTCAATGATGCCTTTGGCACAGCCCACAGAGCACACGCATCCACTGCCGTTATTGCCGAATTCTTTCCCAAAGAAAAAAAGATGTTTGGCCTGTTGATGGAAGCTGAAATCGGAGCGGCAAAACAAGTACTCCAAAATGCGCAAAAACCGTTCACCGCGATCATTGGCGGGGCAAAGGTGAGCGATAAGATTTTGATCATTGAAAATCTCCTGGATAAGGCTACCGACATCATTATTGGTGGAGGGATGGCTTATACTTTTTGGAAAGCACAAGGCTGCAAAGTGGGCAACTCATTGGTGGAAGACGAACGCTTGGACACCGCAAGGGAACTACTCAAAACTGCACAGGCAAAAGGCTGTTCCATTCACCTGCCGGCAGATTCCATTATTGCCGACAAGTTTGCCGAAGATGCCAATACTTCATCTGCCCAAAACCATGATATCCCCGACGGCTGGATGGGCTTGGATATTGGCACTATGGCCTGCGACATGTTCAGCAAGGTAATCTTAGCCAGCAAGACGATTCTATGGAATGGCCCCATGGGCGTATTTGAAATGAGTAAGTTTCAACACGGCACAAAATGCATTGCAGATGCCGTAGCTGAGGCTACATCAAATGGTGCATATTCCCTTGTGGGTGGTGGCGACAGTGTAGCTGCAGTCAATAAATTTGGCTATACCAATCAAGTGAGCTACGTGAGCACCGGTGGAGGCGCCTTGCTCGAATACTTTGAAGGCAAGACCCTTCCAGGCATCGCCGCCATTCAAGAATAAGCCGGAGCTATTTTTTGTTTTTAAGAACTGCATTGGCATTAGCGAGAAACACTTCTTCTTCTTTGCCCGGCGCAGCTTGTGGATATTGCAGCGAACCTAAAGCTGCAATATTCATTTTCTTCCCATTCTCTTTTTGCATGTTGAACACCCAAATGGTGGGATAACCCTGTACATTAAAAAATTGTTGCAGGCTGTTATTTTGCTCCACTAATTTTTGTGGCAATTGCTTATGCCGAGGGAAGTCCAATTCCAACAACACTACATTAGCCTTTGCCCATTGCTTAAAGCCAGGCTTGTCAAATACTTTAGCCTGTAGCCGATGACACCAACCACACCAATCGCTTCCGGTAAAGAAGGCAAAGACCGGCTTATGACTCTTCTGAGAAACCTCATAGGCTTGGTCCACATCATTATACCAAGTGAGGCCATTCTTTACTTCCTGCGCTTGCACCGAAGATATGCTGAGTAGAAGTAGGGAAAATGTAGCAACTAGAAGGGAATTAAATTTTGTCATGATTGTTAGAAACAGAGGAAATATTGTTCAGAAAAATTGTTCTCAAAAAATAAAGAGCAACAATGATACCGCATCTAGCGACATCAGCAGACTTTAGCAAAATAAAAACCGCCACTTTGGGCGGATTTTCACAAATTTTAAGGTGTTGAAGCTACTACTTACGGTAGTAAACTTCGTCATTGAAGAACTCCTGAGTGGCCTGCAAGGAAGGGCTAGCCATGCGTTCAAAGATTCGGCTCACTTCAATTTGCTCCCGATTTTCGTTCACCTCTTCCATGTTGTCCCCGATAACGTTAAATTCATCAAGGCGTTTATGCAACTCTTCCTTGATGGTCACATTGATTTGATTAGCACGACGGCTGATCACGGCAATACTTTCATACAAATTGCCCGTTTTCTCTTTCATTTTTACCACGTCGCGCGTTTCAATTACGGAGCTAGCACCAGTGGACAATTTACGGTTGGGAGTACTCATATTATTTCAATTTCTTTAGGTTGTTATTGGCTAATAGTTCAAAATGCGCTGCCTCTTTGAGATAAGCAGAATTCGGGAAAATTTCTTTCAATTCTTTATAGGCTTCAATCGTGCTGGCATAGCGCTCGGCCTGTTTATTGGATACACTCTTTCGTGCATATTCATAGTTTGATTTCACGACCATAAACTGGTAGAAATCCGCACTTGGAGACTCGGGATATACGTTGATAATATTTTTGTAGCAGAAAGTAGCTGCCTTATACTGCCCAATATTGTAATAAAGCTTTGCCGCATTCGCATCCTTCTTTTCCAATTTTTTACGAGCCTCTTCAATAAGCGTATCTGCCTCCCTCACCCGCGAAGATTGCTGGTGAGTATTGATAAACGACTGCAATGCTTCCATTGATTTAATGGTGTTGGTCTGATCCAGACTGGCTTTGGGTGCCATCTTCACCAAGCACAAAGCATTCATGTACTCACATTCTTCCGCATCTTTACTCGTAGGAAAATATTCGGAGAAATTTTTAAAGTAAAGGGAAGCTGTTGGGTAGTCGTGGAGGTAATAAAAACTATAGGCGTATCGATAGAAAAGCTGCTCATAGTTCTTTGTCCCCCGCAACACCGGCAAAAGATCATGGTATAACTCATTGGCCTGGCTATACTTTTTCTTCTCAAAGTATTCGTTGGCCTTGGTCAACTTGAGGTTGATGTCATTGCTCTTCTTTACTTTGTCGAAGGTATTACAAGATGCACCAATGAGCATCGTAAGTACAACAATTAAAAGCAGGGGAATTCGAGTCGCTCGCATAGAGAGGGGCGCAAAAATAAGAAATATTCCCCTCTTGCAAGAGGCAAAATTGTTAAACGTTACAGAGTTTTGACGACTATTAGGCTTTTTTCACCAAATACACCAACACTGGAAAGTGGTCGGAATAGCCGTCAATCCAATTAGGGCCATCAAAGGAACGATGTGGGTAACCTTTATACTGACCGAATTTAGTCTTCAGAAAATCCCGACTAAAAATCTCGGACTTATAAAATTGCCAGTCATTACTATTTGTTTGCAACCAGGCACTGGAGAGCATTATTTGATCAAAGAGGCTCCAGGTATCTGCATAGCCGAGTGTGCCAATTCCTTTCTTAAAATAATTGATCCAAGGGTTATATAATTCACCTGGTTTCACTTTTTTAATATTCCCTTTTGCTCCCAACACTTTAGTAATACTATAATCAGTCGGGTTATCGTTCAAGTCCCCCATCACCAATACTTTGGTATTCGTATTGACCGCCATCAACGAATCAATCACTTTTTTACTCACGCCGGCTGCAATTGCCCGCAGCGGCTCCGATACGGCTTGCCCACCTCGGCGAGACGGCCAGTGATTAACAAATACATGAACCGTATCACCTGCCAGTATTCCGACTACATGGAGCACGTCGCGGGTCTTACCGCTTTTCTCGCCAAACTTGCTGATATCTGTATAAAGTGCTTTTGCCTGAAGAACCTTGAAATATTTTGGATTGTAGAGTAAAGCCACATCTATACCTCGGCTGTCCGGGCTTTCAAAATGTACAAACTGATACTTTCGCGCTGCAATCTCGGGCTGAAGTACCAAATCGGCCAATACCCGATCATTTTCAATCTCAGCAGTACCGATCAATGCTGGGCCATCGGGAGTAACATTGGTACCCAATTGTTGTAATACAGTAGCTAGATTATGTAGCTTTTCGTGGTAAATTTTTGAGGTATAATGATAGGCTCCATTGGGGGTAAAATCCTCATCAAATTTTTTAGGTGCATCTATCGTGTCAAAAAGGTTCTCAAAATTGTAAAAAGCAAGTGCGATAACCTGATAGTTAGTGCGCGCTTCTTGCGCCTTTGCACCATTAATGATACCGACCTGCAACAGTACTGCTGCAAAAACAAAAGAGCAAAAATTACGTTTCATATTTGAATCTGCAAAGAAAGGAGATTATCAACATTTCCCATTTTTATAGTTGAAGTACTAGAAAAACTTAACCAACACATAATCCCCACCTATCAAATAAAACCCCCAACCTTAACTAGATACAATTACTTTTGCGAATATTTTTAGCGATTCCTTGTATGTTAAGACAGCAACCCTATTTCATTTTTATCAGTATCGTGTTTTTCGTTGCACAAGCAAGTGCCCAATCCAATCCGGAAGCTAAACGATCTGCATTAGTCAAAGGAAGAGTACTCACTGCAACTGATAGATTACCGGTGAATGATACCAAAGTATCCATTCCCTACCTCAAGATGATGACCACCACGGACGAAGCGGGTAATTTCTCATTTGACAATGTCCCTTTTGGTAATCAGAGAATTTATATTGGGACTCAAAATAGTTTTAGAGATTCGCTCAAGATAAATGTAGATAAGCCACTTGTGGATCTAGGCTACGTCCTCATCACACCTAATGATGCCCATGGCGCTCAAAAAGGATTTGACATCCCGACAATATCGCTAGAAGACAATAGCAGTATCAGTACTGAGGATGATGGCGTGCGGATGAGTAGCGTCAGCGGTTTGCTCACAGCATCAAGAGACCCCTTCACTTCGGCTGTTGCCTTCACCTTTGGCCCCCTGCGTTTTCAAGCACGTGGAATCAATCGGGGAGGCCAGGATGTGTATATCAACGGCGCACCAATGAATGATGTGGAAAGTGGCGATGCTTATTGGGCACAATGGGGTGGCCTCAATGATGTCTTTAGAAATCGTACTGGCAGCTATGGCTTAGGCGCATCGGAGATCGCGTTTGGCGGTATCAATGGCACAAGCTCCTTTGATGCTACTGCTGCTAAACAAAGACAACAAACACGAGTGAGTTATAGTATTGCCAACAGAAGCTACCGCAATCGACTTATGGTCACGCATAGTAGCGGCTTATTGAAAAGCGGATGGGCCTATTCACTATCGGCTTCCAAGCGCTGGGCAAAGGAAGGCTATATCGAGGGGACATTCTATGATGCCTATTCCTATTATGCTGCTGTGAGCAAACGGATCGGTTCCAAGCATGAATTGAGCTTGACAACTTTTGGAGCGCCCAGCCGTCGGGGGAAAAGCTCACCGGTCACCCAAGAAGTCTATGACCTTGCTGGATCCAATTTCTACAATCCAAACTGGGGCTATCTAAATGGAGAAAAAAGAAACAGTCGTGTAGCCAATAATTTCCAGCCTGTTACCATTCTCAACTATAACTATGCGCCAAATAATACGTTCCGTTGGAACACAAGCCTAGCTTATCAATTTGGCGAAAATAGAAATAGTGCTTTGGACTGGTATAATGCGGAAAACCCGCGCCCGGACTACTACCGCAACCTTCCCAGCTATGCCCTACTTAATGGCGACGACCCCAATGCATCCTTATTCAATGCGCAAAAACAAGTGGATTGGGACAAGATGTACAATGCCAACTACATGAATGTACAAACCATGCAAGACGTAGATGGAATTCCGGGAAATGATATCGTAGGCCGCCGCTCCGTCTATGTCCTGGGCGACTATGTGGACAATACCAAAAAGATATCCTTCAACACGACACTAAACAAAGTGCTGGGCGAACATATCAATGTACAAGGCGGCTTGCAGTACATCTACCAAAAGACAGAAAGCTATAAAGAACTAAGCGACTTGCTTGGTGGTGATTTTTATGTAAACCTCAACCAGTTTGCCTTCCAGCAAAATATCCCCAATGCCAGCTACGACCAGTATGATTTAGCGCATCCTAATCGGTTAATAAGAGTAGGCGACAAATACAACTACGATTATATCAGCCACTTCACAAAAGCTTTTTTATGGGGACAGTCCGTGTTTAATTACAACAAGGTGGACTTCTTCGTTGCTGCCCGAGCAGGCTTTACCGATTTCTTCCGGGAAGGCTTATACCAGAATGGTCTTTTCCCAAACAACTCTTACGGGAAAAGCCATGTCCAAAGCTTTGCTACCTACGGCATCAAGGGTGGTGCTACCTATAAAATGGATGGACGCAATTACTTTTTCATAAATGCCCAACACGTACAGGATGCTCCGGAATTTGACAATACTTTCATCTCACCCGCATCCAGAAACCAAGTGGTGGACTATGCAACTACAGAAAAAACTAGCAGCATAGAAGCCGGGTATCTGATGCGTACTCCCCAATATAATATTCGAATTGTAGGCTATGCTACCGAAGTAAAAGATGCCAACATAATTAAGCGTTTTTATAATGATGACCCTGCATTCCGCTCTTTTACAAACTATGTGATGAGTGGGGTAAATACCCGTTCTACCGGCCTCGAACTTGGGGCTGAAGTAAAAATCAACTCTACACTGGCTGTCACAGGTGTTGCGGCAATTGGCCAAGCCTTTTATACCAGCAATCCGAAATCTATTGGTATTTACCGGGACAATGACACGATTCAATCGCCCACCAACCGGAATGTTTATATCAAAAATTACAACCTTGCTGTAGGGCCGCAAAACGCCTACACGCTTGGTGTGCGCTATGGCCCTAAGAAATATTGGTATGCCAATGTAAACTTCAACTATTTTGATAGAAACTATGTAGATATTAGTCCCGACCAACGTTCTGTTGAGGCTGTTGAAGGTGTACCGGTTGGCTCTTTACCCTACCATAGTATTTTAGACCAACAAAAGCTTCCCTCTGCCTTTACTATGGATATAAGTGTAAGCAAATCCTTCATGCTGCACAAATTTGACAAACGCATCTCCCGCAATACTTTCCTTTATTTCAATGCAGGAGTATCCAATTTACTGGACAATAAGAACATCCAAACTGGAGGCTTTGAACAGTTGCGATATGATTTCTCCGAGCACAATCCCAACAAATTTCCACCAAAATATTTCTATGCTTATGGTCGTAACTTCTTTATCAACCTAAGCCTCAAATTCTAATCCCAAAACTTAGTTACCGTCAAATCAATATTTTTGAA